>JBDTEO010000018.1:0-16977 GCA_039922495.1 Candidatus Dormiibacter sp.
GGCGTGTTCGCGCTGGGCCTGGTAACGCTTTACGCGGCAACTATCGTGACACCCGAGCGACTCTATCCGTGGCTCACGCTCTTTTCGGGCGTGATGATCCTGGTGATCGGCGCGACCTTGATCCTCACGCGCATGCGCGCTGCCATGCACGGCCACGGGCATGACCACGAGCACGGACACGGGCACGCGCCGACGGCGGGGCTCAGCCGGCGAAACGTCGTTATCCTTGGCATCACGGGCGGCCTGATTCCATGTCCCACTGCGCTGGTGGTGCTCCTCTCCGCTCTCTCCTTGCATCGGGTCGCCTTCGGGATGTTGCTGATCCTCGCCTACAGCGTCGGCCTCGCCATCGTTCTTTCGGGAATTGGGATCGTCCTTGCGAGCGGCACGGCGCTGGTGAGCCGGATGCGCCCGGGCTTTTCCTGGCGCGGCCTTGGGCCTGCGGCGTCCCTGATCCCGGTCGCCAGCGCGGCCGTCGTCGCGGTTGCGGGGGTGGCCCTGACCGCACAGGCACTCCCTGGCATCCGCTGAGAACGTATCCTGTCCCGGTGACATCGGATCGCGCCATTCACGCCGAGGGACTGGTCAAGCACTTTGGCACCACCAAGGCCCTCGATGGCGTGGATCTCGAGGTCGAAGGCGGCACGGTGTTCGCCCTGCTCGGACCGAACGGCGCCGGCAAGACGACGGCCGTTCGGATTTTGACCACCCTGCTCAAACCGGACGCCGGCCGGGCGTCGGTCGCCGGCTTCGACGTCGTCAAAGATGCCGACAAGCTGAAGTCCAGCATCGGGCTGGCGGGTCAGTCGGTGGCGATCGATGAGTACCTGACCGGCCGGGAAAACATCGTGATGATCGGGCGCCTCTATCACCTCAGCGCCCGGGATGCGGGCCGGCGGACCGATGAACTGCTCCAACAGTTCGACCTGGTCGACGCCGCAAACCGCGTGGCCAAGACCTATTCCGGGGGCATGCGGCGTCGCCTCGACCTGGCCGCCTCGCTCGTCGTCCTGCCCCCGGTCCTCTTTCTCGACGAGCCGACCACCGGGCTCGACCCTCGCAGCCGTCGCCAGATGTGGGCCGTCATCAGTTCGCTGGTCGCGGAGGGGTCGACCATCCTGCTGACGACGCAGTACCTCGAGGAAGCCGACGAGCTCGCCAAACGCATTGCGGTCGTCGATAGCGGTCGCGTCATCGCGGTGGGAACGTCCGACGACCTGAAGAACCGGGTCGGCGGCGACCGGATCGAGGTGGCCGTCGGCGCGGACGCCGACCTGCCCCGAGCCGAGGCTGTCGCGCGACGCCACCTGTCCGGTGATGTGCGCGTCGATCTCGCGCAGCGACGAATTTCCGGTCCCTCGAAAGACGGCACGAGCCAGCTGGCCAGGCTCGTCCGCGACCTCGATGCCGAGTCGATCAGCATCGTGGACCTGCAACTGCGGCGGCCGAGTCTCGACGACGTCTTCCTGACCCTCACCGGCCACCAGGCTGAGGATGCCGAGCCGGTCAAGGGCGCAGGCCGCGGGCGGGGACGCCGTTGATCGTGACCACCAGCCCGGCGAGCGTCGCCGGCAATCGCTACCAGCCGCTCCGGCACAGCGCGCTGACCTGGGCGTTCCTCGATGCCATGGTGCTGGCGAAGCGCAGTCTGCTCCAGACGCTTCGGGTCCCACAGCTGGTCGTCTTTGTCACGATCCAGCCGGTCATGTTCGTGATCCTCTTTCGCTACGTCTTCGGCGGCGCGATCCATGTGCCCGGCGGCCAGTACGTCAACTTCCTGATGCCGGGGATCTTCGTCCAGACGGTCGCCTTCGGCGGCGTGACGACCGGGATCGGGCTCGCCGAGGATATGCAGCGCGGACTCATCGACCGCTTTCGCACCTTGCCGATGTCCTCCTCAGCGGTCCTGACCGGGCGGACCATCGCCGACCTCGGGCGGAACTTCTTCACCGTCGTGATCATGCTGCTCGTCGGATTCGCCGTCGGCTTTCGGCCCGGCGGCAGCATTCCTGAGTTCCTTCTCGCGATCCTGGTCCTGATGGGGTTCAGCTTTGCCTTCTCCTGGGTCTCCGCCTTCATCGGGCTGGTCGCCAAAACCGCCGAGGCGGCCCAGTCCGGCGGCTTCATCTGGATGTTTCCCCTCACCTTCGCCTCCAGCGCCTTCGTGCCGGTGGCCACCATGCCGAGCTGGCTCCAGGGGTTCGCGAAGCACAATCCGGTTTCGGTGGTCGCCGATTCGCTGCGCGGGCTGTTCCATGTCAATCCGGACCTGACCACGGCCGACACCCGCGTCGCCCTGATCCAGTCGGCTCTGTGGATCATTGGCATCCTGGCGGTCTTCGTCCCGCTCAGCGTCATCCGCTACCGCCGGACGACCGCCGGCTAGGTCGCCAGGCGCCGCTCTAGTAAGGCGCGCTCCGCCGGATTTTCCGTCAGCGCCAACGCCCGTCGCAGCGCGGCGCGAGCGGTCGGCTCATCGTCCAGCTCCCGCAGAAGCTCGGCCCGGGTGGCGTGGAGCAGGTAATAGCTGTCAAGCTCCCCCGCGGTCGCGTCAACCTCGGCCAGGGCCGCGCGCGGCCCGGCGGTGTGCCGCAGGGCGATGGCGCGATTCAGCCTGACCACGGGGGATGGCGTCAGGGCCTGCAGGAGATCGTAGAGCCCGACGATGTCCTGCCAGTTGGTTTCGGCCCAGGTGCGCGCGTCCGCATGCGTCGCCGCGATCGCCGCCTGCAGCTGGTATGGACCGGGGCGTCCCAGTTCCGCGGCGCGTGCCAGGAGCCGCACCGCGGAGGCGATCCGCTCCTGGTCCCACCGGCCACGATCCTGGTCCTGCAGGAGGACGAGATTGCCGGCACCGTCGAAGCGCGCGTCGCTGCGCGCGAGGTGCAACCGCATCAGCGCCAGCAACCCCAGCGCCTCGGGCTCGTTTGGCATCAGGCGGACAAGCAACCCTGCCAGCCAGGCCGCATCCTGCGCCAGGTCGTGGCGTGCCGCCATCTCACCGGTCGTCGCCAGGTAGCCCTCGTTGAACATCAGGTAGAGGACCGCCAGCACCTCCGCGACCCGTTCGCCGAGGGCGGCGTCCGGCGGAATCTTGTAGGGAATGCCGGCGTCGACGATCTTGCGTTTCGCTCGCACGATACGCTGCGCGATCGTCACCTCCGAGGTGATGAAGGCGCGGGCGATCTCCGCGGTCGTCAGCCCGGCGACCGCGCGCAGCGTCAACGCCAGCTGCGCCTCGCGAGACAGGGCGGGATGACAGCAGGTGAAGATCAGCCGCAGCCGGTCGTCCCCTTCCGCCGAATCCACGCTCATGATGTCTCCTTCTAGCAGCGCGAGCTTGGCCCGATAGCGGGCGTCCCGCCGCACCTGGTCGATCGCTTTCCGCCGCGCGGTCGTGAGGAGCCACGCGCCCGGCTTGTCCGGGATGCCGGTTTTGGGCCAGTGCTCAACGGCGGCCACCAGTGCGTCCTGGACCAGTTCCTCGGCAAGGTCGAAATTTCCCAGCGCGCGAACCAGTGCCGCGGTCAGCCGGCCGGCCTCCTCCCGGAAGACCGCGTTGATCGCCGCGTCGGTTGCGGATCGCTCAGCCGTTATGGAGTGACTCGCTCCGCTCGACCACGGGGCGCACCTCGACCGGCCCGCCGGTCGGCCAGGCCTTCGCCATCTCGATCGCTTCGTCCAGGTCGGCGACCGTGACCTCGGCGTAGCCACCGATCGTCTCCTTGCCTTCGATGAAGGGGCCGTCCGTCACCACCGGTTTGCCGTTGTTGAAGGTCACCGTGGTGGCGGTCCGCTCGGGCTGTAGCTCATGGCCGCCGGTGATCTTGCTGCCGTACTTCTCGAACCACCGGTTGATCGGGGCGTAGGCCGCCTCCCGCTGGGCATCCGGCATCGCTTCCCATTGCCTGGCCCGGTCCTTGGTATCGCCGAATAACAGTACATACTTCATCGCTGCCGTCCTCCTTGCAGTGTCGCGGCCCTCGCCGCTTTGTACAGTACGACGAACGGGCGTGGGGCGGATTCGACCGGCGGCGGAATCCGAGGGCTACGATAGGCTTGGACGGTGGCTGAGCCCGCTGGTCGGTACGGGGACCGTGTCGCCATCGCGGAACCCTATTCGATCGAGCACATCCCCTTTGCGGAGCGCCACGGTCACAGCCGGCAGCTTCTCTGGCTCTGGCTTGCCGCAAACCTGACGATCGCGGATTTCGCGATCGGCTTCATCCCGGTGGCGATTGGGCTGCCCCTCCTCCCGGCGCTGCTGGCGCTGGCGGCCGGCAACATTCTCGGCGGCCTCCTGCTCGCCTGGTCCGCGGCGATGGGGCCCGCCGCCGGATTTCCCCAGATGTTCATCGGCCGGCGTGCCTTCGGGCGGGTCGGGGGCTACCTCCCGGCCGGTCTCAACTGGCTCAGCACCGCGGGCTGGTTTGTTGTCAACACGATCCTCGGCAGCTTCGCCGTCCAGCTCCTGATCCCGGGACTCCCGTTCGTCGTGGCCGCCGTCGTCCTGGTCGCCATCCAGACGCTGCTGGTCATCTACGGCCACAACCTGATCCAGGTCTTTGAACGCTACCTGGCGGCGGTGCTGGGGATCCTGTTTGCGATCGCCATCATCATCGCCCTCACCCACGGCGGCACCATTGGCAGCTGGCAGCCGAAGCCGGTCGGGAGCACGCTCGCCCTCTTCGCCATCGTGCTGGCGATCTCCTTCTCCTACATCATGAGCTGGTCCCCATACGCATCGGATTACTCGCGCTATCTCCCCGAGATCACGTCCCGCGGCTACCTCGCCGTCTACGTCTTCCTGGGCGCTGCGGTCGCCTCCTTTCTGAGCGAGCTGGTCGGCCTGCTGGTGGCCATCCTGGCGCCGGGCGCGGCGAGCCCGGTCGCGGCGCTCAAGATCGCGATGGGGGGATTCGGATCGATCGCCGTCATCGCCGTGATCCTTGGCGCCATGACCGCCAACGTCCTCAACCTCTACTCCAACACGATGTCCGCCCGCGTCGCCGACGTCAAACTGGCCCGCTGGCAGCTGGCGGTGCTGGGCGGGGTCCTGGGCCTGGTCTTCGCGCTGCTCGGCTATCAGAAATTTGCACAGAACTACCAGAACTTCCTGGTGGCGCTGGACTACTGGATCATGCCCTGGCTCGCCATCATCCTGCTCGACTTTTACTACTTTCGCCATCGCAGCCCGGTCGAGTTCAGCCAGGCCCCCGGATGGAACCCGGCGGGGCCGATCGCCTTCATCATCGGCCTGCTGGTCTCGATTCCGTTTATGGCGGAGCGCTTTTACACGGGACCGTTCGCGTCGTGGTTCGGCGGGGCGGACTTCGGCTACTTCATCGGTTTTCTTGTCGCCGGCGGCGTCTACCTGGTTCTCAACCGGCGCAGCCGGCAACCAGGCGAAACTCGGGGAGGTTGATCAACGCTATGGCTGTCGAAGAGCGATCCGTCGACACGAGAGCGACCCCGCAGGCGGTCTGGAAGATCTGGTCGGACGTGGCGACCTGGCCGCAATGGAATCCCGACGTGCTTGCCATGCAGCTCAACGGGCCCTTCGCCTCGGGGACGACCGGCACCATGACCAACAAGCAGGGCGCGCACGCGATCCAGCTCGAGGATGTGGTCCCTGGCCAGTCATTCCGGCTGGAGACGACCGTGATTCCGCTGACCCGATTCGCCTTTGAATGCCGTGTCGCCGCCGGAGCCGCCGGCACGACACGGGTGAGCCAGGGGATCCGCGTCAAAGGCCCATTGGGCGCGATCGTCGGGGGAATGATGAGCAAGCAGATCGCCAACTCATTTCCAGCATTGCTGCAGGGGCTGGCGGAGAAGGCCGAGGGTAGCCAGGCCGGACCGACGGCCTAGGACAACGGCGCCTTCGTCTTCGGTGCCGACGGCCGAAAGAAGGTTCGCACCGGATCGGACAGCCCTTCCAGCACGCTGTCGGGCACCTCGAGGGTGACTTCAGTCGTGTATCGGGTCTCGATGAAGTGGTCGAAGGCCAGACGCGTCATCTGGACCATCGTGCCCATCGGCATGCCGACCTCCGTCAGGGAGTCGGTGTGGGCGTTGAGAAATTTGAGCAGGTCGGCGAGTGCGCGGTCGGATAGCATTCTGAGCTCTCGCGTCAACGCCGCGGCGTCGCTGCCGGCCCGAAACGCCTGAAGCTGCTGACCCTTGAGCTGCCAGAGCCGCTGGATATCGCCGCCGATCGCGCGGCCCATCTGCGCCTGGATTTCGCTGATCGCGGCGAGGCGTTTCGTTCCGACCGCCAAGGCCCAACGACGGCGAGCGGCCGCGTCACCCAGTCCACAAGCGCCGTACCAATGGTGACGTTCGCGAAGCGAGCGCGTCTCGAGGTGGCGGCAGGTCACAACCGGTTGAAGGGGCTGATAGAGCGTGTCGAGGGGAATGAACTGGCGCGGCTGAAACGCCGGACATTCGTCAAAGTCCGGCGGAAACGGCTTCTGATAGGGGCACGCATCCGAGGGCCGGGCCATCGACTGGCCCATTCTAGTGTCGCCCATTAATTTATCCGCAGAGCGACGCAATGACCATGCCGGGATGGCGATGGAATCGAGCCGTCGCGCCCTGCGAGCTGTGAAATTTGGCCACGGAGGGCGACATCAGCACCATGTAACCGGTGTCGACGGGCGCCTTGAACCCAGCAGGCGGCCCGCCGCTCGCTTGCTGGGTAATGTCAGGATCCCAGAAACTGCCATCGAAGTCGGGACCAACTGGATCCGCCAGACCGCATTGCGTCGTCAGCTGGAACCGGTATTTCACGCCGACGGTCACCCGGGCAGACGCGGGCTGAAAGAGATAGCGATGCTGCGGTCCAAGTAGCGGGATGCGGACGGCGGCATTACTCGCCGGCAGCGGCTGGACCTCCCACGACGGCGCCACGCGATTCCCCAGCACCAGCAGCGCCACGATCACGACCCCGACCCCGACCCCGACCCCGACCCCGATGATGACGCCAAGTTCAAGAAGTCCCGAATGCGTCCGCTTTGGCCACGGCATGACATCAGAACAACCGCGCTGACGAGGCGTTTCCGGCAGGCCGCCCCACGTGCCCCACACCAGTCAAGACACGGCATACGGCCAAATGGTTGCATGAGGCGCAGCGCCTTCCAGCTCTATCGGGTGACGGTGAGATCCGTGGCAGAGCCGCCGTAGTTCGCCAACCCGGTATCGAGACCCCAGAGGAGCGACAGCGTCCCAGGCGGGGTCGTTGCCGGGACCTCGATTCGCATCGCAAAACGGACCGACGCCCCGGGCTGCACCGTCCCCATGAGCCCGCAGTTCAGCAGGAACCACTCCTTTCCGGTCGTCCAGCTGGACGGCGCGGCGAGGGCTTCCATGTATCCGGGACACCCGTTGGGAAAGGCCAATGCGCGAGAGAAGATGTTGGTCAGCGTCACCTCATACTCGAGCGTCTGACCGGCTTTGGCCTCGGAGGGCGCCGTCAGCGCGGCCGACCAATAGCCCGGTTGCGTTTCCGCCGGCGGTGAGACGTTGTCCCCGACGGGCACGGCCAGCCCCTGGTGGAAGCCCGCGGGGCTGCCGTCGATCCAGGGGGTGACGCCGGCCAGAGGCGTCGTCTCCGGCGTCGGGGAGGGAGCGGGCGAGGGCGGCGGCGATGGCAACCCTCCACCCGCCGCTCCGTGCAGCGCGGCGCATCCGGTGAGCCATAGGACCAGCGGGAGGACGAGGAGAATCCGAACGCGCATCCATGGGCATCAACGCGGCGAGTCGATGAAAGTTACAAGCGCGCCCGACCCCACCGCCGCCAAGCGACTAGTGCCGGACGTCCCGGAGGACTGGGGCTGGTGTGGCGATGACCCGAGTCGGGTAGTCAGGGCGGCTCGCCTCGTAATGCCAGACCCGGGCCGAGATCCGCTGGATGAGATTCCAGGCACTGGCCTCGTCGAGCCCGACGACGCCGACGGCCAGCACGTAGCGGACGCGGCCGCTGATGACGTAGGCGGCGTCCGCCTGGGTGGCGTACATGTCGCCCGTCTTGTGGACGACCGTCGCACTCGCCGGCAGACCGGCGGGGATGCCAGATTCGGTAGCCGTATGGGTCAGGACCGGATAGAGCCAGCCCTGGGCCGGCGCCCCGCCCAGCTGTCCGAGCGCTTCCGCGACCCAGATGGCGGCCAGGTCATTGGCGGTGGTGGTATTTGGCAACCAGAGGGCCGAGTTCGTCATGCCGGCGGCGCGCGCATAGGCATTCAGCGCGGTGGGTCCGCCCAGATAGCGGACCAGGATGCGGGCTGCGGTGTTGTCGGAGTAGCGCCCGGCCCGCGTCACAAGGTCCGCCCGGGAGAAGCAGGCGCCCGGCTGGTAGTCGGTGAACCAGCCGTCTTCGGCGTCGCTGGGGTCGTAGCAGAGGACGTCGCCGGGCCTGGCCTGACCGGCCGCCACTTGCTGGGCCTCGGCCATCAGCAGCGGGAGCTTGTACTCGCTGGCGGCGTAGAAGGCCGCCGTCCCGTTCAACGCCAGGTTCTGCCGGCCCGGCCCGCTCAGTTCCTGGAGGCTGATCCCCACCTGGGCGCTGCTCTGGGCGGCCATGGCGTTCAGGTCTGCCTTGAGTTGGTCGAAGCCGGAGGGACTGAGGATCGTGGTCAGGGTCGGGGTGGGCGTCGCCTTCGGCGTCGAGACCGCGAGCGGTCGGCTTGCCGGCTTCGGGCTGGTGTGGCGCAGTTCCTTGATTGCCGGCGCGGCGGCTGGGTCCGCGTAGGCGCCGACGCCCAGCGGAACCAGCAGGGCCAGCGCCAGGCCGTAGGTAAGAAGCGCGCGGATCCCCGGGCGTAGTCTCCCCATAATTGGACTGAGCGTAAGGGCAATTGGACGTTAC
Source organism: Candidatus Dormiibacter sp. (assembly GCA_039922495.1). Taxonomy (GTDB): domain Bacteria; phylum Chloroflexota; class Dormibacteria; order CF-121; family CF-121; genus JALYYC01. The sequence goes on from JBDTEO010000018.1 coordinate 8,870, forward strand.
GTCATGGGAAGGCAATGAGAACGCCGTCACGGTCCGGCTACGACTCCTCGGGCACCTCGACCGTGACCCGCACCCCGAACGGCGATCGGTTATAGGAGGCGGCGACCAGGCCCCCGATCAGGGCCCCCACCAGCGCGGCAAAGATCCCGACCGACAGGCCGATGGCCGGGATGACCAGGTACCAGTCCGATCGAACGATGTCCAGCAGCGGGACCTGGCTGCCGAAGGGAAGAAGCTGCTCCGTCACGCCGAGGGTCAGCGAGAGCTGCAACTGCCAGGAGAGGACGGCACCGGCGAACCAGGATAGCCCGGCGCCCAGCACACAGCCGGCGACCAGCCCGAGGGGAAAGGCGATCCAGGCCCCCGCGATCATCGCGGCGCGTACGGACACCACCACCACCCGGCCGTTGACCTGGCGCATCATGCGGCGGCCACCCGTCGCCGCCGAGGACCGGTCAGCAGCAAGAGCAGCAGGATGGCCGCGGGAATCCCGAGGGCGACGGTCAAGGCGTAGGCGAGATACGCAAGAAACCGCACGCCCCGGACGGCCGGTTGGCGGGCGGACCCGGTCGCTTTCGACACGATCTTTTGTTGCGGCCCCTTGCCGGCGCCCCCGCTGAACAGGTCGGCGGCCTGGACACCAGCCGGACGCGGGTCCCCTGTCGGTTGGTAAAGCCCGAAATGCTCGATCTTGATCCCGGGCCGCTGCGTCCAGTAGTCATCGAGCGTCCACCAGACGGTCGCGCCGACGTATCCAGCCGGGTCGGTGTCCAGCAGCGGCGCGGCCGCCTGATAGGTGTCGACGAGGATCCGCCGCTGCTCTGCCTCCTGCGTCCGATCGTCCGCCCAACGGCCGAACTCCATCATCATCAGCGGCTTGTGCGGATAGGTAGCGTGGATCACGTGCAGCGCCTGCGTCGTGCCCGGCCCAGCGTCGGGCTGATAGAAGACGCCGAAGTAGTTCGTAAACCCGGCCACGTCGAGCGGCGCGCTCGTCGGGTCGTTCGGCTGCGACCCGTACGACGCCTGGCCCGTCAGGCGGGTGCCATCGTTCTGGCGGTCGAGGCGATGCAAGGTGGTCAGCGCCTGCTGCCGCTCGGCCCCGCCCGTCGACTCGTTCGAGAGGCCGTGAAACAGCACAGCCGGGTGGTTCATGTCGCGAAGGTCCATCTCGCTCAGCATCTGCTGCGGGATCCCGCGATCCATGGCGATGCCGAAGGTCAATGGCGTGTAGTGATAGAGCGGAATCTCCTCCCAGACCGCGTAGCCGAGCCGGTCGGCGAGCATCAGCAGGAGCGGGTTGGCGGGGTGATGGTCGGCCCGGACCAGCTGGGTGTTGGCCGCGTTCGCCTTCTGGAGCTCGAGCAGGATGTCCTCGGCCGTCGTCACCGGGCCGCCTCGCGGCTGCCCGGCCGAGCCCGGGTAGACGCGCTCATCGTGCAGGGCCACCCCGGCAAAGGCGACCGGTGATCCGTTCAGCAACAGGCGCGGGGCTTTGGTATCGACCGCGATCCGGCGCAACCCGAAGGTCTCGAATAGCTGGTCGACCGGGCGCTCGTCCCAGAGCACGCGCACTTCGAGGACGTAGAGCGCCGGCGACTCGGGCGTCCACAGGTCGGCGTCGAGGAGTGAGAAGCTGGCGTGGACCTGTGTCGTCCCGTCGGCCGCCAGCTGGCCGGCATCGACGCGTTCAGAGGCGATCGGCACCGATGTCGATGGCACCAGGCTCCGCGGATCCAGGTTGGTGACGTTGCCCTGGTCGACGGTCGCGGGCAGCACGCTCATATCAACCTGGACGGCGGCGGGCGCCCCGCGACGCTGGTGCAGGGTGACGGCGATGTCCGCGCCGTCGAGATGCGGGACCACGTCGGCACGGGAGGCATAGATCGAACTGGTCGCCTCGAGCCAGACAGGCTGCGTCAGGCCACCGTAATTCCACCAGTCCGTGAGCCCCCAGGGCACGATGTCCTGGCGGGTCCCCCACGCCGGGTTGTCCACCCGGACGGCGAGCACGTTGACGTCGCCGGCGATCAGCCAGTCGGTGACGTCAAAGGCGAAGGGCGTCGAGCCGCCTTCGTGGTAGCCGAGGTAGTGGCCGTTGAGCCAGGCGTCGGCAACGTAGTTGGCCGCGCCGAACTTCAAGGTCACCGTCTGGTTCTGCCAGGTGGCGGGGAGATCGAAGGCCTTTCGGTACCAGGCGCCCTCCACCGGCGAGGCGGGCGGGGGATCAAAGGAGCCGGGCACGTCCACGACCGACCAGGTGCCGTCGTCGTAATTCGGTTGCTGACGTCCACCGCTTTCCGCGGTGATCCGCTTCAGCGCGGTCGATCGCCGCGTGAGCGAGAGCCCATCGTCCATGGGCACGCGGTCGACACGCCAGCGACCGCTGAGGTCGAGGCGCAGCCGGGGTTGAAAGGAAAAGGTCGGCACCGGGAGGCCGTCCTGGAAGGCGATCCGGCTTCCGCCAATGGTTTTGAAGCCGAGCGTGGGGCTCAGCTCGGCGGCCGCCGCCGGGCTGGCGCAGGCTGGGAGTCCGATCCCGAGCAGCAACGTGGCCAAAACGATGCCGGCACGCCGGCGGGCAGGACGCAACGAGGGCATTATGGCCGGAACGCGGCGTCACCGTCGCCGGAGGGCCGGTCACTTTGGCAGTGTGACTGTAACAAGATATGATTCCGAGTGTTTTTAAGGCCGTCCGTTCAGGAGGACGCCCATTGGCAGGATCCATCTCCAGCGCTAACCGCGAGATCCGTGAGGCTGAGCGGCGCGAGCATGCTCGGAAGCTGGCGCGGCTCCGGCGTCCCCGCCAGCTGACCGATCTCCTGCTCACCGAGCTCGAGGAGCTCAATCTCGACGATGTCGTCGAAGTCCCCGGCCGGCTCCGTCCCACCCTGTTGGACCTGGTCGAATCGGTCCAGCCTTGGCCCGAGATCGCCGCCCGATATGGGCCACGGATTCGCCCCGGCATCCGCCCGAGCGAGCTGATCGAAATCATCTTTGCGATCCAGGAGGTTCTGGCTCCTCCGGCGCCGCCGGCGATGATCGAGGACGAGGACGATGAGTTAGGTCCGCCGAAAGAGGTAGACCTCGGTGCGGTACGGCAGCCGGAAGGCCGTTTCCCCGGCCACCACCGCGTCGACCTCTTCGGCGACGGCTCGTCGCCCCGCATCGTCGAGCATCGCGATGAAGCTGATCGAGAGCACCCGATCACGAAGCCCAGCCCGGTCCAGTGACTGCTCGTAGCTGAACTGCCGCTCGCCAATTGGCGAAAACCGGCGCGTGGCCTTCATCGTGTCCATCCACCGGTCCGACTCATGGCCAAACGCGCCGGCACGATGCTGCGCGACGATGGATTCGAGCGCCTGCTGGATCGGGTCGCTCATGTCACGTCGGTTCCAGATCAGCCCAAGCCCGCCGCCGTCGCGCAGGAGGCGCTGCAGCTCCCCCAGCACGCGCTCCGTGGCGAACCAATGGAACGCCTGGGCCGCGGTGACCGCATCCACCGACCCATCGGGGAGCGGGATCGCCTCGGCGGTCGCGTTCAGGACGGTGGCCGCGGGCACGGCGCCGCGCAGTTGCTCGCGCATCTCGGGCGACGGCTCGACGCCATACACCCGGGCCCCGGACGCCACGAGCGCGCGGGTGAACTTTCCCGTGCCCGCACCGAGATCCACGACGGTGCTCATGGCCCCGATGCCGAGGCGTTCCGTCATCCAGCCGACCGCCTCGGCCGGGTAACTGGGACGCCCGCGCTCGTACGCCGGGGCGCCGCGACCGAAGCCGTTGAGCGCCGCTTCATGGATGCCCACGCATCAAAGGTTAAGAGGTCGCAACCCGATAGGATGAGCCGGTGAAACGAATTGTGATTATCGGTGCGGGCCTCGCGGCCACGCTTGCCGCGTGTGGCTATCCGACCACGATCGCCCCGACGGCCAAAGAGATCCTGGCCAAACCGGCGCAGTCCAATCTCAAAGATGCGCACTTCGTGGTCAGCGGCACGCTATCGAACAACGGGACCTCGGTCAAGGTGACGGGTGATGGCGCCATCGACTACAAGCCGAAACCGGCCGGCCGGTTCAAGTTCATCACCACCGTGACCGGCCAAATGGTGAGCTTCGAGCAGATCTCGGTTGGCGGAACCGACTATGGGTTGCAGAGTCCGGGCGCCACGCAGTGGGTCTCCAAGGCCGACCCGACGGGTGGGATCGGCCCCACCGTCTTTGCCGGGGCGAGCGGCCAGAAATACATCGGCGAGGAGAACCTCCCACAGGGAAAGTGCTGGCACGCCAGCGCCAAGGACAGCGCCGGCAACGCCTTCGAGGCGTACATCCGAAAGAGTGACGGCTATCCGATCAAGTACGTCGAGACGCAGGGGGCCACCGACTCGATCACCCTGACCTTCGACAAGTACGACACGGGCGTTGCCATCACGCCGCCACCCGCCGCCCAGGTGACGCCGGGCTAAGCGCGATGGGAGGCATGGAGGCATTCGCCCAGGTGGGCGAGGCGATCCGTGCCACCAGGAGCAAGCTCGAAAAGACGCGCTCGCTTGGCGAGTATTTTGCCGGCCTCGATGATGCCGAGCTGGCCACGGCGGCCATCTTCTTCAGCGCGCGGCCCTTCGCCGATCGCGACCAGCGAAAGCTGAACCTGGGCTACAGCGTCATCCGGGCCGTGGTTTGCGCGCTCGCCGGCGTCGAGGAGCAGACCCTGGGCGAGTCGTACATGCGCCACAGCGACGTCGGCGACGTGATCCAGGAGATCCTCGAGGGCCACACCCACCCTCGCCCCACCACCATCACGGAGGTCCGCGACGGCTTCGAAGAGCTGCATGGGGAGCGGACGTTAAAGAAGAAGGTGGCCGCCCTGCAGGCGCTGCTCGACCGGCTGACGCCCGTCGAAGCGAAGTATGTCGTCAAGATCCTGACCGGCGATTTACGGATCGGCCTGCGCGCCGGCCTCGTCGAGGACGGCATCGCGCGGGCCTTTCAGGCGCCGCTCGCGGACGTGTCGTGGGCGAGCATGCTGACCGGCGACCTGGGCGAGGTCGCGACGCTCGCTCGCCACGGGAACCTGCGGACTGCCGAGCTGCGGCTGCTCCATCCCCTTCAATTCATGCTGGCCTCCCCGGAGGAGGATGCGGACGCCATCATGCGGCGCGTCGGTGGCGAGGCCTGGGTCGAGGACAAGTACGACGGCATCCGCGGACAGTTGCACAAGGATGGCGATCGCATCGTCCTCTACTCGCGGGACCTCAACGAGGTGACGGCCGCCTTTCCCGAGGTCGTGATGGCGGCACAGGGAGTCCCCCACGATCTGCTGCTCGACGGGGAGTTGCTCGCCTTCAAGGACGGCGTGGTCCGTCCCTTTTTCGAGCTGCAGCACCGGCTCGGCCGCAAGGTGGTGAGCGCGCAGCTGCTCGCCGAGGTCCCGGTCATCTTCGTTGCCTTCGACCTGCTCTACCTCGACGGCCGCAATCTCTTGCTCGAACCGCTGCGCGAGCGGCGCCGGCAGCTGGAAGCGTTGCGCCTGCCCTCCCCCTTCATGCTTGCCTACCTGATCCGCGCGCTCGACGCGGGCGAGCTCGACCGACTCTTCGACGGCGCCCGCGCCCGCAACAACGAAGGCCTGATGGTCAAGGATCCGGAGAGCATCTACACGCCCGGCCGGCGCGGGCTCGGCTGGCTCAAGCTGAAGAAGGCGCTGGCCACGCTCGACGTCGTCGTCACCGGGGTTGAGGTTGGGCATGGAAAGCGAAAGAACGTCCTTTCCGATTACACCTTTGCGGTCTACGACGCCGCGGCGGACCGCCTCGTCAACATTGGGAAAGCCTATTCGGGATTGACCGACGCCGAGATCGCCACCATGACCGAACACTTCAAGGCGATCACGCTGAAGGACTATGGCCGGTTTCGCGCGGTGCAACCCGAAGTCGTCCTGGAAGTCGCCTTCGACGCGATCATGGAATCAGGACGGCACAACTCGGGGTACGCGCTTCGATTTCCGCGCATCAAACAGATACGGACAGATAAAACGGTCCGCGACATCGATACGCTCGCGAATGTGGCGCGCATGCATCGCGCCTTTACCGGAGAGCGGGTGCAACTGGTGGAGCCGGCGACGCCTTAACCTGGAGCGCCCGTTGCCGGGCGACCACGATCAGCGCCACCGCCGCGATGATGATGCCGCCGGCAATCACTGTGCGCGGCGAGAGGGCTTCGTTGAGGAAGAGCGCCCCGAGAATGACGGCGACGACCGGGTTGACGTAGGCGTAGGTCGACACCAGCGAGAGCGGCGCCGAGCGGAGCAGCCAAACATAGGCGCTGAATCCAACCAGGCTGCCGAAGGTGATCAAGTACACCAGGGCCAGCAGCGACGTGGTCGAGATCGCTTGCAGGTGCAGGTGACCGAGCTCGCCGGCAAGCACCGCGGCGATGAAGAACAGGCCGGCGGCGCAGAGCATCTCCATGGCCGAGGCGACCAGCGGGCGCGCCGGCAGCTTGACGTGGCGGGTGAAGACCGAGCCGCTCGCCCAACACAGCGGGGCGACCAATCCCAGCGCCGCGCCGGCGAGGTTGATCCGGCCCGATCCTGGCGACCCGATCAGGAAAGCTACGCCGCCAAAGCCGATGACGAGCCCAAGGATCGCGAGTCCGGGAAGGTGCCGCCGGAAGATGACGCGATCCAGGATCGCCATCCAGAGCGGCGCGGTGGCGACCAGAAGCGCGACCACCCCCGTGGGGACGTTTCGCTCCGCCAGGATGACGCCACCATTGCCGCCGAGCAGCAAGGCGCCACCGATCAGGAGGGCGGCCAGCCACTGGGTCGCTCCCACCCGGTCGGTCTGACCTCCCCCTCGGCGCATCGCCAGGGCGTAGAGAACGCCGCCGGCGACCAGGAACCGCGCCGATCCCATCAACAGCGGCGGGATGGTCTCGATCGCGTATTTGATCCCGAGGTAGGTCGATCCCCAGAGCAGGTAAACCGTCCCCAGGGCCAGCCAGATCCGGGCTGGTGAGGGGACGGTCCCGGGGCCCGGCTGAGGGCGGCCCTCTGCGGAGGCCACCTCAGCGCGAGCGGGTCGGATAGTCACGGTCTACCTGTCGAACTTTAGCGGCCGTCGCGGCGACGAACCACGGGCCAGGAAAGCCGCAGACTGAAGGGTGACTGGCGAAGGAGTCGACGCTCGGCCGCCTCGCGCTCCATCCGGGCCTGCTTGTCCATCGCCCACGTGTAGATCGAGTAGTAGTCTTGCATTGTTTGTCACCTCTTTGTAACCGCTTGATACCGTCTAACTAGTTACAACGATATTCTAACGCGTGTGTTTTAACCCGTCAAGTGGTATAAGGGGGTTACACATGAACGATCCTGCAACGCCTTTGATGCCATTCAGCCAAGGCCATCTCGCCTCGGTGCAAACGGGCCTGGACTTTGTGAACACCCTCGATCTCTGGCCCACACCGCACGACGGCCTGGACTCCCCCAGAGCCGCGCTCGAGTGGCTCTGCACCCACGGCCTGATGCATGGCGAGGCGCGCGAAGGCCTCCTCAAGCAGTACGAAGGCTCACCCGGCGCCGGCTGGGAGATGCTAGCACGCCTGCACCGAGTCAGGGAGGCAATGCGCGGGGTGCTCGAGGCGCGAGCCGGGAGCCGAGCCCCGGACGCCGCCGACCTCGCCGAGATCAACCGGGCGCTCCGGACCCATTACATCTATGAACTGGTCCCGGCGACAGACGGGCTGTCGCTGGACCATCGCCACCAAGGCGATCCGGTGGACGGCGCGATCGCCCGGCTGGCGGAGGCGATCGCCCGGGACCTGATCCAGGGGGAGGCGGCGCGGCTTCGGGTCTGCGAGAACGACCAGTGCCGCTGGGTTTTCAAAGACACCTCTCGGACGGGCAAGCGTAAGTGGTGCAGCATGCGCAGCTGCGGCAACCGCGCCAAGGTGGCGCGCCATCGCGCCCGCTGGAAGGTAACCGTCTAGATGAAGTTCCCGTATAGATATGGCGCGAGTTACCCGACCTTGGTGAAGGCCGCGAGCCAGGGCTGGAGGTGCATCAGAGCCGGGATGTGCTCAAAGCCCCGATCGGTGAACGGAGTGCCGTTG
>JBDTEO010000019.1:0-213833 GCA_039922495.1 Candidatus Dormiibacter sp.
ATGTTCATCGACGAAATTGACTCGATTGGCCGCAAGCGTGGTGCGGGTATCGGCGGCGGTCACGACGAGCGTGAGCAGACCCTCAACCAGATTCTCTCGGAGATGGACGGCTTTGACCAGTCCAGCAATGTGATCGTGCTGGGCGCGACCAACCGCCCCGATGTGCTGGACCCGGCGCTGCTCAGGCCCGGCCGGTTCGACCGCCACGTGACGCTCGACCGCCCCGACATCCGCGGCCGCCGGGCTATCCTCGAAGTCCACGCGCGCAACAAACCCTTCGACGGCCAGGTCGACCTCGAAGTCCTGGCTCGGCAGACCCCCGGCTTCAGCGGCGCCGACCTCAGCAACCTGATCAACGAGGCGGCCATCCTGGCGGCACGCAACAACAAGAAGGCGATCGGCCAGATCGAGCTGGAAGAGGCGATCGCGCGGGTCATCGCCGGACCCGAGCGCAAGTCGCGGATGATCACCGAGGCCGAGAAGAACGTCATCGCCTACCACGAGATCGGCCACGCCCTGGTGGCGAAGTCGCTGCCCAACGCCGATCCGGTCCACAAGGTTTCGATCATTTCGCGCGGCATGGCACTTGGCTGGACGATGCAGCTGCCCACCGAAGACCGCTACCTGGTGTCCCGCAGCGAGCTCAACGACGACATGGCGGTCATGCTGGGCGGCCGCGTCGCGGAGGAGATCACCTTCGGCGACATCACCTCGGGCGCTTCCGATGATATCGGGAAGGCGACCAAGCTGGCCCGCCGAATGGTGACCGAGTGGGGCATGTCCGACAAGCTCGGCCCGTTGACCTTCGGCCACAAGGAAGAGCTCGTGTTCCTCGGTCGCGACCTCGGGGAGCAGCGCAACTACAGCGAGGAGGTCGCCGGCGAGATCGACCAGGAAGTGCATCGGCTGGTCGACAGTGCCTACCAGCGCGCCAAGAAGATCCTCACCGAGCGCCGCGACACGATGGTGCTCCTCGCCGAGTACCTGAAGCAGGAGGAGACCATCGAAGGCTGGCAAATCGACGCTGTGATCAACTCGCCCGACGGCAAGCTGCCTCCCGTGCCGGAGCGGCCCAAGGCGGAAGTCCCGAAGACCCCGCAGACCCAGCCGAAACCCGAAGATCGAGGCCCGGAGCTGCCGCCCGGTCGCCTGGAGCCTACCCCGGCCTGACCGTAAGGTTTCTGCAGTAAGATCGAGGGAGCGCCCGCTTGGATCCCCTGGACCGAGACGGAAACCATGCAGAGACCGACCATCGCCATCATCGGCCCCGGCCGTGCCGGGTCAGCGCTTGGGCGCGCCCTCCACAAGGCGGGCTACAGCGTCACCGCGATCGGCGGGCGGAACCCCGAGAACGTCGGCAGTCTTGCCACGGAGTTGGGCGCCCACGCCTGCCAGAGTCCGGCGACCGTGATCGACCTGGCCGACATCACCATCCTTGCCGTTCCCGATGACGTGATCGCCAGCCTTGCCGCCGACATGGCGCCCTCGCTCTGTTCGGCTGCCGGGCGGGCCGCCGTCCACCTCAGCGGGGCGCAGGACCGGGCCCCGCTACGCCCCCTTGCCCAGGCGGGCCTTCGGACCGGCGTGTTCCATCCACTGCAGACCTTCCAGCGCGGGCCGGAGGCGACCGAGAATGTCGCCGGCAGCTACGTCGGCATCGACGCCGACACCCCGCTTCGCGAACAGCTGATCGCGCTCGCAACCGAGATCGACGGCCATCCCTTTAACCTGACCGGTGTCGACCGTGCCGCCTACCATGCCGCGGCCGTCTTTGCCGCGAATTACCCGGTCATGCTGCTCGCCGAAGCCGCCGCCCTCGCCACGCGGGCCGGCCTCGACGAGGAAACGGCCCGCCGCGGGATGACGGCGCTGCTGGCCGGCGCGGTCGCCAATCTCAAGCGCACCAGCCCCGATGAAGCCCTCACTGGACCAGCCGCTCGGGGCGACCTGGGCACCATCGAGCGACACCTCGCGGCGCTGCGCGATGATCCCGAGCTCCAGGTCCTCTATCGGGCCCTCGCCGACCGGGCCAGGAAGTTGGCAACCAAGAACAAGGAGGCGGCGGCATGACCACGACCAACGTGCGCGACCTGCGCAAGTGGAAGAGCGAGGGGACCAAGTTCACCATGCTGACCTGCTACGAGTACACCACCGCGCGCTGGCTCGATCGCGCCGGAATTCCGGTTCTCCTGGTGGGCGACAGCCTGGGCATGACCATGCTCGGGTATCCCGACACGCTCAGCGTCACCATGGATGACATGGTTCGGCACGCCGGCGCCGTCGTCCGCGGTGCGCCGAACGCCCTGGTCGTGGGCGATATGCCCTTCATGGCCTACCACGCCAGCCTCGAAGACACGATCCGAAATGCCGGTCGTTTTCTCCAGGAGGCCCGCGTGCAGGCGGTCAAGATGGAGGGCGGCGGGCGGGTGATCGAGTACACGAGCCAGCTGAGCGCGATGGGCATTCCGGTGATGGGTCACCTCGGTCTCACCCCAACCTTCGTCAACCAGTTCGGCGGCTATCGCGTCCAGGGACGCAGCGATGACGCGGCGGAGCAGATCCTGGCGGACGCCCGCGCCCTCCAGGAGGCAGGGGCCTTTGCCCTCGTCCTGGAAGGCATCCCGAGCCCGCTCGGCCAGCGGGTCAGCGAGGCACTCAGCATCCCGACGATCGGCATCGGGGCCGGGCCCGCCTGCGACGGCCAGGTGCTTGTCATCCAGGATGTCCTGGGGCTCAACCCCGACCACGTGGCCAAATTCGTTCGCCAGTACGCCCAGTTGGGCGAGGCGATTGCGGCCGCCGCCCGGCAGTTCGCCGAGGACGTTCGGGGCGGCGCCTTCCCAACCCCTGAGCACGAGTACGCCGTCCGCTAGCCAGGTCGTCGAATCGGCTGCCGAGATGCAGCAACAGGCGCTCGCCTGGCGCCGGGCGGGCGACGAGGTCGGCTTCGTGCCGACCATGGGGGCCCTTCATGCGGGACACGACAGCCTGGTCGAGCGAGCGAAACGCGAGAACCGGCGGGTCGTGGCCAGCATCTTCGTCAATCCGAAGCAGTTCGCACCCGGCGAGGACTTCCACCGCTATCCGCGACCCTTCGAGGCCGATCGCGCCCGGCTGGCGGCGCTCGGTGTCGATGCCATCTTCCACCCGCCGGTCGAGCAGATCTATCCCCCGGCCTTTCGGACCGCGATCGACCCTGGCCCGCTGGGAGCGGTGCTCGAAGGCGCCAGCCGCCCGGGCCATTTCACCGGCGTACTGACCGTGGTCCTGAAGCTCTTTGAGCTCACCGTCCCGACCCGCGCGTATTGCGGCCAGAAAGACTTCCAGCAGGTCGTCCTGATCCGCCAGTTGGTCCGGGATTTCTCACTTCCGGTGCGGGTCGTCGCCTGTCCCACGGTTCGAGACTCGGACGGGCTGGCGATGAGTTCGAGGAATGCCTACCTCAGCGCCGAGCACCGGGCGGCGGCTCCGGTCATCCGGCGGGCCCTGGGGGAGGCCGTCTCGGCCTTTATCCGGGGGGTCTCGGACCCGGACCAGCTGGAATTAGCCGCCCGGGCCGTGATCAGCCAGGCCCCCGGTGTCCAGATCGACTACGTTTCCGTGCTGGAGGAGGTCACGCTTGGTCGTCCCAAGCTCGCTCAGGCAGGCAATGTGCTGGCAGTCGCTGTTAAACTTGGAGCAACGAGATTGATCGACAACACCGTGCTGGGAGCCGAGCGCTTCTGAGCGCCAATGGGCGTGCGAAGCAGAAGGGGCGAGCAACAAGTCCAAAAGCCAAGGGAAAGCCGTCCGCTAAAGCGGCACGCCCGCGGGTCGTCGCTGCCCCGGTAAAGAAGGCCGCCGTCGTCGCCCGGAAGGCGGCAGCACCAGTTCGAACGCCAGCCAAAGCCGCCAGCACGCCAGACACCGCGCCAGCGAGCCCGGCGCTCCTGGGCGGCCCGGCGGTCGTGACCTCGGCGAGCGCGCCGGTGACCCCGGCGCCGGCTCCCGTGCAGCCGCCGCTCCCCCCGGGCGTTCCGATGATGCCCTTCCCCCGGCCGACCATCCTCGGGCTGGGCTCGCCCTGGCGAACCGCGGGCCGTCCGCCCGGGATGCCGCCGCGTCCCGTGGTCCCCCAGCCGCCTCCAGCGCCGCCGCCCAAAGCCGCGCCCCCGCCCGTCATCACCATGCGGTTTCCGATCAGCGCCGTCGACCGGCTGATCAAGGAGGCGCTGGTGGAGGACATTGGCGAGGGTGACCTCACCACGCAGACGCTCTTTCCGGGAAAGGTCAAGGCGCGCGGAAAGCTGATTGCCAATGAGGACGGCGTTCTCTGCGGCCTACCGATTTTCAAGCGAGTCTTCGAGCTGGTCGACAAGAACATCAGCTTCGAGGCGCGGGCCACCGACGGGACCGTGCTCGCGAGTGGCCAGCTGGTCGCGCGCGTTTCTGGCCCGGCGACCAGCGTGCTGCAGGCCGAGCGCACCGCGCTGAATTTCCTCCAGCGCCTCTCCGGGATTTCCAGCCAGACCGCCAAGTTCGCGAATGCCGTCAAGGGCACCAAGACGCGCATTCTCGACACGCGACGTACCACCCCGGGCCTGCGTTTCCTGGAGAAGTACGCGGTCGAGGTCGGCGGCGGCATGAGCCACCAGAAGGGGCTCGCCGACCGGCTGATCGTGACCGAGTCGCACCTCGCCTTGAGCGATGGCGTCTCGACCGTCGTTCGCACCCTGAAGAAGGCGCTGCCCGGCAAGCGGATCGAGCTTACGGTCTGCAACATGCAGGAACTCGAGCAGGCGCTGCAGGCGAAGGTCAATGTGCTCCTGCTGGACAACTTCCCGCCCGGGCAGGTTCGGCAGGCGATCGCCATGGTCCAGGGCCGCGCCAAGGTCGAGGTCTCGGGCAAGATCGTGCTCGACAACGCCCGGGCCTACGCGCTCGCCGGGGTGGACTACATCTCGGTCGGCCAGCTGACCCAGTCGGTCAAGGCGTTCGACTTCAGCTTTCGCGTCTCCCGCTAGCTGATTTTCGTGCCGGGCGATCGGCTAGTGGTAGACGGGCGCTCCGGCCACCGCGGCGGCGGCGGGCCGACGCCCTCGCCGGCGGGCCTCCAGCGCCTGGATCGTGTAGCGATAGCCCTCGTCGAGGTACGAGGCGGTGGCGCCAAAGTCCATCGAGTGTCGGAGAAAGCCCGCGCTCGGGCGCAGGTGGACGATCTCGATCGAGCGGCCCATCTGCTGCATGGTCCACCTGGTTCGATGCTGGGCCGCGATCTGGAAGGTGTGGTCGACGATGGCATTCATCGAGGCGAGCGGCGCGGGAAGCTGGCCCGCGTACCCCGAATCGAGGATGAAAATGCGGCGGGCCCCCAGCTCAATCGCGGTGTCCAGCCCGGTGGGGTCGATCATGCCACCGTCGACATGCTGATGCTCGCCGATCGTGACCGGTGGGAAGATGCCGGGGATCGCCGACGAGGCGAGGACCGCGGGGGCCAGCGGCCCGCGGGAGAAAACGGCCTTCGTCCCAAGCGTCAGGTCGATCGCGACCGTGTGCAGCGGCACGGCAAGATCCTCGAAATCGTGGGCTCGCAGGTGGAGGCCGATCAAACGGGCGAGACCGCTCCCTTCGTACAGGGACGGACGGCGGCGCACCATATTCCGGGCTGCCCGCCACCAGACCATGTCGAGGGACTGCCGGCTGACCTGTCGCCAGACCTCGTCGAGCCGCTCGATCCATTCCAGTTCGGGCCGGTGCGCCAGCCAGGCCCCGTTCCAGGCGCCGATCGAGACGCCGACGACAAAATCGGGCCGGATCCCGTGCTCGAGCAGGGCCCGGAGCATGCCCACCTGGAGCGCTCCTCGCGCGCCCCCGCCCGAGAGCGCAAAGGCTGTCTTTTCGCGTCGCCAGTGAATCATTCCGCCTCTCAGTTTAGGCACGCGCCGACACGCCGTCCATGCCTGAGATCACAATGCTGAGGACCCGCCTTGCCGCGATTGCTATACTTCGAAGTGACTCGCGCCTCTGCTTACAACTTGACGACCAACGAGTTCCAATAACAAAAGGTGGTGCCCACTGGATTGTCTGATTTTGAGTCGGCCCAGGATTCTTCGGATTCGCAAAATGGAGCCTCGGAATCCATGGCAACGACCATGGAAGAGTATCTCGACCAGGAAGAGGCCTCCAGCAAGCGCATAGCCCACGGCGACATCATCGACGGCGTCGTCGTCAGGGTCGATCCGGATGAAGTTCTGGTCGATGTCGGCTCCAAGTCAGAAGGCGTCATCTCCAGTCGTGAGCTGGGAACCAAGGAGGCCGGAACCCCCGACCTGCAGGCGGGTGACCGCATCAAGGTCTTCGTGCTACAGCCCGAAAACGAGGACGGCAACGTCGTTCTGTCGCTGCGCCGGGCTCGCGCCGAGTCCGTCTGGCTCAAGGCCCAGGACAAGCAGGTTTCGGGCGAGCTGATGGAGGCCGAGGTCCGGGAACAGAACAAGGGCGGCCTGATCGTCAACATCCTCGGTCTGCGCGGCTTCTTGCCCACCTCCCAGGTTTCCCGCAGCTACAGCGCGAACCTGCAGGAGCTGGTCAACCAGCGGATCGGCGTCAAGATCCTCGAGGTCAACCGTAAGCGGAACCGGCTGATCGTCAGCCAGAAGGCGGCTTTCGATGAGGATCGGGCGAGGCAGCGCACGGAGCTCTTCGACCGCCTCAAGGTCGGCGATGACGTTCGCGGCAAGGTGTCCGGGCTGACCTCCTATGGCGCCTTCGTCAACCTGGGCGCCGCCGATGGCCTGATTCACATCTCCGAGCTCTCCTGGGACCGGGTCGCCAACGTGGGCGATGTCCTGACCGTCGGCCAGGACATCGACGTCCGGGTGATCAAGCTCGATCCCGAGACCTCGCGCATCTCCCTCAGCCTGCGCCAGCTGGGCCAGGACCCCTGGGATCACATCGAGAAGCGGTACCCACCGGGCGCCATCATCGAGGGCGAAGTCACCAAGACCAAGAAGTACGGTGCCTTCCTCCAGATCGGCGATGGGATCGAGGGCCTGTTGCACATTTCCGAACTGGCCTGGGAGCATGTCGAGCACACGGAAGACGTTGTCCAGGTCGGCCAGAAGCTGAAGGTTCGCGTCCTGCAAGCAGATCGGACACGCCGTCGGATCAGCCTGTCGCTGAAGCAGGCGGAAGAGCCGCAGCCCGAGGAACGGACTGAGGATTCGGGCATGTCGGATTACCCGGCCGAGATTGAGCGGGTACCCGAAGCCGAGCCGGAACGGGTCCTCGCCCACATCAGCGCCGCCCCACAGGAATAACGCCAGGGCCGGGCCTTCGGGCCCGGCCGCGACTCGGTCGGCTAAGCAATTATTAGACTTGCGGTGAATTCGGGCCGAATATGCGCTAAACTGCCCCCGAACGATTGTTTAGACCTTCCCGCAGGGTGGTAACTCCCTTACGCACAGCCGGCGGCTGGGCCGAATCCGGGCCGCAAGTCATCCAAAGAATCCGGGTATCGTAATGGTTAGCATCAGTAAGTCATGCGGAGGTTAGTGGTTGTACCCCTTTGAACGATTCACGGAGCGAGCAAAAAAGGTCTTAACGCTGGCCCAGGAAGAGGCCGAGCGCTCGCACCACTCATATATCGGTACCGAACACCTGCTCCTCGGCCTGCTTCGCGAAGGCGAAGGACTGGCGGCCAAGGTTCTGAACAACCTCGGCGTCGAGATCAACAAGGTTCGCGCCACCATCGAGTCGGTCCTCGGTCGGAATGAGCGCATCATCATCCAGCAAATCATCCCGACCTCGCGGGTCAAGAAGGTCATCGAGATCTCCTTCGAGGAAGCCCGCCGGATGGGCAACAACTATGTCGGCACCGAGCACCTCCTCCTCGGTCTGTTGATCGAGGGCGAGGGGATCGCGGCGCATGTCCTCGAAGACCTCGGCGCCAACCTGGAGAAGGTGCGAGGCGAGATCGACCGGCTCCTCCACGAGAGCGGCCTCGACGAGGAGGCGGCGACCGCCAAGAAGCCGTCCAAGACGCCGCTGCTCGACCAGTTCTGCCGCGACCTGACCGACCTGGCGAACAAGAACACGCTCGACCCCGTGATCGGCCGCGAGTCCGAGATCGAACGGGTGGTCCAGATCCTCTCCCGCCGGACCAAGAACAACCCGGCTCTGATCGGGGAGCCTGGCGTTGGCAAGACCGCCATCGCCGAGGGCCTTGCCCAGCAGATCGTGCTCGGGAACATCCCGGAGTCTCTGCGCGGTAAGCGCGTGCTGACCCTCGACATGGGCGCGCTGGTGGCCGGCACCAAGTACCGTGGCGAGTTCGAGGAGCGCTTAAAGAAGATTCTCGATGAGATCCGTTCCAGCCGCGAGGTCGTGCTCTTCATCGACGAACTGCACACGCTGGTGGGTGCCGGCGCTGCGGAGGGCGCCATCGATGCGGCCAACATCCTCAAGCCAGCCCTCGCGCGCGGCGAGATCCAGTGCATCGGCGCGACCACCCTGAACGAGTACCGCAAATACATCGAGAAGGATGCCGCCCTGGAACGGCGCTTCCAACCGGTCTTCGTCGACGAGCCGTCATTGAGCGAGACGATCTCGATCCTGCACGGCGTCAAGAGCCTCTACGAGAAGCATCACCGCGTCACTGTCACCGACAAGGCGATCAAGGCGGCTGCCGACCTCTCGGTCCGGTATGTCACCGACCGGTCGCTGCCCGACAAGGCGATTGACCTGATGGACGAGGCCTCGGCCCGGGTGCGGATGAAGCTCACCACCACACCTCCCGAGCTGAAGACGATGCAGAAGGAGATCCGCGACCTCCAGATCAAGAAAGAAGAGGCGATCGCGAACCAGGACTACGAGACCGCGGCCTCCTTCCGCGACAAGGAAAAGAAGCTCAAGGACAAGTACGTCAAAGAAGAAATGGAGTGGCGCGACAAGCTCGGCGCCACCGTGCCCGAGGTCGACGAGGAGCACATTGCTGAGATCGTCAGCGCCTGGACCGGCGTCCCCGTCTCGCGCCTCGTGGAAGAGGAATCCGCCCGCCTGCTGCGGATGGAAGACGACATCCACGCGCGGCTCATCGGCCAGGACGACGCCGTCAAGGTGATCTCCCAGGCGGTTCGCCGGGCACGCGCCGGTCTGAAGGATGCCAAGCGCCCGATCGGCTCGTTCATCTTCCTCGGCCCGACGGGCGTCGGTAAGACCGAGCTGGCTCGCCAGCTCGCCCGCTTCCTCTTCGACAACGAGGACGCCATCGTCCGGCTCGACATGTCGGAGTTCATGGAACGGCACAGCACGGCCCGGCTGGTCGGGTCACCGCCCGGCTACGTCGGCTACGACGAGGGCGGCCAGCTGACCGAAGCGATCCGGCGGCGTCCCTACTCGGTCGTCCTCTTCGATGAGATCGAGAAGGCACACCCCGAAGTCTTCAACATGCTGCTCCAGATCCTGGAAGACGGCCGGCTCGCCGACGCGAAGGGCAAGCAGGTCAACTTCTCGAACACGATCGTGATCATGACCTCGAACATCGGCGTCTCGAACCTTCAGCAGGCGACGACCTCGATGGGCTTCCAGCCCTCGATGCCGAGCACGAGCCAGGAAGAGAAAGAGCACGGCAAGATGCGCGAGAAGATCATGGACGAGCTCAAGAAGACCTTCCGTCCCGAGTTCCTCAACCGGGTCGACGCCGTGGTCGTCTTCAAGGCGCTGTCCGCCGCGGAGATGCGGCAGATCGTCGATCTGCTCGTCATCAAGGTGGCCCAGCGGCTCGAGGAGCATGAGATGAAGCTCGAGGTCACCAGTGAGGCCAAGGACTACCTCGCCAAAGAGGGCTATGACAAGGTCTACGGCGCCCGCCCCTTGCGCCGCGTGATCCAACGCATGATCGAGGACCCTCTGTCCGAGACGCTCCTGACCACCAAGTTCAGCGCAGGTGACTCGGTGATGGTCGAGATGGTCGACGGGGTGCTGCGCCTCACGCCGATCAAGAAGGAGCGCGAGGTCAAGGCCGAGCCGAAGGCGGAGAAGCCGGAAAAGCCGGAGAAGCCGCCCAAGGAGCCCGTCGCGGGCAAGGGAAAAGGGGAGAGCTAAACCCCTTCGAGAGCAAAGTTGTGAGACCGCCGGATTGTCCGGCGGTCTTTTTTGTGCCGGGTCTCGCTAGAGCCGACTCACCTCGTTCTCGCAGATAAACGCGCGGGCGTGGGCGGTGTCGGCGGTCGTGTCGAGCATGCCGTCGACCACCCCGAAGACCGTGTTCACCCAGGCGCAGGCCGTCTAACTACCGCGCAGCGTGAGCGAGGTCGTGAATACCCGCGCCTTATCGGCTTGCCGCAACATGGCGATGCCGTTCATCACGAGGTAAATCTTTGCGCCGTCGACGGTGGTCAGGATGCCGCGGATCGTCGGGCAATTGACGAAGTCCGTCCACGTGTATCGAAACTCGAACTCGCATAGCGGCGTGCGCTTCATTCCTCCTCGTTGGGTAGCCAGATCAGAAATCGCGGCGCCCTTCGAAATGGCGGACCACCTCGGGCCGAGTGCGCTCGTAGATCGCCAGCCGGTGCCCGCCGCTGGTCGTAAACTCGCAGGCCGGCCCCATGGGCAATTCGATCATCCGTCCCTTCTTCCACCCGCGCTGCTTCAGACCGGCCAGCGTGGTCTTCATGCTGGCGACGCGATAGAGCAACACGGCCCGCTCCCCGTCGAGGTGCCCGGCGAGCACCAGGTGGGGCGGCCCGTCAGCCAGCTCGACCATGGCGACCCGCGTGCCCATGTCTTCGATCGCGAAGACGACGCGCGCCCCGAGGATCTCTTCGAAATGCTTGAGCTCGGACGCAACGTCGGCGCTGGGCGAATAGATGTAGTCAAGCGCCTCGAACACCATCGCGGGCCTAGCCGCCTCCGACCACGTCGGCCAGCGTATCGGGCAGCCCAAACCACGCCCGCAGCACCGGTCCGCTGACCTCGTCGGTATGGCTGCTCCCGCGCAGCCGCACGCCGAGGATGCGTCCCGATGGTCCCCTGCGGAGGATGTCGATGCCGACCAGACGGTCGCCCAGGTCTTCGTCGTTGGCTCGCAGAATCTGGGCCGCCGCCTCCGGCGAGAAAGGCCCGACCTGCCAGGAGGGCGCCCGATCGAGCGGATCCGCGATGCCCCGAAGGTAGGGGAGGTTGGCGGCCAGTTTCAAACCGTTGTTCCAGTGAATGAAGCCGAACTCACTGTTCTCCGTGTGGCCGCCGCCGGAGGCCATGAAGAGGGCGTCGATCAGCTGGCCTCCGTAGGTCAGGACCTGGCCGTGGGTTGCGTCGACGGCGTCGGAGCTCGCGGCCCACTGCCCGGTCAACCCGCTATAGGCCTGGTCGAACTCATTGCCCTCGAGATCGAAGTCGCCACCACCCCCGCGCGACGCGACCTTCCGCAGGGCATACGTCCGGGCCGCGACCGCCTGCGCCTTGAGCGCCTCGGGTCCCCAGTAGGGCAGCATCTCGGCCGGCACGACACCCTTGAGATAGTCCTCCATTGGCAGCACATTGACTGGCAGGACGGTCCCGGGCCCTTTGGGAATGATTCGAAGCGCACCGCTATAGCGCCAGTCCTCGGCGCCGCTCCGAAAGTCTCCTCCCATCGTCTGGATGATGTTGGTCCGGATGCCGGCGGGGCTCGTGGTCCGGATTGTCAGGGTCTGCGTGACCACGACGGTGGCGCCGCGCGCGCCGTCGGCGCCCTGGAGGTAAACCTGTGGCTTGCCGTCGGCGCTGGCCTCGAAGCCGAGCAGCTCGCCCGGTCCGGCGGAGAGCTGAGCCTGCCCATCGACCGTGACCGGGCCGGCGACAAAGGGTTGGCTGCCGAAGAGCCGCGGCCACGGCCGCGCGAGATCAACCGGGCTATGGGTTAGCGCGATTCGAACGGACCCGGTCGTGTCCCGGCTGTCGAGGCGCGTGCCCTGGTAATAGGCGCTCAGGATCTTTCGATAATCCTGGCCTGCGGCGCCGCGACCACGCGCACCCCACTGGCTCATCCCGAGCCCGTGACCGTTCCCTCGTCCTTTGAACAGAAACCCGCTCAGGTGGAAGGGGCTCGGCGCGCCAACCGCCAGGCGACCGCCGTTGGTCTCGATCTCGGTCGTCAGCGTGAAGTCGCCGACGGCGGTCGGCGCGAGCGTGGTCAACGTGAGCGGGACGCCGGCTTTCGGCGGCACCGCCTGCCCTAACCGCCGGCTTTCATCCGACACCGTCTTGCCGTCGGCGCTCTTCCAGACCAGGTGGACGAGATCGGTGGCTACCCAACCTCGGGTGGTGTCGTTGCGCAACTGGAGCTCGAGCCGGACGACGCCGTCCATCGACGGCGTGTGCGGCAGGACCGTCCCGGCAATGAGGGTCGCCGCATCCGCCGCCCTGGCGGCGGTCGTATTGATCAGGATGGCCCCGAGCAGGGTTGCCACCAGGACCGCGCGTTGGCTCCGGAGCACCTTGCTAGTATCGGAAAAATGGTGGTCCGCGCCAGCTGCGCGGTGGGGCTAGCGTTCACCCTGCTGGCCAGCTCCTGCACCTCCCCGCCGCCGGGCCAGCCGTCGGCCTCCGGATCACCCGGGGCGGGTGGCGGGCTCGCGCACCTTCGGCTGATCGAGGCGGAGGATGCGCAGACGCTCGATCCGGCCCTGATCGACGACCCGACCTCGCTCAGCGTGGGTAGTGAGATCTTCGAGGGCCTCACCCGTTTGGACCCCGGGCTCCGGCCGGTGCCGGCACTGGCAGATCGATGGGACATCACCGATGCCGGCCGAACCTACACCTTCCACCTGCGATCGGCGCATTACCAGTCGGGTACCACCGTGCGGGCGCAGGATGCGCTGACGGCCTGGACTCGGGCGCTCGCGCCGGCCACGGCAAGCCCGCTGACCACCTTCTTCACCCCCCTTGGTGTGAGTCACCCAGGCGATGCGCTCACGACGGTGGATGTGGTCGATCCGCAGACGCTGCGCGTCCGCCTTCCGGCGGCGGATAGCAGCCTGCTCACGTTGCTGGCGTTGCCGCCCTACTGGCTGGTCGACCCGGCCCATCGGGATTCCGGCACCGGCCCGTATCACCTCGACCGCTGGGATCGTGGCCACAGCCTGCGGTTGACCAGCAACACTGGCTACTGGGGTCCCCAACCAGTCGTTCGCGCCGTCGACATTGAGATCGAACCGGACACCGGCAAGCGCATGGACCGCTTTCTCAGCGGTGGCGTCGATGTCGCCCACGGCTTCACGGGCCCACAGCTGCTGGCGTTTGCTCGCGACCCGGCTCACGTCGCCCAATTGCACAAGGTGCCGACGGGTCGCACCACCTACCTGGGCTTCAACGCGGTCGCCGGGAGCGGCTACGGACCGCCGGAGCGGATGGCCATCGCCCAATCGATCGACCGGGCCCGGCTCACCGACCTGGCCCTCTTTGGCTCGACCCTGGCGACCCCGGCGACCGATTTGATCCCACCGGGCGTGGCCGGTCACCTGGCCAGGACGCTGCCCGCCTATAACCCCGCGGCGGCCCGGCGGGCGTTCGACCAGGCGGGTTTTCAGGGGGACATCAATCTCTACTTCTCGACGAACTCGACCGTTGGTCGCGTCGGGCTGGACCTCCAGGACCAGTTGAGCAGCGCCACCGGCCGGACCGTCACGCTCCATCCGGTGGGTGACTTTTTCCGTCAGGCTTCCCTGGATCAGCTTCCCGTCATCATCGACACCTGGACGGCGGACTATCCGTACCCTTCCGATGTCCTCGAAAACCTGCTCCGGACCAATGCCCAGTTCAATAATCTCCACCTGAGCGACCCCCAGGTCGATGCCGCGCTCGAGCAGGGAAAGAAGGCGACCACGTTCGAAGCGGCGATGAAGGCCTACCAGCAGGCCGAGTCGATCGCGATCACCGACAATCGGCTGGTGCCCCTCTACAGCGGTGCCGAGCCATACCTGGTCCGGTCTGGGGTTTCCGTGCCTTTTGTCGGCGGCAGCGTCGCGTATCGCTGGGAGGATGTTCGTTGAGCACCGACCGCCGCTCGCATCGTGCCCGCGTGCTCCGCGTGGGCGAAGAGGAGCAAGCCCGGGTCGACGATCACCTGGCGGCTGAAGAGCCCCTCGAACTCCGGGTCGATGGCAAGGCGCTGACGGTGATGATGCGGACCCCGGGCCACGATGCCGAGCTCGCCCTCGGGTTTCTCTTTGGCGAAGGCATCATCCGAAGGCGCGCCGATGTCACCGCCGTCACGCCGATCCCGAACGGCGAGCACCCGGATCTGCAGAACGTCGTTGACCTCCAGCTCGATCCCTCAGCTCCCGGCGTCGATCGCCGGTGGCAAAGGAATTTCCTGAGCGCCAGCAGCTGCGGTCTCTGTGGTGTCAGCAGCATCGAGGCGATTCACCGGTCGGCGCCGCCGCTCGAGGAGCCGACCTGGCAGGTCGACCCTGAGACGCTCTACGGCCTCGATGCCAAGCTACGCGCGGAGCAGGCCGTCTTCAGCCGGACCGGCGGCCTGCATGCGGCCGGGCTCTTCACCCGGGAGGGCAACGCCGTCGTCGTCCGCGAGGACGTTGGCCGCCACAACGCGGTAGACAAGGTGGTCGGCGTTGCCGTCGAGCGGGGGCTGCTTCCGCTCGACGAGCACATCCTGATGGTCAGCGGCCGCACCTCGTTCGAGATCGTGCAGAAGGCGCTGCAGGCGCGGATCCCCATCCTCGTCTCCGTCTCGGCCCCGTCCAGCCTCGCCCGCGACCTGGCGCAGGCGAGCAACCAGACGCTGATCGGCTTCCTGCGCGGTCAGCACCTGAATGTCTACGCCGGCCGGCGGCGATTGCGTTAATCAGTCAGCCGAGGCGACCGCGGATATTACCGCCTTGACGAATTCCTCGACCTTCCGCGGCCCCGCAGCAGGCCAGCTCACGACCAGGTAGCCGAAGCCGGCCTCGCGCAAGCGCTCGGCTTTGCGGCGTGCCTGGTCCAGCGGCTCCGAGATCGACAGCGAGCTGGAGCGGAGGATGGATTTCGGGTTCCGCCCAGCCTCCTGGGCCAGGCTGTCGAGGAGCTTCGATTTGCGCGCCATCGAATCCGCCGATCCGAACGCATGCCAGGCGTCCGCCTGCCGGGCCACGATCGGCAGCATCAGCTGCTCGCCGCTGGCTCCGACCCAGATCGGCGGGTGCGGCTGCTGAATCGGGCGGGGACGGTAGGTGGCGTTGTCGAGCTGATAATGCCGGCCCTTGAAGGAGGCGCCGTCCCGCGTCATCAAGGTGCGCATCACCTTGATGCCCTCCTCGAGGCGTTCCGCCCGCTCTTTGATTGCCGGAAAGGGAATACCGAATTCTCGATGCTCCGGCTCGTTCCAGGCGGCGCCAAGGCCCAGCTCGAGGCGGCCGTTTGAGATGTGATCAACGGTGACGGCCTCGGTGGCGAGGACCGACGGGTGCCGGTAGGTGATCCCGGTGACGAGCGTCCCGAGCCGGATCCGTGAGGTGTTCGCCGCCAGGCCGGCCAACAGGGTCCAGCCCTCCAGGCATGGCCCGCTCGGATCGCCGTAGAGCGGCTTGAAGTGATCGAAGACCCACGCTCCGTCAAACCCGAGTTCCTCGGCGAACTTGACCCGTTTGAGCAGTTCCGGCCACTCGAGTTGATGCTGGGCAAGGTCTAGACCGAACCGCACTTCTCTGCCACAATACACAGGTCCGCGCTGCGCGTTAACCGAAGGTTCATCGGTTCTTCGCCGAAAAAGGCTCCGGCGATCGTCAGACTCGCGTGAGGGGAAACAGTCACTGACCAAGGAGGAAAGATGAAGGGTCGTTCCATGCTCAAGCACGCGTTCGCAAGGCTTTTGGTGCTCGCCATGTTACCGGCTACCGTGGCGGGCTTCGGATCCGCAAGCGTATCCGCGAGCACCGCGACCGTCGCGACCAGCGCGTGTCAGCTCTCGGGTCCGGTCAAGCACGTGATCTACCTGGTCTTCGACAACACCCACTTCAACCGCGATCGCGCCAACGTGGCGTCCGATCTCGAGCAGATGCCACACCTGCTCAATTTCCTGACATCCAACGGCGCGCTACTGACGAACGATCACACGATCCTGATCTCCCACACGGCCGGCGGCATCCTGTCGAGTCTCACCGGCCTGTATCCAGACCGACAGGGTCAGACCGTCTCGAACGCCTATGGCTACTTTGACCCGACCAGCACGCCGCCGAATACCCCCGCATTCAGCACATCGTTCAAGTACTGGACCGACCTCGTCGATGACCGCTCCGGCACGCGGGATCCGTTACCGAACATGGTCAACGGCGATTCGGGGACGCCCAAGACCACGCCTGCACCGTGGGTGCCGTACACGCGGGCCGGCTGTGACTTCGGGGGCGTCTCGACGGCGAACATCGAGCTGGAAAATACCGGCACGGGCCCGTTTGGCGATATGAGTGAGGTCTTCGGGACCGGAACGCCTGAGTGGACCGAGGCGGATGCTTCCAACAAGGCACCGTCGGGCACGGCGGCTCGGGCGAAGGCCCTGACCGATTTTGTCGGGATCGCGATCCACTGTGGCAATGGGGGAGGCATCTGCGCGGCCAACGCTCGCAATGTCACCAACTCCCGTCCAGACAAGCTTCCCGACGAGCCGCGTGGTTACGCGGGTTATCTCGGGCTGTTCGGCGCCAAGTACGTGAACCCCGCCATCAACGATGGCAGTGACTCCGTCAACGATATGAATGGCCAGCCGGTCACCGATCAGTTCGGTCAGCCAGGCTTCCCCGGTTTTGATGGCGCGCTGGCCAAGAACACCCTCGGCTACGTTGCCCAGATGCAGGAATCCGGTGTGCCGGTGACCTACGCGTACATCTCGGATGCCCACGATAATCACACGCTCGGGCGTGCCTCCGGGCCCGGCGAGGCCGACTACAAAGCGCAGCTGGCGGCCTACGACGACGCCTTCGCCAAGTTCTTCGACCGTCTCGCCGCTGACGGGATTACGAAGGCCAACACCCTCTTCGCTGTCACCGCGGACGAAGGGGATCACTTCGCCGGTGGGACCGGAATTCCCCAGGCGGACGGGTCGCTGGCCTACAGCCACACGTTCTGCAACGTGAGCGCGGGTCAGAGCTGCCCGACGAACCAGATCGGTGAGGTAACCGTGAATCTCAATTCGGTATTGCCGTCTGGGGAGCCCACCTACTCCCTACACACCGACTCGTCGCCCACCATCTACGTGAACGGTCAGCCAGCCCGAACTGACACCGCGGTACGCAAGTTCGAGCGCGATGCGGGGGCGGCGACAGCCATCGACCCCTACGTCAGTTCGTCGACGCCGACACCGGTGGCGGTAGCGTTGGCGGACCCGGTTGGTGAGAAGGTGCTCCACATGGTGAACGCCGATCCGCGCAGGACGCCGACGTTCACCCTCTTCGGCAATCCCGACTTTTTCATCACCACGAGCAACTCGCAGTGTCCGGATAAGGCTCACATGGCGTCGGATTGCATCAACCCAGGCTTCGCCTGGAACCATGGAGATATTCAGCAGGAGATCGCCAACAACTGGCTCGGTCTGGTGGGCCCGGGTGTCAGGAAGTTGGGGATCGACTCGACGACCTGGACGGACCACACCAACGTCCGGCCGACGATCATGGAATTGGCCGGTCTCAAGGATGACTACGTCAACGACGGTCGTGTCCTGATCGAGGCGCTGACCAATCAGGCGGTGGCGCAGAGCCTCCGCGCGCACCGCGAGACGCTCCTCCGCCTCGGCAGAGCCTATGAGCAGGTCAACGCGTCCTTTGGCCAATTCGGCCTCGACCTGCTGACGGCATCCACCAGTGCGCTGAAGAGCGGGTCGGGCACAGACGATTCCCGCTATACGTCGCTGGAGAACTCGATCGATGGCCTGACTTCGCAGCGCGACGCGCTGGCCTCGCAGGTCAAAGCGGCCCTTAGCGGTGCGGCGTTCGACAACCAGGCGATCAACGAGCAACAGGCCAAGGCGTGGATCGCGCAGGCGCAGAGCCTGCTCGACCAGGCGGCGGCTCTGGCGGCCGGCTAAGCGAGCTCGACCGAACACAAAGAGGCCGGCACCTTGCCGGCCTCTTTGGTTCTCCGTCAATGACCGCTGGGCTGCTGCCCGCGATCGTGCTGATTCCGACGGTCCTGAATGGCTTTGGTCCTGCAGCGGATGCAGCACGGTCCGGCTTTCCAGCGCCGGCGGTCTGGGCGTGGATCCCTGCGACGGCATTTGGCGGTGCCGCGGCCGGGGCGTTGACCAGCGCGCTTGCGAGCAACCTTCTCAAACTCCAACTGCCGGGCATCGTGTTGCTCAGCCTGGTCGCGGGGATGGGCGGCCTCCTGATCGCCGCAACGCAAGTGACGATGCTCCAGCGCGTCTTGGCCCGGTGCCGCGACAGACAGCTGTCGCAGGTGCGGCCTATAGTTACCGCCGGCACGTGAAGACGAAGGCATCGCGGACGATCTACGCCTGTCAGGAGTGCGGCAACCAGTCAACCAAGTGGCTGGGACGCTGCCCCGAATGTGGCAACTGGAACAGCTACGTCGAGGAGCAGACGGTTCCCGAGCCGAGCAAGGCCAGTTCGCTGCGGCGCCGCGCCGTGTCCAGTGCCCAGCCAATGCCGCTCGCCGAGGTCCAATTCGCCCAGTCGAACCGTTTGCGCCTGGCGATGCGCGAGCTCAACCAGGTGCTCGGGGGTGGCATCGTTCCGGGGTCGTTGGTCCTGGTTGGCGGAGACCCGGGCATCGGCAAGTCGACCCTCCTGCTCCAGCTCGCCAGCGAGGTCGCCGGCACCTACGGGCCGGTGCTCTACGTATCCGGCGAAGAGTCCGTCCAGCAGCTCAAGCTGCGGGCGCAGCGCCTCGGCGTGCCGGGCGACCGCCTGATGGTGCTCGCCGAGAACGACCTGGAGAACATCATGGAGCACCTCACTGCCTCGCGCCCGATGATGGCGGTGGTCGATTCGATCCAGACCGTCTTCATGAACGGGGTGACCTCGGCACCGGGCAGCGTCAGCCAGGTCCGCGAGTGTGCCGGCCAGTTGATGCTGCTGGCCAAGAGCAGCCAGATCCCCATCTTCCTTGTCGGTCACGTCAATAAGGAGGGGGCCATCGCCGGCCCCCGGGTGCTCGAGCACATCGTCGACACCGTGCTCTACCTGGAGGGCGAACGGCACCACAGCTTCCGGATCCTCCGCAGCCAAAAGAACCGCTTCGGGTCCACCGACGAGATCGGGGTCTTCGAGATGCTCGACAGCGGCATGAAGGAGGTCGTCGACCCCAGCCGGGCGTTCCTCCAGGACCGGTCCCTGACCGAGGTCGGCAACGTCGTGCACGTCGCGCTCGAGGGCAGCCGGCCGCTCCTCGTGGAGCTGCAGAGCCTGGTCAGCCCGACCACCTTCACGCCGCCACGCCGGTCAGTCAACGGCATCGACGTCAATCGCCTGCACATGCTGATCGCCGTGCTCGAGAAACGCGCTCGCCTCAGCCTGGGCCAACAGGACATCTTCGTCAACGCGGCCGGCGGGGTCAAGGTGATCGAGCCCGCGGTCGATCTAGCCGTCGCGCTGGCGATCGCGTCCAACGTCCGCAACCTTCCGGTCGGGTCAGACCTGGTGGCGATCGGCGAGCTGGGCTTGAGCGGCGAAGTCCGTCGCGTGAATCAGCTGGAGCGCCGGCTGCTCGAGGCGCACCGGCTGGGGTTCAAGCGGGCGATCATCCCGGCGTTGGCCGAGATCCGGGCCAAAGAGCTCAAGGGGATGGAGCTCGGGCGAGCCGAAACTATTGCGGACGCGATCCGGCTCTGCTTTGGCGATAGCAGGAGCCGGGCGGCCCAGCCACTGCCAGACCCGGCACCCAGGTAAAGGCCTCGATACAGGTGGCCGGCCGCAGGACCGGCGTCGTGACTCGGCGGAGCACGAAACAGCGCCGGTTGAGCTCGTCGATGATCTGCGACTCGGTTTGGCCCTGCGACAGGTCGATCACCCGTCGCAGGCAGGCCCGGCGGTAGGACGAGGTGGCCAGCTCCGGTTGCGTGGCGGCAACCGGTGGTTGTGGCGTGGCCATCGGCTGGTGCCGCGCAGCGGCCGGGACCGTGGGAAAAGCACTCAGTGCGAGGGCGATGGAGAGGGCCGCGGCGGCGACCCAGATCGCCGTCTCCGCGAGGGGGCCAATCTTCAGGGCTCTGCGACGTCCTAGCCACGGTGCTGGCACGATTTTCATGCTTTAATTAGCTCACGATGGCAGGTTTGTTCGCACGGCTGGTCCTCGCCGTTGGATCACCGATCCTGACGCAAGGAGGTGATTTGCATGCGCGTGGAACGGGTCTTCCGGCTACTTGGCCTTTTACTGGGACTCATAGCGGGCGTCGAGTACGCCTCATTCATCATCTCGGAAGCAGGCGTCCACGGCTACACGCTGAGAGCGATCGTGCTGTTGCTGACCGCACTGGCCGGCGCGCTCTTCGGCTTCTTCGGGTTGCCCTACGTAACGACCAAGCCCTTCTTCTGGCTCGAAGATAAGCTAAACGTCACCCCGCTGCCAGACCTGGTGGCGGCAACCGTGGGACTCCTCGTCGGGTTGCTACTGGCGGCGCTCGTGGGCCTCTTTCTGGCCAAGCTGCCCTGGTATCTCGGCTTCGTGATCTCGCTCATGGTCGCGCTCGTCTTCGCCTACTGGGGGGTTACCCTCGGCCTCAACCGGCGCAACGAGATGATGGCGCTCGTCCTTGGTCCAACGCGTGCCGCCGGCGCGATCGGTGGCGGACGTGCCCCGGTTGCCACGGTGCTGCTCGATACCAGCGTGATCATCGACGGCCGGATCATGGACATTGCCCAGACTGGCTTCCTTCGCGATCACATGCTGGTGCCGCATTTCGTGTTGGCCGAGTTGCAATACATCGCCGATTCGAGCGACACGCTCCGGCGCAACCGCGGCCGCCGCGGCCTGGAGGTGCTCAACCTGCTCCAGAAGGAGCCGCTGGTCGATATCGAGTTCACGGACGACGATATTCCCGACGTGCCGGAGGTAGACATCAAGCTGATTCGGCTGGCACGCAACCGGAATGCCGCCATCATGACCAACGACTACAACCTCAACCGGGTCGCCCAGCTCGAAGGCGTTCGCGTCCTGAACCTGAACACCCTCGCCAATGCGCTCAAGCCGGTCGTGATCCCCGGTGAAGAGATGAATGTCCAGCTGATCAAGGATGGCAAGGAGCCCAACCAGGGCGTTGGCTACCTGGATGACGGCACCATGATTGTGGTCGAAAACGGGCGAAAGTACATGAATCAGACGATCGGCGTCGTCGTGACGTCGGTCCTGCAGACTGCGGCCGGGCGAATGATCTTCGCCACCCCGGCGAGCGAATCCAGCATCGAGCGCCGGCCGCGACCGTTGCGCAAGATCCAGGGCGGCAGCACCGGTCACTGATCCGGTCGTTCTGCGCGTCGAGTTCGGCCCTGGCTTCCTTTCCCGGTTGCGGGCCGCGCTGGCGGCAGCGCCAGAAGGGACGCGCTATGTGATTGGCGCGGCGGAGCCCCCGGCATTCGCGCTGGAGGCGCGGGAGCCGGTCATCGCCGTCGGCCTGCCAGTCAGTGACACCTGCAAGGAGGTTGTGGCAGGGCTGGTTCGTCGGACCGTACCGCGGGAGACCCTGGTCGACCTCAAAGGGCCGTGGCTCATCACTCGCGAGTCGTTCGGCAGCGCTCTCGGCCGGCTCGGGGCTGATGCCCCGGTGGAGGATCCGCTGCAGCTTTGTCGCGCCGCCGGCCTTTCAATCCATGTCATGGTTCGGACATGAGCGCAGCCGCGGTGATCGTGGCCGGAGGCCGTGGAACGCGGATGAAGGCGGCGGCCAACAAGATCTTTCTCGAGGTGGGAGGCCGGTTGATCCTCGAGTGGTCCCTCGCACTTTTCGAGCGCTCGCCCAGCGTGTCCACGGTGATCGTCGTAGCCCAGGCGGGCGACATCGACCCGTGCCAGCGGCTAGGTTCACGTTTTTCCAAGCTCACCAAGGTCGTGCCTGGGGGCGATGTGCGCCATCGATCGGAGTTTGCCGGCGTGGCGGCGCTGTCCGGCCAGATCGATGCCGGCGAGGTCGAGACCGTTCTCGTCCACGATGCAGTCCGCCCCTTCGCCACCCCGGCGCTCGTTGACCGGCTGCTGCAGGGCATGGCGGGGGTGCAGGCGTGCATCCCAGGGCTCCCCGTGTCACCGACCACCGTGGCGGTCGTGGACGGTCGGGTTGCCGGCTATCCCTCCGGTCTGTGGTCGGTGCAAACCCCGCAGGCAGCCGACGCGACCTGGCTCCTCGAAGCACATAACAAAGCCGCGCGTGCGGGGTTCGTTGGCACCGACACCGCCTCCTTGATCGAGTGGGCGGGGGGCGACGTCCGCGTAATCGACGGCGAGCGAGACAACATCAAGATCACGACGCCGGATGACCTGCGGCGTGCCCAGCGGATTGCCGGGTCCCGAGGTGAAGCAACAGTAGAGCCGCCGCCACCGCGCTGATGGCCGGCCCCAGCAGCGCCGGACCGATCGACTGCAGTCCGATCCCGATGATGGCCGGTACGGCCGCGCCGCCCACGGTCCCGAAGGCGATTTGATAGCCGATCGCATGCGTTGCCAGCGCCGCCCCCACGCGTGATGGGGTCAGGATGATCGCCACCGGGTAGAGCACGGATACCCCGACACCGATCGCGGGCAGGGCGATCAGGGTGGAAACCAGTGGCGGTGCCAGCCAGTAGAGCAGGGCACCCAGGACGCCGAGGTCGGCGCCGAGATCGAGCAGGTGGATTGGCGCCAGGCGGTTGCCGAGGGTGCCGAGGAGCATCCGCCCGGCCGCCATCCCAAACCAGAAGAGCGAAACGCCGACGCTGGCCAGGCCGCTGGGGACGCCCCGCCCGCCCGTAAGCTGAGAGAAGGACCACTGGCCCGTCGCCATCTCGAGGCCGGCGAAAATAAAAGGGCAGCGCGGCTGCGACCAACGCCGTGGTCTGCTGTTCGCGGCCGGCCTCAAGGCGGGAGACCGCTGCCGGGCCTGACTGTGCCGTGAGCGGCCAGCCACGCCGCTGCTGGATTGAGAGCAACGCGATCACGACAAAAGCCAGGGTCGCCACCAGGTAGGCGGGGCGCCACGAGCCGGGCGTGCCGAGCGATGCCGAGACCAGGAGCGGGCCAGCGCCCGCCCCAGCAGACCACGCGGCGTGGAGCCAGCCCATCAGCCGCACGCCGTAATAATTGAGCGAGACGTAGGCATTGACGCCGGCGTCGAACGCGCCCGATCCCAGGCCGACCAGGGCTGAGCCGGCCAGAACGACGAGCAGCGCATGGGCGCTCGCGAAGAGGAGGCAGCCAACCCCGGCGGCGATACAGCTCAGCACCAGCAGCCACCGAATCCCGATCCGGCTGGTCAGCGGTCCGGTGGCGGCGGCCGAGAGGAAATAGGTCATGGTCGAGACCGTCAGGACCAGCCCCAGCACTGCCAGCGGTGCCCCAACGGCGGCACGCATGTAGGGGCCAGGTCACGCCCGGGATGCCAGCCGGCAGCCCGAGCACCACGAAGGCGACCAGGGGCAGCCAGGCCGCGGACGACGGGCTCACTTGAGGCCGGGGGCCCTGCAGTTCAATCACCGGCGAATTATCAACCCAAAGCGGCTCGGGCCGGCTGAAATTCGAAGCCGGGGCCGTATACTTCACCGCACCGAAAAACGACGAGCCAAAAGGGGTGACCTGTGGAGGTACAAGCGATCATTCCGGCCGCCGGGGCCGGGCTTCACAACGGGGAGTCCAGTGCCAGGGTCCTGATGCCGGTCGGTGGTCAATCGCTCATCCGTCGCACGCTCGAGGCCTTCGACCGATGCTCAGAGATCACCGGGATCATCGTGATGGTCTCCCAGCGCAACCTGCTCGAGGTCACTCGCGAGCTCGAAGGCGACGGCTGGCGGAAGCCAATCGACGTCCAGCTGGGCGGCGAGCGCCGCCAGGATTCGGTTCGGATCGGCCTGGAGAGCCTCCGCCAGCATCGCCCGGACTTCGTGGTGATCCATGATGGCGCCCGGCCGCTGGTGAGCGATGACCTGATTCATCAAGGCCTGGAAACGGCCCGGCAGTTCGGGGCGGCCACCGCCGCGGTTCCCGTCCACCACACCTACAAGCACGTCGACAGCTCCGGATTCGTCCACGGCACGGTCGAGCGGGCGGACCTGATGCAGATCCAGACGCCGCAGGTGTTCCGGTTCGACTGGATCCTCCTCGCCCATGAAAAGGCCGTCCGGGAGGGAATCGTGGTCGAGGACGATGCGGAACTGATCGAGAAGCTCGGCAAGCCAGTCAAGGTCTTCTCGGGGTCCTACAGCAACCTCAAGGTCGCCACCCATGAGGATGCGCTGATGGTCGAGGCCCTGCTTGCCGCCGCCCCCGTGTGCGTGTAGGCAGCGGGTTCGACCTGCACCGGCTCGAGGTGGGCCGGCGCCTGATCCTGGGCGGGGTCGAGCTGCCCTGGGACCTCGGGCTGAGCGGCCACAGTGACGCGGACGTCATCTGCCACGCGTTGATCGATGCCCTCTGCGGCGCCGCCGGGATCGGCGATATTGGCACGCTCTTTCCCGATACCGACCCGAAATACAAAGACGCGAGTAGCCTCGAGCTGCTCCGCGAGGTCACGGACCATTGCCGCCGGGCCCGCTGGGTGGTCGAGAACGCGGACGTCACTCTCCTCGCCCAGGCCCCCAGGGTGGCGCCGTATCGCGAGGCGATTCGGTCGAACCTCGCCAGCGCGTTGGGCATTGACCCTGCGGCCGTCGGCGTCAAAGGCACCACGACCGACCATGTTGGGGCGATCGGCCGCGGTGAGGCGCTGGCGGCCCAGGCGGTCGTGCTGCTGCGCGAGATGCCATGAGCGAGCTTCGCCTGCACAACACGATGACCGGAACGGTGGAGGCCTTCACGCCGCTCGAACCCGGCCACGCCCGCATGTACACCTGCGGACCGACGGTGCACGACTACGCGCATATCGGCAACTTCCGCACGTTCCTCTTCGAAGATGTGCTCCGTCGGGTGTTGCGGCAACGCGGTCTGCGCGTCACGCAGGTGATGAATCTGACCGACGTCGAGGACCGGATCATCAAAAAGGCGGCGGAGCGCGGCGAGACGATCGATGAATTCACCGAGCCTTACATCGAGGCCTTCTTCAAGCATCTCGAGGCGTTACGGATCGAGCGAGCCGAACATTACCCGCGCGCGACCCATCACATCGAGGAGATGGTCACGCTGATCCATCGGTTGAGCGAAAAGGGTCACACCTATGTCAGTGAGGGGTCAACATACTTCCGGATCGCGACCTTCCCGCGGTATGGTGCGCTGGCCCATCTCGACCATGCGGGGCTCAAGGCCGGGGCCCGGGTCGACGTCGACGACTACGGAAAGGATGATCCCCGCGATTTCGTGCTCTGGAAGGCGCGCAAGCCAGGCGAGCAGGCATGGGAGACGCCCCTTGGGGCTGGGCGTCCCGGCTGGCACATCGAGTGCTCCGCAATGAGCATGAAGTACCTCGGGGAGAGCTTCGACATCCACACGGGCGGCGTCGACAACATTTTTCCCCACCATGAGAACGAGATTGCCCAGAGCGAGGCTGCGACTGGCAAGACCTTCGCCCGCTACTGGCTTCACGCCGAATTCCTCCAGGACGCGGTCGGTGAGAAGATGTCCAAGCGGCTGAAGAACTTCACGACCCTGCACGACCTCCTGGAGGAAGGCCATCAACCGCGCGCCATTCGCTACGCGTTGCTGGCGGGAGCCCACTATCGTAGCCAGCTCGCCTTCTCACCCGAGCTGCTCAAGGGCGCCGAGAGCGCGGTGAAACGCCTCGACGAGTTTGCCATCCGTCTGGGACCGACGGAAGATGGGGCGCAACCGCCATTGGACGTCCGCACCCGCTGGGACGCTGCCCTCGACGACGATCTCAACGTCCCGGCCGCGGTGGGCCATCTGTTCGAGTTCATCAAGGGGTTCAATCCCCGCATCGAGGCCGCGGACGCGTCGCCCGAGGACCGGGCGGCGGCGATGGCAATGCTCCGGCATGCCAACCGCATCCTGGATGTCATGGAGTTTCCCCCCACCTCGGTGGACGCCGAGGTCGAGCGGCTGATCGGCGAGCGCGAGCGGGTGCGCCAGGCTCGTGACTTCCGGCGGTCCGACGAGATCCGGGCGGAGTTGCTGGCGATGGGGATCCAGCTCGACGACTTGAAAGACGGGACCCGCTGGAAGCGGATTCGCTAAGAAGGCCAGTGCCGCGACCTCCGGACATCATTTACGGCCGCAACCCCGTGCTCGAGGCCTTTCGAGCCGGGCGCCCAGTTCGACGCCTGCTGCTGGCGGAGGGTCTGCGCGAGGAGCCGCGGCTGAAGGAATTGCGCAAGCTGGCTGCGGATCGCCAGCTCACGATCGAGACGGCGGACCGGCATCACCTCGACGACGTCGCCCATTCTGAGGCGCACCAGGGCATCGTCGCCTATGTCGCGCGCCGCAAGTACTGGGACCTCGAGCCGATGGCGCGCGAGGCGCTTGCCGAACGCCCCGACGCCGTCCTGCTGATGCTCGACAGCCTGCAGGATCCGCAGAATCTCGGGACGCTGAGCCGGACCGCCGAAGCGACCGGCGTCGGCGGCATCGTCCTCTCGCATAACCGCTCCCCGGAGGTCACGCCTTCCGTCGTCAAGGCCTCGGCGGGGGCCGCGGAGCATCTCCGGTATGCGCGGGTCTCGAACCTGGCCCAGGCGACCGACACTCTCAAGGGCCTCGGTTTCTGGATCGTGGGGCTGGCCGGCGAGGCGACCACGCCGTACACGGAGTTCGACTACCGCCGGCCCCTGGTGTTGATCGTCGGCGCCGAGGGCGAAGGCATGCACCAGCTGCTGCGCAAGAAATGCGATGCGCTGGTGCGTCTCCCGATGCAGGGACGGGTGGGCTCGCTGAACGCCGCCGTCGCCGGATCGGTTCTGCTCTATGAGGTCGTGCGCCAGCGTGGCATGACGCGGTAGAGCTCGTCGCCGATCAGGAGAAGTTCCGGAGTCGAGGCCAGACGCTCGGGATCGGCTGCTTGAGCTCGCAGAAGGTGACTGGGGCGCCCTGCTCGAGATTCGCGACCTGGTAGGGGACGGTGAGATGGGCGACGATCCTGGCCGACTTGCACATCCAGGCGACGTCTGATGGGGCGTAGTTGACCATGAGCGCGTCGGTCGCTGTGAGAGGGCTCGGGAGCCAGAAGTAATCACTCAGCTGCGGGCTCATGACGCCCGGAAGCTGCTTTTTGCCGTAAATGTGGAGAGCTCCTGGCACACCGTAGTAGGCCGAAATGATGACGGTCGTGCGGCGCTCGGATGGGGGAAGCGCTGAGTAAATCGACGTAAGCTCCTGTGTGATTTCCGGCCATCCGACCGTGTCACCGTAGAAGCTATCGAGCCCGGTCGTATGGAGGCGACGCGCGGGAACGATGGGCACCGTGATCGGAACTAACAGCAGGGCGAGGAGGCTTGCCACGGCGACCGCGATCGTGAGCCGGGACCGAAGCTGTCGACGCTTGATGCCGGCGAGGGCGACGAGCCCCTGCGCCATGACGGTCGGGATGGTCGGAGCAGCGTAGTAGTACTTTCCGGCGACGAGGAACAGGACCAGCGGGATCAGACAGGCGATGCCGATGGGACGCAGCTCGCGATTTCGGAAGAGTGAAATGAAACCAGCGACCCACAGGGGAAGGAGGAGGAAGAGCAGGAGGGACAGTCCCTCGAGATAGGCCCCAATTCCCCCCGTACTTCCCCCGTGACTGAAGACGTAGGTGATCGTTGGGAAGCCGTTTGCGAGCTGCCAGATGAGGTTCGGGGCCCAGATCAGCAACATGAGTCCGATGGCAATCCAGAGATATTTCGTCCGAAGGTCTTTGCGGAGTGATGGAGTCAGGACGACGGCGACGCCGATGGCGACGATGAGGGCGAGGATGGTGTATTTCACCTCGAGACCGATCCCGAGTGTGATGCCCAGAAGAATCCAGTGCCTGAGCCTCCGTTGGAGGACGAGACAGAGAAACCAGTAGAGGGCGAGCATCCAGGTCAGCTGATCGAAGATGACGGTTTGGAAGAGCCAGGTGCCGAGGATGAAGGGCGTTGTGATCGCGAACAGGAGGGCGATGGCCTGGAGCCGGAGCGAGCCGCCGAGCCGTCGAACGTAGGCGCCGCAGAGGACGACGAGGATGCCGCTGATGAGGGCTGGGAGTACGCGCAGCGCCCAGGGGCTTACCCCGAGGAGTCCTGTTTCGAGTCGGGCCAGGAGTGGGACGATCGGCGGGAAGTCAACATAGCCGAAGGCGGGATGGCGCCCGCAGTCCAGGTAGTAGAGCTCGTCGATATGGAATCCGAGCGTCCCGTTCGTTGCCAGATGAAGGGCAACGATGCCAACCGCGGCTCCTCCATAGAGGAGGAACGTTGGTCGATGAACGCTAGGTAAGCGCGGGTGGCGGGGGCGGCACATCGGCCGAAGCGGCCCCGGATTTGCCGCCCATCTGCGCGCGGTGCTCCTCCAGGGCGGCATCGTATTCCTCGAGCGATTTGTACTCCTCGGCCTCGAGCAAGACCTTCCGGGTTGCCGTCACCCAGTCCCGGTCGAGCGTCTTGAACATGGGCAGGCCGCGCTTCCGGCGGTAGACGGCGAAGAGGACGATCGCCCCCAACACCCAGATCGGCCCCACGATCCGCGCGTACTGGTGGGTCAGCAACACCATGACAAGGAAGAACAGCACGCCCAGGAAGCCGAGCACCCCGAGGAGCGGAAACCAGACGGTTCGTCCCTGGTAGCGAATCTGGATGTTGAGCGGCATCATGTACGGCCGCGGCGTGAAGGGGTCGTGCAGTCGCAATACGAAGAGCGAGATGAAGACCAGCAGGTATCCGGTGGTCGCACCGAAAGCGTAGAGATCCGCCAGGACGTCGATCGCGGCGCTCTTGCCCGGCGGTCCCGGCGTAAAGAAGGCAAAGATCGTTTGCAGCAGCGCCACGCCGCCGAACACGATGACGGCACGCGCCGGCGTGGCGAACCTCTTGTTGACCTTGGAAAACCAGGCGGGAAGCAGATCGAACTGGCTCATCGAGTAGCTCAACCGTGAAGAGCTCACCACCCCGGAGTTCGCGGAAATAAAGACGATCAGCGCGCCGATCGCCGCGGTCAGCGGTGCCGCGATCACCCCGATCGCCGGGATGCGGCTGGCAATCAGGGCCACCGGGTCACCCTCGTGGCCACGGAAGTCGAGCGGATGAAGGAGGCCCACGGCGAGGATGGAAAAGGCCATGGCGAAGAGGAGCACCGAGATGACCAGTCCGATCGAGGTCCGCGGAATGATCGTGGCGGGACGCCGCGTCTCCTGGGCGACCTGCGAGATGGTTTCGAGGCCGACAAAGGCGATGATCGCCAGCGACGACCCAAACGCGAACTGACTCAGCGAGGGTCGGTCGAAGAGGAACTCGTGGGCGACCATCTCCGGGTGCCAGACGAGGACGAAGCCGGCCACCACGATGGCGGTCTGCGCGATGATGGCGATCGTCCCGATAATGCCGTTGAAGTCCGTCGAGATCTTGATGCCGCGGACGTTCAGCCAGATCAGGAAGAGGATGCCCGCGACGGACTCGAGGAGCCAGACCCAGGCCAGGTGGATCGGCCCGAGGTGGATGGTGAAGTCGGCGACATGATGACCGGCAGAGACGTAGGGCACAAAGAAGTTGAAGTACCCGAATGCCACCACGGTAAACAGCGAGATGTCGATCGTGTAGTCGAGGACCAGCGCGGACCCTGCGACCAGCCCCCAGAAATCCCCGAGTCCGCGAAGGGTGAAGTATTGCCCTCCGCCAGCCAGGGGGTAGGCCGAAGCCAGTTCCGCGTAGCAAAGGCCCACCAGGGCGAAGACGAGGCCGGCGGCCAGGAAGGCCAGGGGAGCAAAGCCGAGCGCCGCCAGCGTGATGATGCCAAGAGCCGTATAAATATCGGCGCCGACCGCCGCGTAGCCCCACATGTACGAGCCCCAAACGGACACGTCACGCCGAAGCTCGCTGCCAGAAATGCCCTCCTGGTGGGGCTGCATCCCCAAGATAGTACCCGGGCGCCTGCTCTCGGCCGGCTCCGGCCTGAGTACGCTGTAGGTGGTGGACCGGCTGATCGTGGACGGGTACAACATGATCTTCGCCTGGCCCGAGCTGGCGGCGCTCAAGGACGTCAAGCTGGAGGATGCCCGCGACCAGCTGGTCTCGATGCTGGCCGACTACGGAGCGATGACGCGCCAGCAGGTGACCGTCGTCTTCGACTCCCACCGGCGCGCGGACGCCGAGGCCTCGGAGCAGCGGATTGCGGGCGTCCAGGTCATCTACTCTGGCCGCAAGACCTCGGCCGATCATGTCATCGAACGACTGGTCCACGGCACCAGGTCCGCGGACGAGGTGACGGTGGCGACCTCCGACGGGCTGCAGCGCGATTATGCCCTCGGTCGCGGCATCAAGACCGTATCGGCGACGATCCTGAAGGGGCAGATCGACGCGGCCCTGCTGAAGCGTGACCGGCAGATCGGCGACTCGCGGGCCCGTTCCGAAATCTCCCGGCGCCTCGAAGACCGCCTCGACCCGGAGAGTCGCGAGCGCCTCGACCGGATCATGCGCGGCGATCCGGCAGAGCAATAAAAAAGGGCCGCGCGGCGGCCCCTTGGTGAATCGGTTCGCGTTAGCAGCGCGGCAGGCCGGGGCTGAAGTTGTTGAATGCCGGCGTCGTGGTGTAGTAGTCGGTGACGTAGCTGCCGTCATTGAGGCGATCCCAGATGCCGGTGCCGTTGATCACGCTGCCGGACCGCGTCTGGCAAACGATTGAGATCTGCTGGCCGTTCTGCAGCATGCCCACCGTGGCGAAGCTCGTGCCGGGCCCTGAGCGCTGCCGGACGACATCGGTCGCGCGGAACAGATGGCCGGCTGGTTGCGCCGGCGCCGGTGCCGGCGGTGCGGGGGTCGCCGATCGCCCCGCGACGAAGTGGATGTAGCGCGGCGCCGTGACGACCCGAGTGCCGTAGGCGAGATAGTGCGACCAGTTGTACTCCTCAACGACCGCCTGGCCGGACGACGTGACCCCCATCACATAGGCGACGTGGCCGCCCCACCAGGCATAATTTTCGCCACCATGCCAGACCGCGACCGAGCCGACGGTCGGGTGCGTGTCCACGGTGTAGCCGATGCTGCGAGCGGCGGCATCCCACGAGCCGCCGTTGCCGAAGAACGCCGTCCGGCCGTTGGGGCCGCGCAGCGAGGCGCCACTGAGGCGGACGCCCTCCTGGGCGAGCCGGAAGGCGACGAACGACGTGCAGTAACCGGTATAGAACCCCCACGGATCTAGGTGGTTCGCGGTTCCCCGATACGGATAGTCATTGACGCCGGCGGCGGACACCGTGATCGCGGGTACGCCCACCATCAGGATGGCTGCTCCCATCACCGCCGAGACCGCTTTGCGAACGCTGAACCGATTTGCCTTGCCGACCATTGCGCGTACGCCCCCTCTTTCTTCTTCGCGCGCGTCGCGCGGAATTTGCTCCCCGATCGCTGCAGGTTTAACGCCGCAGGTGGGAGCGGGGCATCACTGTCCGTGAAATTGTTTCAGCCGGTCGCAGCCGCGTACCCGGACGTTACGCGTTCGTCATCGTCCCGGCAGTGCGGCCGTTACTTGGGCGCGGCTTGAACGATCTCAGGCTTGCCGGGACCCTTCAGCTCCGACCGCGCGTAGCGGAAGATCCCAATCGCCCAGAGCCAGCCCAGGAGGAGCCCGGCCGTGACGTCGGTGGGGTAATGCACGCCGAGGAACACTCGAGACAGCGCCACCGCGATCGCGATCAGGATGGCGGCGGCCAGGGCCGCTCGACGCAAGAGCGACGATCGTCCCTGGGTCAGCAGGCTGGCAATGGCGAGATAGATGGCCGCTGCCTGGGTCGTGTGCTCGGACGGAAAGCTCAGCGTGGTCAGGTGCGTTATCTGCGTCAGATCGATCGTCGGCCGGGGGCGCGCCACGATCAACTTCACGACCGAGGGCAGAGCGGCGCTGCCGGCGGCGACGACGATCAGGGCGAGATCGTCGGCCGGTCGCTGCCAGCGCCGAAGCAGCACGAGAGCGATGGTGAGTGGGGCGAGGATAGCAAAGGACCCCGCATCGCTGACGAGGCCGGCGATGGTGAGGCTGAGGCTGGTCCGGTGATCGGCCACCGCCTGCATCGCGGCGAGGTCGAAGCCCGGCGACCAGGCGCGAACCAGGATCCCGGCGATGGCCGTGGCCACCGCCAGCACGAGAAAGATCGCGAGGATGCGAACCGCGAACCGGGTGAGCTCCTGTCGATCAGGCATGGTTGCCGTAACTCGGCCGTGTGATCACCCGCAGGCCTTCGGGAACGACTTCGAAGGTTCCAGGGATTCGGCCGCCAACCTCGCCATCGAATGCCACGTCCATGGATTTCTCCGGCGTGACGACGACGCGCGTCACGGCTTTCAGCTGGATGCCCCGAACCAACCGCGGCTGCCCGGCCAGGTTGTTGATGAGCGATCGAAGGAGGCGCCGGATCGGCAGATGCTCGATCAGGAGCAGTTGCAGGGTGCGGCTTTCGGGATCCACGCCCGGAACCTTGAGTCCAAGCGCCCCGCCGATGACCGGCGTGTTGAGGACTGCGAGTTGTTCCAGCGTGAACCGCTCACTTGTCCCCTCGGTCGTGATGTTGCAGTCAAAGACGGGATGCTCCCGCAGCGCCAGCACGCCCGCGACCGCATACGTGAGGCGGCCGAGTCGGTGTCGCAGGTCCGCCCGCGTCGCGAGTCGGGCAAAGTTGACGTTGAGGCCGGCGGTGGCGGCGTGCACGAAATGGCGCGGCGCCTTTCCCGCTTCGGTCAGCCTGCCGGCGTCGACGGCGGAGACCTTTCCCAGGGCCAGGAGGCGAGCGGCGTGCTCCAGGCGCATCGGAAGTTCCAGCGAGCGCGCGAAATCGTTGGAGGTTCCCAGCGGAAGCACCCCCAGCACCGCCTGCGTCCCAACCAGGTAATTCGCGACCCCGCCGACGGTTCCATCGCCACCGGCGGCGACCACGATGGGCGGCGGACTCGCGGCCTGGAGCAGTTGCGTCAGGCGGGCCAGGTGCTCCACGGTCAGTTCCTCGACGATTTCGAGCCCGGCCTCCTTGATCGCGGCGCGGGCCTCAGCGAGTTTCTTGGGCGCGCGGCCGGCATGTGGGCTGGTCACCAGGATGACGCGGTTGGTCGCCGGCCGTTGCGATGGAGGGGCGGGGATGCGCCGATCACGCCAGTCCTGCCCGGCCTGGATCAGGGCATCGGTCGACAGGCCAATCCCGGTGCCGATCGCTGCGCCGGCGAGCACATCGAACGGGTAGTGGACGCGGAGATGGACTCGCGAGTAGGCGACGGCACCGGCAAGGGGAAGCACGAGCAGGAGCAGGCGTGGATCCTCGCGGGCGATGGCGGTCGTGAAGGCGAAGGCGGACGCCGAGTGCCCAGACGGAAAGGAGAACGATCCGGGGATCGGCAAGACTGGCGGGCGGTCGCCACGCCGCCGCTGCGGGCGTCCCCGGCGAGCGAGGTATTTGAGGGGCAGGTTCACGAGTGTCGAGGTAAGCGAGATCGCCAGCACGCCGCGGAGCGCCGCTCGCCGTCCGCGGTCGCCGCCGACGATGGCGAGCGCCGCGGCGATCGACAGCCAGAGGACCGAGCGGTTGGCGGTGGTGGTCAGAGTCTTGAGCCCGCGGTCCATGAGCGCCTGCTCCCGGCGCGTGAGCAGGTGAAACAGCCGGCGATCGAAGGCATCAATCCGGGCGAGGCGTCCTCCCACAACCGCTCAGCCTACCCGTCGGCTCTCGGCCCGGCCCGGCCGTCCGGCATAATTCCTGAAGTCATGGACCTGAACCTGGCAGCCGTCCTCTTCATGGGCGGCTACGTCGTCGTGATCGTGGCTGCCGGATTGATCCTCTCGCTGCGACCGGGTGCAGGGGTCCGGCCCCTGGTCGCGCCGTACGCGGGGGCTGGGGGCTGCGGGCAGGCCATCTTGCTCGGGGGTGATGTCGAGGCTCTTGGGAATTTCCGTGGCCACGTCCAATCGGTCGAGCTCGACCGAACCGGGAGGCTGATCGCGATCGTCCTGGGCAGCGGAAACGGCTTGATCGAGGGCGGCCGCGTGGCCGCCAACGCGATCGTGTCGTCGGATGGTCAGGTAATGCAGATCGCCGAACCGTTGGCCGAGCCACCATCAGACGGATCGGCGAACCTGATCACCCTTCAGCGGAATGCCGCGCTGGTCAGCGTCGAGGGCAAGCGGCGGGGCAGGTTGCGGATGGTCTGCGTCGACCGAGACGCCGGTCTCGTCACCGGCCTGATCGCGGTCGGTGGCGGGCGCGATCGTCGCACGTTGCTGGTTCCGATCGACCGCGTGACGGCGGCGGGCCCTGAGCGTGTGGTCACGAATGTAAAGGGC
Organism: Candidatus Dormiibacter sp.; assembly: GCA_039922495.1. Classification (GTDB taxonomy): domain Bacteria; phylum Chloroflexota; class Dormibacteria; order CF-121; family CF-121; genus JALYYC01. The sequence continues at coordinate 34,534 of JBDTEO010000019.1, forward strand.
GGTGAGTGGGCGAGCCTTCAGGCCTTCGCGACGGATGACGAGATCAAGAACGCCGTATTGGAGCGCCTGGCGCAGGATCCGAGTACGCAGCCCTTCGTGCGGTCGCTGACGGTCGACGTCGAGGATCAGCGGGTCCAACTCCGCGGCTACGTCAGGACGCAGGCGCAAGCGGAGCAAGCCGCCGCCATGGCGCGATCGGTGACCGGCGTCGTGGCCGTCGAGCGAGGGATCCGCACCGATGAAGACCTTGCCCACGATGTCCGGGAGGCGATCAGTCGAGACCTCGGCGCATCCGCCGCGAATCTCGACGTCCGATCAGAATTTGGCCGGGTCGACATTGTCGGGCGGGTGCGCGACGCGCAGGCGCTACGCCGGATCGATGCCGCGGCGCGCCAGGTTCCGGGTGTGCTCGTCATGCACAACCTGGCGACGGTCGCCTAGCCGATCCTCAGCCGGTCAGGCTTCGCGCTGCTCGTCCCGGCTGCGACGGCGGGGTAGCCGGTTGTTCAGGATGGCGTTAGTCTGCTGCACCTTGCCGCCGACCAGCGTGACCTGCTTCTCGAGCATTTGCCATTCGACCGACGACTGATTCGGCACGCTTGCCGTTGGGCAACAAGGTTCGCACCGGCCTCCCGCAGCCTGGCTGTCCGGGAGCAGGAGGAGTGACGCAGCAGCGTTATCCTGCCGATGCTCGCCTTTGTGGGGAGGCCGCGCGTACGAGACGGGCTGCTGGTCCTGCTAGTGACTTCCTCGGTGCTGCTTCTTTACGGGGTCGCCGGCGCTCATCCGCATCTCACCCGCCAGCAAGCCATCGATAACGCCGTAAGCCAGCAGCAACAGCGAACCGCTCGCGTCGCTGCCAAGCTCGTCCGCGAGTCGGATCTCGAGCGTGCGGCGCCGGAGTTCTGGAAGGTAACTGGACCGGATTTATTCGTGTGGGTGGTGGCGATCTCAGGAGATTATGGGATCCGAGGCGAATTTCCCTCGGGTCCAACCAGTTGGGGAATCGCGGTCGTCCGGGATCAACTGGGCCCGGCGCAACTCTGGGCTACCTGGGGCGGCGTGCAGGGTGACTGGCCGCCGTTCTTTGATGGCTTAACCGACTTGAGCTAACGGAATTGGAGCCCACGACCGGGGTTGAACCGGTGACCTACGCCTTACCAAGGCGTCGCTCTACCACCTGAGCTACGTGGGCTCGCTATGGGCAGAGGAGGATTCGAACCCCCGAAGGCGCTAGGCCAACTGATCTACAGTCAGTCGCGTTTAACCACTTCGCTATCTGCCCGTCGGGCCACATTCTACCGCCGGGAACCCGATCGGGCCCCATGCCGCCAGCGGCAGTTCAGAGATTCGTCACGCGAAAGGCGAAGTAAAGCCCAATCGAGACGACGATCCACGCGAGGAACACGGCGGCCAGGGCGAGGGCCGGGGCGGTGAGGCGCAACAACACCGATGCCACGACGGCAAACGCCGCCAGCCTGGCTTTGCCCCTCCTTCTTCGCGAGCAGGGTCAAGGTCGCCGGCAGGATCGCCGGATACGCCAGGAACAGCCGCCGACCGATGGCCCGAACCGCATCGAGATCAGAGCGGCGATCACCGAGATGGCGGCGCCGAACACGAAGCGAATCCCGTAATCGGCCGGTTTCGTCTCTTTGAGCTTGGTGAGATCGACCGAGACTGGCTGCTTGTCGTCCCCGATCCGGCGCCCGCTCTCGCCGTCCTTCACCGATCGAGATATGCTACAGTGTTAGTATCAGATTAGCGTAGCATAAAGCTACCATTAAAAATCCGGACCGGTCGGCCGAAATCAAGGAGGGTCTCGAGATGCCGCGAGCAGCCAGTTCGAAGCGCGCACGAAAGAGGAGCCGCGGCCAGACCGGCGGGGCCAAGGCTTCGCAGTCGTCAAAGGTGAAGGCGCGGTCAACGCGGTCCAAGACCGCGCCCTCCCGCCGGGGTTTCGCCTCGATGAGTCAGGCCAGGCAGCGGCAGATTGCCAGTGAAGGCGGTCGCGCGGCACACCGCCAGGGAACCGCGCACGAATTCTCGTCGGCCGAGGCTCGGCAGGCCGGGCAGAAGGGCGGCAAGCGGGTCAGCCGCGACCGGCGTCACATGGCCCGGATCGGGCGCAAGGGCGGCGAAAGCTAAAGGCTCGCATTCTCTAGACTTCGTTCATGCGCTCGGTGGACGTTTCTCCTCCGCAGACGCAACCTGACAGCACCTGCGCCTGCTACTGGAACCAGCACGAGCGAACCAAAAATACGATCGAGGGCCACTGGATCCGGACCGGGGACAAGTACTGGCGCGACCCGGACGGGTCGGCATCTGGGTCAGCCCGGTCGAGATCGAAAACACCCTGGCGGAGCACCCGGCCGTCCAGGAGGCCGGCGTCATCGGGCGACGGGATTCGAGCGACCTGGAGAAGCCGATGGCCTATGTCGTCCTCCTCGCCGGCCATCAGCCGTCCGAGGCGCTGGCGCGGGAGTTGCAGGAGTTCGTCCGGGAGCGGATCGCGGACTACAAACGACCCCGCTGGATCGAATTCGTCGAGGTCTTGCCCAAGACCGCCACCGGCAAGACGCAACGCTTCAAGCTCCGCGAGTCGGCTGCCTCAGAACCGGTCGCGTAGCTGGTAAAAGAGGCCGACCGCGGGTAAGAACCAGGGTCGTTCCCGGTAGAGCGGCGGCCCCGGGAACGGTCGCTGCCAGCATGCCGGCAGCTCATCTCCGGCGATCCAGTCGGCGGCGAGCTGTCCGAAGTAGGTCGACATCGCCACGCCCGTGCCGCAGTAGCCCACTGCGTAGGTGATGCCGCCGATGCGGCCGATGTGGGGCATCCGGTCGAAGGTGAACCCGAGCTGTCCGCCCCAGGCGTGCTCGACCGCCACGCCGCGGAGCTGCGGATGGACGCGCGTCATCGCGGCATAGAGCCAGTCCCGCGCCTTCGGGATCGAGGTGGGCGCGAAGCTCGCGCGGCCACCGAAGAGCATGCGCCGTCCGTCCGGGCTGAGCCGCCAGTAATAGAGGAAGTTCTTCGAGTCGAACAGCATGCGTCGCTTCGGAATCAGCGATGCGGCCAGGTCCGGGGCGAGCGGCTCGGTGGCGATGATGTAGCTGCCGAGTGGGATGATGCGGCGGCGAAGCGCCGGTAGCACCCGGTCGGTATAGCCGTTGGTGGCAAGCAGCACGTCACGACACCGGATCACGCCTCTTGGCGTCTCGACGTCGAAGCCGCGCGCGGTCCCTTCGACACGCGTGGCGGCGAGGTGATCTTGAAGGTGGGCCCCGGTATCGAGGGCCACCCGGACCAGGCCGGCCAGATATTTCGCGGGATGCAGGCCGCCGCTCTGCTCGAACAGCAGGCCTCCGTAGTAGGCGCTCGACCCGATTTCTGCCTCGAGCGCCTCGCGTGGAAGCGTATGCGCGGCCAGCCCGAACTCGGTGCTGAGCAACCGCGCCTCATGTTCCAGGTGCGGGAGGTGATTTTCGCGGAAGGCGAGATAGAGGTGACCGGTCCGCTCGTAGTCGCAGGCGATGGCCTCGCGGGTGATCGTCTCCTCCACCAGGGAGAAAGCCTCCAGGCTGGCTCGATAGAGCTGTCGGCCGGTCTCACCCCAGCGGCTGACGAGCGTCGCGGGGTCGACCTTGAACCCCGGGTGGACCATGCCGCCGTTTCGGCCGCTCGCGCCCCAGCCAAAGGCCTCCTTCTCCAGGACCGCCACCGACCGACCCCGCCGGGCAAGCCGGATGGCCGCCATCAGCCCGGTGTACCCGCCGCCGACGATCACCACATCGACGTCGGTTGGCATGGACGCCTCTGGCAGACTTCTGGGTGGCGCCTCTCGCCACCAGTAGGGCTCCTCGCGGTATCCCGCGGCCAGCGCGGTCAGGTTCGGCCTGCGAGCGGAAGCCGGCTTTTTGCCAGCCGTTCGATCAGCCCCGCTGCCTCAATGGTTCCCGGGCTCGCCTGGAGTCGAGCCGACAACCCGCCGAGCCGCGCACGCAAGGCCTCGTCGGCAAGCAACCGCGATACCGAGTCGAGCAGCGCCCGCTCACCGCAACGGTAGGGATCGAGGCGAATCCCGAACCCGGTTTCCTGGACGCGCTGGGCGTTGTCGGGCTGGTCCCAGAAGAGCGGGAGCACGATCATCGGCTTACCGAAGTACAGGCTCTCGGTCACGGTGTTGTTGCCGCCGTGGGTGATCACGAGGTCGACCATCGGAAGGATCGACGTTTGTGGCAGGAATTCCGCGCCTCGCATGTTCCCCGCCAACCGGATGTCCCGATGTTGGGGACCCATGCTCACGATCACGCGATGGTTCGTCTTGCCCAGGATGTCGATCAGCCGCTGCATCAGGCCGACGTCGGCCGATCCCAGGCTGCCAAGACTGAGATAGATGAGGGCGCCATCGCCGGGGATCGCCTCCGGCGCCGGGTCGTCCGTCGACCGGACGCACGACTCGAGCCGATGCCAGCTGGCGGTCAGGCCGACGGAGCGCGGGTAGTCGAGCTCGGCGGGGTAGTTGTACAGACCGATGAAGGGCGATTGATACATGAACTCGGTCTCGGGAAGCGCGGGGGCACCGTGGTCCCGAAGGAAGCTGTCGAAATCACGGTGGAGGTCGCGATGCGCGTGGCGGTAGGCGTTGCGGAATCGGTCCCAGCCGCTTCGGTCCCCGGTGGGAAGGCCGGAGAGGGCTGGCGGCAGCGCTGGATCGGGCAGCTCAAGCGGATTGCAGGACACGATTCGCACCCATGGAACCCCGGCCGTGACCACCGCTCCGAAGGCGACGACGTTGTCCTGCACGATGACATCGGGTTGTACCGACTCGAAGATCTCGCGGAGTCGGTGATCGACAAACATCGAGCCGTCGATTAGCTCGGCCCAGATCGGCTTGATCAGGCCGTCGATCTGCGCGAGGGTCGATTTTCGAAATTCAGGCGCTGTGTCGCGAATGAAGTCCTTCCAGAACTGGCCCGGTGCTTCCTCGACCGCCGGCTTCGGTTTGAGCCGCATCAGCTGCTCTTCGAAGCCCTTGGCGGCCAGCGTGCCCTTGAACGACTCTTCGATGACGAAGACGACGCGGATCCCGTGCCGCTGCAAGACGTCGCCGATCCCGACGCAGTTGTTGGTCGGCCCAAAGGCGGCCTCGGGGAAGAAGACGACGGTCGGTGCCGCTTCGCTCACCTCCGGCTGAGGATTCGCGTCGTCGTGCCGGCCAGGTGGCATGCATCTATTCTGCGCCCGCCGAACTCCTCAACCCTTGTGTCGACGCTTGGCCAGGGTTTCCCGGGTCACGTCCGCGGCGAGCTCGACCAGCTCGCGGGGCGCCGGGATCGCCCGTCCGTCGGTCAGCCGGACCCACACCCACTCGGTGAGGACCTCCGCGAACAGCGTGCTGTCGGCGGCCCGCCGGATCGTCGTGCGCCGCACGCCCCGCGCACCGCTGACCAACTCGACGACAACGGTGAGCTCGACGTGGTCGCCGTAGAGGGCGGGATGATGGTAGGTGATCTCGCTTCAGCGGATCACCCAGCCGCCGCCTTTGTCGACCGACCAGGCGCGACCGTAGCCGGCGGCCTCGGCGTGGGCGGTGGCGAGCTCTTCCGCCCAGCTGAGGTAGACGGCATTGTTGACATGCCCGTTGCTGTCCAGTTCGTAACCGCGGACCGGCCAGCGCATGGTGAACCGCAGCGGATCGACTCGGGATGACCGCTCCACCTCGAGTAGTTTCGCGGTTTGCGAGGTTGCCCCCGGGGCGGCTTGCCTACGCGGCCGTTTCCAGGGCGGCCGGGGGTGCCCCGGCGAGCTCGTCCCGGAGCGTGAGAAGGCGGATCGCTCGCAACTCCCACCACGGGTTACGCGGATCCGGGCTCGCGGTCAGCAGGTCACGGTTCCTCCCCATGCCGGGAGTGTTGCGCGTCCTGGTTACGATCCGCCTATCGTATTCAAGCGGTTTCCTGGCAAGGCGGTCGCGGGGTGACCGGCTATGGAGTCTGGACGCCGGCCTCCGTCGAGAAGTGGCTGACCACGACGGCGTAGTAGAACAGCGCCAGCACGATCAGCTGGATCAAGCCGCCCGCCCCGAACCCGTAGCCGATGATCGTCACCAGCTCGGCGATGAAGGCCAGTGCGAGGCCGTAGATCGCGAGCCGCTTACCTTCGACCTTGCCCTTGTACATCTGCCATCCTCCCATCACGCACAGGATGTCGGCGATGACGGCGATGATGACGCCAATGAAGGCAAGCGCCAGGATGCGTCCGAAGGCGCTCCCAACGGCGAACAAGCCGAGTAGCCCGACCAGGCCGAGCAGCACCCCCAGCCCGGCGAGAATGGCAAGCACGATGCCGACCACCTTGGCATCCAGGGTGACCTTGACCGGTGGGTCTTTGGCGAACGACGGTTCAACGAGTGAATCGAGTGCGGACAATATTGTGTACCCCCTTCTTGAGTGTGCCTCTAGTCTTTCTGAACTCGTCGCTGCGGTCAAGGCCCAAACGGGCACTTTAAGATGAGGCAGGCCCATGCCTATTGAGTACGCGGACATCCCGCGGGATGCCGATGAGCGCACCACGCTGCTCGACTTCCTCGAGTGGCAACGGGCGACCCTGGCGCGGAAATGCGAGGGCCTGACGGCCGACCAATTACGCCGCCGATCGGCGCCGCCGGCAACCCTCTCCCTGCTCGGCCTGGTCCGCCACCTGGCCGATGTCGAGCGAGGCTGGTTCCGGCGAACGCTGGCGGGGGAGGACGCGCCCGACGTGTTCGCGTCCGAGGCCGATCCCGACGGAGACTTCAATAACGTCGACTCGGCCGACGTCGAGGAGGCCTTTGCCGCCTGGCGCGATGAGTGCGAGCGGGCGCGCCGGATGGTGGCGTCGCGGACGCTCGACGACACCGGCCGGCAGCAAACCGGCAGGCTCGTATCACTGCGCTGGATTTTGATCCATCTGATCGAGGAGTACTCGCGGCACAACGGCCATGCGGATCTCCTGCGCCAGCGGATCGACGGCGCGACCGGATACTGAGTCTAAATCGTTACCAAACACTATTGCAATTGACTCGCAATAGCGCCTATACTGAGCCCGAGATGCAACTCGCGGCGCAGGCCCGGCGCAGCCGGCCGATCAGGACCCCAGCCGCCGAATCGACCGTCACCCAGCGGCTGATTGGCGTCTTCAGCGCCGTCGGGCTGCTGCACGTGCTGGGCTGGGGCGGGCTGCTCCTTCTCGTCGGCCCGAGATATCCAGCCCTGGCCGGCGCGGGCATCCTGGCGTATACGCTCGGGCTTCGGCACGCATTCGACGCCGACCACATCGCCGCCATCGACAACACCACCCGCAAGCTCCTGCAGCAGGGCCAGAAGCCAATGGGTGTCGGCTTCTTCTTTTCCCTCGGCCATTCATCCGTCGTGTTCGCCATGGCCCTTGCGCTTGGCCTGGCGGCCCAGTTCATCAGCAAGAACCTCGAGAGCTTCAAGAGCCTGGGCGGCGTCATCGGCACCACCGTGTCGGGCACCTTCCTCTACGTCATCGGCATCATCAACCTGATCGTGCTGATCGAGGTCATCCGGGTGTTTCGGAAGATGCGGACGGGTACCTACGACGCCGCTGAACTGGACGACCAGCTCCTCACCGGTGGCCTCATCTACCGCGTCATCCGCCCGATGTTCAAGTTCATCACCCGAAGCTGGCAGATGTACCCGATGGGCATCATGTTCGGGCTCGGATTCGACACTGCGAGCGAGGTGGGCCTACTGGCCCTGGCTGGCGGCTTCGCCGCCAGGGGCCTGCCGATCTGGACCATTCTGCCGCTGCCGATCCTCTTCGCCGCGGGGATGTCCTTGATGGATACGGCCGATGGCGCCTTCATGGCCAAGGCTTACCATTGGGCCTTCTCGAACCCGATTCGGAAAGTGTTTTACAACCTGACGATCACCGGGCTGTCGGTCGCGGTCGCGCTGTTCATCGGGACGATCGAACTGCTCCAGGTTCTCGTCGGCCAGCTCCATTGGTCGGGTGGCTTCTGGACCCTGGTTGGCGCCTTCGACCTCAACAAGGTGGGGTTTGGCGTCGTCGCCATCTTCATCGTGGTCTGGGTGGCGGCCCTGACCTACTGGAAGGCCACGCATGTCGAGGAGCGCTGGAGCCAGCTGCTTCGGACTTAAGCCGCTCCTTAGGCGTGCGCGAGCGACCACGCCGTGCCTGACGGGGTGTCCTGAACGTCGACGCCGCACTCCGCCAGGATGGAGCGGAGCCGGTCGGCTTCGGCGAACCGCTGCTCGCGTCGGGCGTCGCGTCGTAGGGAGAGAAGGATGTCGACCAGGTGCGTGAGTTGCTGCTGCGAGGCCTGCTCTTCGCGCGCCAGCCTGGCCAGGCCAATGGCCAGGTGGCGCATCTCCGATGGGCTTTCGCTCTCCAGGATGGCGGCGAGGAAGCCATCGATGTCGGCGCGCAAAAGCGCGTCACGACCGCCGTTGCGGGACGATCGCGCCGGTAGCACCGGCGCGGCGATGACAGTCTCGGCCAGGCGGGTTCCGGCGGCACGCGCCGACGGCCGCGAATTCTGCAACTCGCCGAGCGGAAAGGTCGACCGTTCCCAGCGCCGTTCAACCCCGCGACGCCGGACGGTGAGCCCACCCCGGCCGCGGACGGTGACGGACTCCGCTCCGATATCGATGACACACGCGGTGTGCTCGTCGATCCCGAGGATCAGGACGTCCTTGGGCAGCATCGTCTCCAGCTGGCGGATGCGCGCCTCGCCCATGTAGCAAAACCTGGTGTCATACGCGCCTCCTTCGCGGTTGTTGTAGTGGGGAATAAGGGCGCAGCGGATCCCAATCTCCCCGAGGATGTCGAGCCCTTGCCGCCAGGAGGGATCCTCGCCGACCTTGTAGATCTCGTAAACCGGCAGGGCATAGGCGCCCAGGCCGATCGCCGCCGCGCTCGAAAAGACGATGCAACCCCCGCCCGTGACCATTTCGCTCAGGCGGCGCCGTATAGCCGGATCGCGCCAATGGCGGAGCGCATAGGTGGGACTGCCCGGACCGGCGAAGACATAATTCGCGTCCTGGAGGCTGCTGAGGAACTGCTCGAGCTCCAACACGGTCGCCCGATCGCTGTGCTTAAAGGACGCCAGCGTCATCTCGCAGCCGACGTGGTCGCGGAAATAGGCGATGATGCGGCCCGCGATCTGGTCCGCGTTCGCCTCGAAGCCAAATGGCGTATCCAGCAGGGTGGCGTTTAGGTCGCTGACCTGCTTGATCAGGCCCTGGTGGACCGAGGTCAAGGCCGGACTGGTCTCGCCTGAACCGAAAAGAGCGAGTAAGCGGGGGAGGGGCGCCTTTGCGGAGGCCATTCCCGAATGCTCCCAGATTCCCGCCGGCCAGTCTCAAACCCAATTCGCGCGGCGGTTGACAGCAGGCCCGGTACCATGGAGGCGTGCTCGCCATCCGGCCGACACCAGGCGCCCCTGCCGACCGGTGTCCCTTCCGGGGCCCGTTTCCCGCCGATTTCTCCGGCTGCCCAAGCTACCAGGCGGTGTCCTTTACGGCGACGGACTCCCACGGACAGACGCTGGGAACCTGGCTGACCTGTCGGCATCTGGCAAGTGGGGACTACCCGGCGCAGCGTGGGCAGTACTACCCGCGCTGCACGCTGGGGACAGCCGACGACCGCTTGTCCTGGCTGGGCCAGGTTAGCCTTGCCCGGCTCGAGGTCGTGCGGGTGCTGTACCAGGAGTTCGATGCGTTCGCGCAACCGTATCGCCAGGCCTTGCTGCAGGCCAAGGCGCGATTCCTCGACTCATCGACCGTCCCGGGCCTGCGGAGAGACCTTGAAGAGCGGCTGGCGGGGTTCCGTACGGACATCCGTCAATTCCTCGAGGAACGAAAAACCCGGCTCGACGAGGTCGGCCTTCCGATGGAGCGACTCATGGCCATGGTGGAGGCCGGGTGTCGCGCCTGGGTCGCCAGCCGATCGCTCAGTGCGCCGAACCCCGACGAGACCGCGCTGCGTGCCCTGGCCCCGGAGGCTCAGGCGTTCATCGCAGAACCCATGGACGCGCCCTGGCGCCGCCCTGAACCCGCGGCGGAATCGATCTACGAGGATCCCATCCTTCGCATCTCCCGAGGGGACTCCGCCGCGCTTCGGTTTATGGGGTCGATCGACGGCTCCAACCTGGAGGCGGTGTCGCAAGCCTTGATCACCAACATCGCTGGTGCCGACGAGTGCCACCTCGACGTCAGGGGCTTGCTCTTCTGTGACGCCGGCGGTCTACGGGTGATCGCCGAAGCCGCTGGGCGGCTGGGCGATGGTGGCAAGCTCTATCTCGATGGCGTGCCCGGCCACCTGGCGAAAATCACGGCTCTGGCCGGCTGGGCCGACCGGCCGAATCTCGTGCTCCTCCCGGTGGAATCGTCATGAGTCGCCGCGCGCCAGCCATCGCCGGCTACCGGCACCAGGCCCTCTTCTATGGGGGCGAGCCTGAGTTCGTTGGCCGCATCGGGAATTTCCTCCGTGACGGTGTTAAGCGGGATGAGCCGACCCTGGTGGTCGTCAGCGCCAGGAAGATCGATCGCCTGCGCCGGAAGCTCGGTCGGGACGCCGCGGGCGTCCAATTCGCGGACATGGCCGATGTGGGAGCGAACCCAGCGCGCATCATCCCCGCCTGGCGTGACTTTGTCGAGGCGAACGCCGGCAGTGGACGCGCCATCCGTGGGGTTGGGGAGCCAATCTTTCCGGAACGGAGCGTCGATGAACTGGCTGAAAGCGAGGGCCACGAAGCCCTTCTGAATGCCGCCTTCGACGACAGCGTGCCCTTCTGGTTGCTCTGTCCCTATGACACGACGCTTCTCAGCCCAATCGTGCTCACCGAAGCGGAGCGCAACCATCCGGTGCTGATGCGCGGAAGGCGGGAAACCGAGAGTGTCACGTACCTCGGCCGCCAGGCCGAAGTCGCGCCGTTCACCATGCCCTTGCCCGACGCGCCCGCGGAGGCGACCCGCGTTGCGTTCGAGGCGGCAAACCTCCACGACCTCAGGACACTTGTCGCGAGAGAGGCTGCCGTGGCCGGCTTCAGCCCGTCACGGCTTGCCGATCTGGTGTTCTCGGTCAACGAGGTCGCGACCAACAGCGTGCGCCATGGCGGCGGCAAGGGCTCGCTGCTGCTCTGGTCGACCGGCGACTCGCTCGCCGTCGAGATCATCGATGCGGGCCTGCTCGTCGGCCAACCGCTGGTTGGTCGAGCACGACCTCGGGGTTCGACTGGCTTCGGCACCGGGTTGTGGCTTGTCAATCAGCTCTGCGACCTGGTTCAACTCCGCAGCTTCCCGACCGGCGTCGTCGTCCGGCTCCGACTGCGCCGCCGCTAGCCAGGCGTGAGCACGGAGTCCGCGGCTCGCCCGCAGGACTCGCGGGTCACTTCGCTCGAGTTGTTCTTCGATCTCGTGTTCGTCTTTGCCGTTACCCAGTTGACCAGCTTGCTGGCCAGCAACGCGACTCCGTCCGGCGCCCTGGAGATGCTGCTCATCTTCGGCAACCTCTGGTGGATGTACGGCGGCTACGCCTGGCTGACCAACGCGGTCCCGCCCCGCGAGCTTGGCGTCCGGCTGCTCCTGCTGGTCGGCATGAGCGGCTTTCTCCTGATCGCGCTCGCCATTCCGACCACGTTCGGCAGCGGCGGCATCGCCTTCGGGGTGGGCTACATGATCGTCACGCTCGTCCACACGGGCGTCTTCATGCGGACCTCGCAGCAGAGCGTCCTCAGGGCGATGACCGGTCTCGGTCCCTTTAACCTGGTCACGGCCGCGCTGCTTCTCGCCGCCGGCTTTGCTACCGGCGGGCTCCGTTGGGGACTTTTTGGAGCCGGGTTCGTCCTCCACTGGATCACGCCTTACCTGACCGGGACGGGCGGCTTTCGGATCCGGACCGAGCACTTCGTCGAGCGGCACGGGCTGATCGCCTTGATCGCCATCGGCGAGTCGGTGGTGGCAGTAGGCATCGGGCTGGGCACGGCGGCGCTTCCGGTGGGTCGCATCGTGACCGCGCTGCTGGGGCTGGCCCTCGCCGCGACGCTCTGGTGGCTCTACTTCGACGGTGACGAGGAGCGCGCGCAAGCGGCGATGGATCGCGCCCCGGAGGATCGGCGGCCATGGTTGGCCGTCACGGCGTTCGGCTACATCTTTCTTCCACTCCTCGGCGGCATCATCGTCGTCGCCGCCGGCATGAAGCTGGCGGTGGTCCGCTACGACGAGCCGGCCAGCCTCGCGATAGCCCTCTTCCTTGCCGCCGGCGTGTCGATCTACGCGCTCGGCCTGGTCCTCTTCCGCGGGCTGCTGCACAGCGGACCGGTGCGCGCGCGGTTGGCGATCGCCGTCCTCGCGCTGCCGACTGTGCTGATTGGGATGGCGGTCACCCCGGTCGCCCAGCTCGCCATCCTGGTATTGATTCTGATCGCCGGGGCGATGCTCGACGCCAGGCTTACGAGCAGGGGAGGAGACCCCAGGCCTGCTTCGCCCGGAGGATTCGAAGCGCTGCGTCATTGACCCGCTGGAAGAAGACTGGGTCGGCCGCGGCGCGCGCCCGGATCGCCTGCACCATCAGGTCGGCCGGCGTCGCGGTTTTCGAGACGATCATGTCCCCGCCGGCGGTAAGGAAGTCGATGGCGCGAGTCGCCGGCGAAATGTTCGCCACCGCCACCGTATCCCCAAGGTCGTCGGAGACGATCACGCCGCTGAAGCCCATCGACTGGCGCAGCATCTGCGTCATGACGATCGAGGAAAACGCAGCGAGGTGGTTCGGGTCGATCCGCGTGTATTTCGCCAGCGCCACCATCACGAAGTCGGCGTGGGCAGCAATTCCCTGCCCGAAGGACTGCAGGTACGGATCAGCGCTGGTGGTGATGGTGTCGGTCGCTGTCGTGAAGTCGGTATTGCCCGCGACGCGGCCCAGTCCCGGAAAGTGCTTGAGGGTGACCGCCACGCCGCCCTGGCGCATGGCCGCGAGGAAGACGGCCCCGTGGCTGCCGGCGGTTGCCGGATCGTGGCCGTACTCACGTTGGAGGGCGCCGATCGGCTGGTTCTGCGCGTCCGTGCCCGGCGGGACGACGTCCATCACGGGGGCGAAGTTCATGTTGATGCCGGCGGCGTGCAATTCCTGCGCCCAGACGGCGGTACGACCTTGCAGGACCCCCGGCGCCCAACTGCCCTGCACCACCGCGCTGGGCATCGTGACGAAGCCGGGGCCCTGCATCGCCTGGATCAGCCCTCCCTCCTGGTTTGCCGCCACGAAGAAGCGGACGTTGGCCGTTGACGCCCCGTTCGCCTGCGCCTGCACCGCGTTCGCCACCGCGCGGACTCCCGCCACGCCCGCATAGGTTCGAGCCACAAACCAGACCGAGCCGACGTGATCGGCTCGGATCATGTTGATCTCGGTTGGCCCCAGTTGGTCGTTGGCCAGGCCGAGGTTGATCAGCTGGCCGATTCGCTGGTCCTCCGTCATGAGGGCGAAGACCTGATCCGCGCAGGCGATCGGGGTCGGCGCCGGCGAGGGGGTCGAGGTGGGCGTTGCTGTCGGTGTCACCGACGGGCTGGCACCGCCAGGCGCCGTGGCACCGTTCGAACAGGCGGCCATCAGCAAGATGAGGCCGGCCCCGAGCCACTGTCGATACATCACTGACTCAACGGTGGCGGCCCCGGCTTCGTTTCGGCCATGTTCAGCGCCGACGGTCTCACACCGTCAGCAGCGAGAATTAACACATGTGCGGCCGGATCGGCTTCTCCATCCCTCGTGACGAGCTCCTCGCCTCGTATTCGTGGATCCGGCACGCCGAGGACCAGCCGGCGCGGTACAACATCGCCCCGACCGATCCGGTCCTCGTGGTTGGCCCTGAGCGGACCGACGTCGTCCGCTGGGGGATCGATGGTCGGTCCGGCGGTCTCTTCAATCTTCGGGCGGAAACGGCGACGGCGCGGCCCTACTACCAGCAACTCCTGCTCCGAGCTCGTGTGCTCGTCCCGGCCAGCCATTTCTACGAGTGGCGCGCCATCGGGGGACGGCGGGCGCCGGTGGCGGTCGCACGCGCGGATGGCCGTCCGCTCAATCTCGCTGGCCTGCTCGGCCGCTGGGAGGACCGGGCGGCCGTGACCATTCTCACCACGACGCCGAATGCGGATCTCGCCAGCCTGCACAACCGGATGCCGGTGGTCCTCAACGATGACGACGCCGCGACCTGGGTGCTCGAGGAATTGTCCCTATCGCAAATCGGCGGGTTCCTCAAGCCATGTCCGGATGGCTGGCTCCGGCTGGAGTCCGCTTCGCTCCTGCTCAACGACGTCCGCAACCAGGGCGCCGAGCTGCTCGATCCGGCAACGCTCCCGGCCCAGTTTCAGCTCGACTTGATCCTGCCTGAGCGCGATCCCTACAGTAGGCAATGAGCGTCGGGCGTCGAGTCTCGCTGCTCCTGGCATCGCACGAGGCGGCCTTGACCTAGGCGAAGCATTGTTCGCAGAACCCTGAAGGAGAAATGGTCATGGCAAAACCAGTCAGTCGTAAACAGATCGTCGCTGCTGCGAGCGACGCGATCCGGATCGTGCCGCTACGTCAGGCAGGCGAGGCGATCGGCGTGGCCGGCGCGGCGCCCAGGGCGGCGGCGGCCCAGCTCACCTACCGTGGGGGCGCTCTACTCCAGAACGTCGAGGTCTTCACGGTCTTCTGGGGATCAGCCTGGAGCCGACCGCAGAACAAGACCCTGGCGAAATACCTCAATGCCTTCTTCGACGCCATCCTGAAGAGCTCATTGATCGCCCAGCTCAAGGAGTACAACGTCCCCGGTCAATCGATCGGCAAGGGCCGCCGGATCGGCACGTCCACCGTGACCAGCCCGACGCCCGCGCGTGCCGTGGCCGACGCGTCGGTTCGGCACCTCCTGCAGCAGGAGATCACGACCAGCAAGGCCTTCCCGGCCCCGACGCCCAACACGCTGTACGTTGTCTACCTTCCGCCGGGAGTCAGTGTCAGCATGGGCGGTAGCCGCTCGTGTCTCAATTTCTGCGGCTACCACGACAACATCAACGGCCAGATTTTTTACGCCGTCATGCCGTACGCGGGCTGCAACGGCTGCACCGGGGGCCTCTCGACCCTCGACGCCATGACCGGCACCAGCTCGCATGAACTGTGCGAGGCGATCACCGATGCCGTTCCCGGCCAGGGCTGGTACGACGACCAGAACGGTGAGATTGGCGACATCTGCGCCTGGAGGTTCAAGAAGGTGGGAACGTACAACGTTCAGCAGGAGTGGTCGAACCAGCGCGGAGCCTGTGTCTAATCGTTCAAGGAGGCTGACATGCGGTTAGTGGCAACGGAGTACCTGACGATGGATGGGGTCTTTGAAGAGCCGGGGCATTGGTCGTTCCCGTTCTTCAACGATGAAGCAGCGGCATTCAAATCGAACGAGCTACAGGCCAGCGACGCCCTGCTGCTCGGGCGGAAGACCTACGAGGGCTTCGCCAAGGCCTGGCCCACGATGAAAGACACCGGCGAGTTCGGGGAAAAGATGAACACGATGAGGAAGTACGTCGTCTCCTCGACGCTCGACCGGGCCGATTGGTCCGGCTCGACGCTGGTCAAGGGGGATGTTGTCGAAGAGGTCCGCAAGCTCAAGCAAGAACCGGGGAATGACCTCCTGCTCTCCGGCAGCGCGCAGCTGTTCAACGCGATGATGGGGGTGAATCTGATCGACCTCTACCGGTTCATGGTCCACCCCCTGGTCCTCGGAAAAGGCAAGCGCCTCTTCGCCGAGACGGTTGACCAGAAAGCCCTCGTGCTCGCGGAGACCAAGAAGTTCGAATCCGGGATCGTCATTCTCGAGTTCCGTCCCGCCAAGAGTCCGTAGTCCGATGACCAGGCAGGAGAAGAAGGGCAGCGCGTTCCAAACTCTCCATGCCGGGAAGGCCTTCGTTATTCCCAATCCATGGGACGCGGGCTCGGCCCGCGTGCTCGCCGCACTGGGATTCAAGGCGCTCGCGACGACGAGCTCCGGCTTCGCCTTCACACTCGGCCGGCTGGACGGCGCCGCCAGCCTCGATGAGGTCGTCGCGCACGCCGCCGCGGTAAACCGGGCGATCGATCTACCGGTGTCGGTCGACCTGGAAAACGGTTATGGCCTGG
This sequence comes from Candidatus Dormiibacter sp., assembly GCA_039922495.1. Taxonomy (GTDB): domain Bacteria; phylum Chloroflexota; class Dormibacteria; order CF-121; family CF-121; genus JALYYC01. The sequence goes on from JBDTEO010000019.1 coordinate 50,698, forward strand.
ATCCGCAACGCGCTGCGGCCACGATCCGGCGCATCGCGGAGGCGGGAGCCGTCGGAGGGTCGATCGAAGATTGGGATCCAGCCGGCAGGATCTACGAACGGCGCCAGGCGGCCGAACGCGTCGCGGCAATCCCGACCTGCAGGACACGATCGCCAGGCTGCAGGCGTTCGCGGAGGCCGGGGCCGACGTGCTGTACGCGCCCGGGCTGCCGAGCGTTGAGGAGATCCGGGCTGTCTGCGACGCGGTGCCCAAACCGGTGAACGTGCTCGCCGTCCCCGCACTTTCGCTCGACCAGGTGGCAGCGGCCGGCGCGCGACGGATCAGCGTCGGCGGTGGCCTTACCTGGGTGGCCGTGCGAGCCATGGCCGACGCAGCCCAGGCGATCCGGGATACCGGAGATTTCTCCGCGCTGGCCGCGAACGTCCCGCTTGATGACTGGTTTGCTGGCGGCGGATGACTACCTGCTCCGAGCGCTAGGACCGAGCCTTCGCCGCCCCGCCGAGTCGAAACGCCTTTCGCACCAGCTGTTTGACGGCTGGCCGCTCGGCATCCGCAGCCGAACGGAGCGTGATGAACCGCGAGTCCTTTCCGCTGCCCGTGAGCATGCCGCTCCCGTCGTCGAGCTCACGACCGCGGTAGAAGAAAACGGTCGAGTAGGTGGAGAACGTTCCGATCCCGAGAACATTTTTGCCATCGACTGTGTACCGGACGATCTTCCACATGAAGGACTTCGAGCGAGGCGGCTCGCTTTGATACGAGACTTCGACCGCCTCGGGAGCGAGAGCACCCACCGTCCGCCGGGCGGCCTGCACGATGGGGCGCACCGCGGACGGCAGCTTCCTTAGGTGTTCGGAGACCGGGATGGCCGCTTTCATCGACTCACCACAACAGTACGACGAAGGGCGACGGCCAGATCGACATCCCGCTGGCGCGAGGAATTGGATCGATCTATCCCGCAAATGCTAGAGTCTGTTCAGAATGGCCTCGTATCGAATCGGCGAGGTTGCCGAGCTCATCGGCGTCAGCGTCGATACCGTCCGCCGCCTGACCGACAGCGGGCAGCTCAAGATTGTTCGGAGCGCCGGTGGTCAACGGATGGTCGAGGGCAGCGACCTGGCGCGCTTCGTCGCAACACTCCCGGAGAGGGAAAAGGCCGAGGTCATCGTCGGCCAGTCCGCACGAAATCGGTTCCCGGGCATCGTCACGCGCGTCGTGAAGGATCGCGTCGCCGCCCAGGTTGAGATCCAGGCCGGCCCCCACCGTCTGGTCTCACTGATGACCCGCGAGGCTGCCGATGAGCTTGGCCTTGCGCCGGGGATGCGGGCGGTTGCGGCGATCAAGGCGACCAACGTGGTCGTCGAGCTCCCGGGCAAGTAGGAGGGAGGATGCGCGGTCGCCTGGCGCTTGTGGCAATTGTTTTCGTTGTCGTAGCTGGCTGTGGCGCCGGCGCGCAGTCGGCCGCAAGCGCGAGCCCACTGACCGGGTCGATCAGCGTCGTTGCTGCCGCCTCGCTGACCGCGGCATTTCAGGTGATCGGCGGCGCGTTTCAGAAATTACACCCGGGGGCGAAGGTGCAATTCAACTTCGGCGGGTCCTCAACCCTGGTGACCCAGATCAAGGAGGGCGCACCGGGCGACCTGTTCGCGTCAGCCGATCAGCCCACGATGCAGAAACTTGTCGACGCCAGCCTGCTCGCAGGATCGCCGCAGGTCTTTGCTAAAAACAAGCTCGCGATCGTGGTTGGCGCGGGGAACCCGAAACGCATTGCCCGGCTCGCGGACCTCGCGCGCGCGGGAACGGTGGCCGTCTTTTGCGCACCCACCGTGCCCTGTGGAAACTACGCAAGGCTGGCGCTTGCGAAGGCTGGCGTCAGGGTGGCCCCCGTCAGCCAGGAGCTCGACGTGAAGGCCGTCGTCAGCAAGGTCGCGCTCGGCGAGGCCGATGCCGGGATCGTCTATGTGACCGACGTCAAGGCGGGCGGCAGCAAGGTCCAGGGAGTTCCGATCCCTAACAGCGAGAACGTGATCGCCAGCTACCCGGTGGCGATCCTGAAGGGGACGCACAACACGCAACTGGCTCGGGCCTTTCTGGACTATGTCGTCTCGTCAGCCGGACAGACGACCCTCGCGGGCTTTGGTTTTGCGAGTCCCTAACAACCGAAGCGAGTCGCCACTTCCGCTCCCGCTCGGGCTTCTGGCCGGCGTTGGCGCGGCCTTCTTCATCTTCCCCCTGCTCGGATTGCTGGTCCGGATGCCCTGGGCGAGTGCCTGGCTGAAGCTCACGTCACCCACCGCCCTTCAGGCCTTGCGCCTTTCCTTGCTCGCCTCGCTCTCGGCGACCGCGCTGGCGATCGCGCTCGGAGTGCCTCTCGCCTGGGTGTATGCCCGCGTCAGCTTTCCGGGACGAAACCTCCTCCGGGCCCTGACGACCCTTCCCATGGTCCTGCCGCCGGTCGTGGGCGGGGTGGCGCTACTGCTGGCCTTTGGTCGCCGCGGACTGATCGGCGGGTGGCTCAGCGATGTCCTTGGGATCCATCTGCCGTTCACGACCGCCGGCGCGATCATGGCGGAGACCTTCGTGGCGATGCCATTCCTGATCCTGACGGTGGAAGCTGGGTTTCGGTCGATGGATCCTCGGTTCGAGGATGCGGCTCGGACGCTGGGGGCGCGACGGTGGACCGTCCTCTGGCGGGTCACACTGCCCCTGGTTCGGCCGTCGCTGGTGGCGGGGGCCGTGCTTTGTTGGGCCAGGGCGCTCGGCGAATTCGGCGCGACTATCACCTTCGCCGGAAACTTTCCGGGCACGACCCAGACCATGCCGCTGGCTGTCTACCTGGCATTGGAGACGGACCCCGATGCGGCGATCGCGCTCAGCCTCGTCCTACTCGCCGTTTCCCTGGTTGTCCTGGTTGCGCTTCGAGATCGCTGGTTGGGATCGGCGTGAGCCTCGATGCCCGCGTTCGGCTCGGTCTCGGGACGTTTCAGCTCGACGTGGACTTCAGCGTCGGGGTGGCCCAGACGGTGGCCCTGCTTGGCCCGAACGGAGCCGGCAAAACCACGCTGCTGCGGGCGCTGGCGGGATTGGTCCCCCTGGACGAGGGTCGCGTTGCCCTCGATGGGGTCGCCCTGGAAGATACGGCGGCCAGTATCAGGATGTCCCCCGAGCACCGCCCGATCGGGATGGTCTTCCAGGAGTATCTGCTCTTCCCACACCTGACCGCACTGGAGAACGTCGCCTTCGGCCTCCGGTGCCGGGGTCGGCCGCGAACCCAAGCGGAACGAGAAGCCCACGGCTGGCTCGGGCGGGTTGGCCTCGCTGATTGCGCCGCCAAGAAACCCGGCGCGTTATCGGGCGGACAGGCGCAGCGGGTTGCCCTCGTCAGAGCCCTCGCGACGAGCCCAAGACTCCTCCTCCTCGACGAGCCGCTGTCGGCCCTCGACGCCTCGGCTCGCGCCGATGTCCGGCGCGACTTACGCCGGCACCTGGATTCATTCGAGGGCGTCCGGCTTCTGGTCACGCACGACCCCGTCGAGGCCCTGGCAATGGCCGACCGGCTGATCGTCCTTGAGCAGGGTCGGATTCTGCAGGCCGGCACCGCGAGCGAGATCACCGAGCGACCGCGGTCCCGCTACGTCGCCGATCTGGTCGGCGTGAACCTCTTTCGGGGTCGAGCGACCAGAAATCAGGTGGAACTCGCTGGCGGCGGATCGCTTGCGGTGGTCGAGGCGGCTTCCGGCGACGTCTTCGCCATGATCCATCCGCGAATGGTGTCCCTCTATCGACAGCGTCCCCATGGGACGCCGCGGAATACCTGGCCTGGGCGAGCTCGCGATCTCGATCTGCAGGGCGATCGCGTGCGGGTCAGGTTGGAAGGGTCTCCCTCGATCGTGGCCGAGGTTACGACCTCGGCGGTCAGAGAGTTAGGACTTGATTCCGGAGAGGAGGTGTGGATCGCCGTCAAAGCCACCGAGATCGTGGTCTACCCGGCCTGACAATACCCCGGCACCTCCGCCGCCTCCAGGTTGCGGAAGGGGGCGATGCACTCCTGCTGGGCGATCCTGGTCGCTCGTCGCCGCAACATCTCGAGGGATCCCGGCAGGTAGACATGCATCATGTGTGCGTGCGGCGGATCTGGGACGATGCGCACACCGGCCACGGCCTTGAGCGCCGTCGCCACGCGAAGCGCGCGCTCCCGGTAAAGCGGGAAGCGTTCGAGGCGGCGATGGAGGGCGGCTCGGGCCGCGATCACCAGCGGAAAGATGCGGACCAACCGACTGCCATGGCGCTGCTGCTAGTGGCGCGCCTCGGCGATGATCGCGGCATCGGCCCGCTCGAAGACTGCGAACACAACTCTTCGCGTCGAGTTGGGTCATGCGGGCAGCTTGCGCTCGCGCTGCTGACGGAAGAGCTCGGCGATCTCCTTGACCGTTGTAGCGTCCTCTGGCCGTTTGTCCGCGTCCCGAAACGAGACCACCCGGGGAAAGCGCAGCGCGAACCCGGGCTCGTCACCAGTCTTGCCCGCGGTGTGTCGTGGGCTGGGCGTGATCTCGTCGGCCAGGACCTCGACCACCACCTCTGGCTTGAGCCACACATCGGGCACCAGGATGGAATCCACCCGCGCCGGCCGCTGGTCGACCTGCAGCTTATCCGCGCGCTCGTGGATCGCGCGCCATTCGGCGTCGGAGAGGCCGGTGCCGAGCTTCGTGACGGTGGCAAACCGATCTGTGTCCGCGTCATAGACGCCAGCCAAGAGCGCGCCCGCGCCGAACTCCGCGCGCTTGCCTTTGCCGAAGTAGTAGCCGAGGAGGACGAGGTCGACTGTGTCGTTGAGCTGCCCACTCGTGTTGCGCTTTAGCTTGACCCAGTTGAAGTTGCGCGCGCCTGCCTGGTAAGGGGAATCTGGTCGCTTCACCACGACGCCTTCCAGGCCCTGGCTGATGTTGTCCAACAGCGTCTTCGTAAGGACCTCGACTGAGTCCGTCTTGATGATCGGCGCCGGGAGCAGGACAGTAGACCCGGCGATGACCTCATCGACCAGCGCGAGCCGCTCTTCGTAGGGCAGACTGGTGAGGTCCTGGCCGTTGCGGTAGAGGATGTCGAAGACGAAGACGACAAGCGGCAGATCCTTCGCGGCCTGCTCCACGCCATGCACCCGGCGTCGAGTCGTGGTCAGATGGAACGGAAGATATTCATCCGACTCCTTGCTGTAGGCGATCGCTTCGCCATCGAGGATCAGGGTCTTCTCCGTCAGCCCCTGGGTGGCCGTCGTGAGCTCGGAGAACATCAGGGTCAAGTCCTCGAGGTTGCGCGAAAAGACGCGCACCGACGAGCCGTCCTTGTGGATCTGCACGCGGATTCCGTCGTACTTCGGCTGAACCGCCACCAGGCCAAGCCGCTTGATCACCGCCTCGGGGTTCGGCAGGCGCTCGGCCAGCTGGCTGCGGATCGGCCTACCGACGGTGACCGTGAGCGCTTCCACCGCGCTCTCACCACCGGACCAGAAGGTCTCGGCGATCAGGCCCAGGTCGGACGTTCGATTGTAGGCGCCTTCGAGGAGCGGCCGGAGCGACCGGTCGCCCTTCTTCGCGAAGGACAGCGCGTCGAGCACGGTGGGATCGCCGATGCCGAGCCGCAACCGACCGAGCGCGATGCGGACCAGGTGCTTGGCCGACGTGGGGTCGACCTTGTTCAGCAACTCTGCGAAGAGCGACCGCTTCTTTTCGACTGATCCGGCACCGGCGGCGCCGGCGATTTCCGTCAACGTCGCATGGACCTCGCTGACCGGAAGTGCCGCATTCGACCCGTCGCCGGCGAAGGCCGCCGCCACGAGCCCGAGATCGCCGAGCCGGCCGAAGCGTTTCGCTACCTCGTCGGCCGGCGCATCGAAGGCCTGGGCGATGGCTGCCATGACCAGCTTGTCACCGAGACCAATCTCGACCGGCTCGAAGAACGGAGCCAGCCGGCCCTGGATCAGATAGGTCAACGGTTGAATCTCGTCGACGGAGCTCTTCGTGTAGATCTCCGAGAGCGTTTTCACCAGCTCATTCCGGCTGCTCGTTGACTCCAGCCGATCGAGGTATGCGCTCAGCTCAGAAAACCTCATACGAGTTGCTCCAGGCGATCGATGAAGGCCACCTGCGCCGGCACCAGCTTGCGGCGCGCGGTGGACGGGTCAAGCCAGGCGGCGCGATCGACCTCGGGGAACTGCTGGATCTTTCCTGAGTGGGGCGGCCACTCGAGCGGGAACGTGTTGCTGGCCAGGCGTGTGACGTCCAGATCGCCTGGTACCGCCCACGCTTGCACGACCTTGCCGCCGGCCTGGCGGACGGCGCCCAGCACCCTGAATTCCCCCTCTGGAGCGGGTATGCCGAGCTCTTCGTGAAACTCGCGGCGGGCCACCTCGATCCCGGTCTCATTCGGGTCGACCTCGCCCTTGGGAATCGACCAGGCGCCTTCGTCCCGTTTCTGCCAGAACGGACCACCTGGATGGACGAGGAGCACCTCGAGGGCTCCATCCCGCTGGCGGTACAGGAGCAGGCCGGCGCTCTGAACGGTCACCGCCTTGAATGCTCGGCCGGCGCCACGAGGGTCCCTCGCCGGTGATCGCCGGGAGAGATCTCGACCGCTTTGGGGCTCATCAATCGAGGATAATCCAGCTATGGCCGCGGCGAACGGGACGAAGTGGAACCTGAAGGGCACCGTGTTGATCGCCTGCAATTGCGACTACGGCTGCCCCTGTAATTTCAACGCCCTGCCGACGCAAGGCCATTGTGAGGGCGGGTGGGCCTGGCACGTGAAAGAGGGTCGCTACGGCGACACCGATCTCGGCGGGCTTTCGTTCTCCATTGCGGCGGACTGGCCGAAAGCGATTCATGAAGGGAACGGCCAGGCGGCCGCCTTTATTGATGAACGGGCGGACGAGTCGCAACGCAGGGCCCTCCGGACGCTGCTCTCAGGAGACGTGGGCGGCCCATGGGGCATCCTGAAGAACACCTGGACCATGGTCGACGAGCCGCGATATGTTGCCTTTGAAGTGGAACTCGCCGATCAGCGGAGCCGGACGAAAGCGGGCAACGCGCTGGAGCTCCAGATGGAGCCCATCAAAAACCCGGTCACTGGCGCCGAGGCGACCCCCAGCGCGATCCTTCCGCAAGGCTTCATCGGCAAGAACCTGCAACTCGCCACCTCGAAACTGTTTCGGGTCCGTGGTCGTGTGCAGTACGACCACAGCGGCAAATACGCCGCAGTGGGCCCGTTCGACTACAAGCAGCCTTAGCGGAGTCTCTCGAGGCCGTCGAGGATGAGGTCGAGCCCAAACTCAAGCTCGTCCGCGTAGTGCCTGCCTGCATCGCATGGCTACTTGATGCGTTGACGATCTCGCAGGTCGCGACGGCGAGATAGTTGACCTTCAGATCCAGAGGCCAGAAGGCGGTCGCCGGCGGGACAATCGTCGGCTGCCCTGGGACGCGCCGTGACGGGCCGTTCGGCGGTCGCCGAAGGGATGGCGGTCAGCACCCCGCGCGACGGCGCATGGGCGAGTAGCCGGCCTCGACCACCCTCGACGGAAGCCTCGGACAGGCCGAGCGAGTGGGTCAAATAGGTCCGCTGGATAGATCCTAACGAGGGGTTGATGGCCACTATTAAGGGAATCTCCGTCCCGACTGAGGGATCTCCGTCCCGACCGGCACGTTAATCAAGATCCGCGATCTCCTGTTCCCCGCTGGGGCGATAGCCCGGCGCAGTGATGGTCGTGAAACGGCCAATCGCATCCGATGACGGGACGAAATAGAACGCGCCACTGAGCGGCCTGGTGAAGCGAGTCAGCGCGTCGCGCACGGGCGCATCCCGAGCAGCCCTGGGGTCCCGAGCCACCTCTAGAAAGGCCGCGTCAAGGCCCTCGATCGCCGACATCGATGGCATCAGGCTTGAGCAATGCTCGGCTGAGCGGGCCTATCGTCAAGCCCTGGACGACGATGGAAAGGAGAACGACTCCGTAGACCAGGGTGCGGAGCAGTGGGAAGTCTCCGGCAGTTTGCTCCCCTAGGCTGAGCGCCAACGCTATCGCGACAGCTCCACGGAGGCCGCTCCAGACCATCAGGTGTTGCCAGCGCCAGCTCAATCTGGGGCCAAGCGGGCGCAGCAGGCCAAGCACGCCGTACACGGAGATCGCCCGCGCGAGGAGAGTGATCCCCGCGGCCGCCAGCACCGCCCAGCCGTGCTCCAGGATGCCGGTCCATGGAAGTTCAAGACCAACCAGTAGGAAGACCAGAGAGTTCAACACGAACGCGACATAGTCCCAGAAAGCGCTCACCGCCGTTTGCGTCCGTTCCGACATGCCCCGGGTCCGACCGTAGCTCCCCATGATCAGAGCCGCGGCGACAACCGCAAGGATTCCAGAGACGTGAAGAGCCTCCCCCAGAAGGTAACTGCCGTAGGCGGCGATGGCGGTGAACGTGATTTCAACCTGGGGGTCGTCAACTCGCAGCGTGAGCCGTGACAGCACGAAGCCGACCCCGAATCCTAGGGCGGCCCCACCGAGTGTGAGCTGCAAGAACCGCAGGATCGCTCCGACCGGCTCAAAGTTTCCGGAAAGGGTGATACCCAGGGCAATCGTGAACAGCACCACGCCGGTGCCATCGTTGACGAGACTTTCAGCCTCGACGATGGTCGCCAGACGCGCCGGGACACCGAGCCGCCGGAACATCGCGACAACCGCGACCGGATCAGTAGCGGCCAGCATCGCTCCCAAAAGGAACGCCACCGGCAGAGCGAGGCCGAGCACGATGCGTCCGATCAGGGCAATCAGCGCGGCGGTAAGCAGCACGCCCACCGTGGCGAGAACTAATACGGGGGGCAGGCTCTCGCGAAGCTCGCGCCAGTCCAGATTGAAGCCGGCCTCGAATAGCAAGCCGGGAAGCAGGACAAAAAGAATGAAGGACCGGGTCAGGTGCAGCGGGGCCGGTCCGTGCAGAACGACACCCGCGAGGGCGCCGATCAGCGCCAGCGCGGTGACGTACGGAATCGGGATGAGTTTGACCAGCACGGCGACGGCCGCCGCTGCCATCAGGAGTACCACAAACACGGCGACCTGCGATTCAACCATCACACGTTTCCGTCTTCATCGACCCAGGACGATGTCGAGGTCTTCTCATCCTGATCCAGACCCAGTGATCAGGATATTCGAAGCCGACGCCCGGGCCGGTCCCCGCGACGCGAGCCGGCCCGGCCGTGTCAGCAGGACACCGGGTTGTTGGCTGGCTAACCCGGGGAATTGGGCCGCTGGTCGGAACCGGATGAGCCATCAGGTTCATCCGAGAGGGCCTTTCGAAAGTCTCGGATCCCACGACCTAAGCCTTGCGCAACCTCAGGCAGACGCCCGGCGCCAAAGATGAGGAGAACGACGAGCAAGATCAGGATCAGTTCCGGAGCGTGACCGATGCCCATTTCATATCACTCCTATGCTGCGTGATGCGCAATCGCATGCTTGTGTTTGCGGCGGCCTTGGAATTCCTTCCCACGAGGAGTTCGAGCTATCAGGACAGGCTGGTCAGCGAGCCTGATGAGGCGGTGGCCGACGCTCTCCGAGAACAGGCCTTCCAAGCAAGAAAGGCCTCGAGTCCCCAGGATGATCAAATCGGCGCACTCGTCGCTGGCGACATTCGCGATTTCTTCTGGAACTCGCCCAACCAGCGCTACGCGGAGGATGCCGCCTGCGGGAATGCCACGTCGGGCCAGCCGATAAACCGTGGAATCGGCCAACTCCTCTGAGTCACCGGGCAGGCCAGGTTCCCACGCCACGCCGCGAGCGTGATGCCGCTCCTGGATGTGCAAAACCAGCACCTGTCCTCCCAGGGCCCGCGCGATCTCACTGGCGGCACTGACCGCTGCCCGTGACTCTGGCCAGCAATCGACTGCTAAAAGGATCTTGGCAAACATCTGGTCACCCTCCGCGCCCACGGGAAGATGGAGACCCATTGAGCACGCCCGCCTTGGCGGCCTTTCCGCCATCAGCCACAGCCCATATGGGTAGTCGATTCCGCTTGGCCCAAGACTTAACGAGCCAGAACTCGTCTGCTGCGCTGAAGCGACGATTGCTTTCATAGGACCAGCAACACTCCGTTGCCGACCAGACTTCCCGGCACACCTATTGATCGTTTGGATCGGGCTAAGGGTATGTTAGCGCTTGCAGCCAGCTGCCACAATGCACGGGCAGGCAGGGTTGTGCAGATCCGTGCGATGAGCTCCATAGCTCCGCACGAAGCCGTGGTCGACGGAGCCGGGTTCGGGCAGCCCGCTCCGCATCAGCAGCGAGATGAACAGGGTGTTGAGGATGTGGCTGGCGCGTACCCAGGCCGGCAAGGTGAAGTGCGGAGCGGCGGACAGCCTGGCAATGGTCGCGAGCGCGCTCAGTAGTGGATGCGGACGCTCACGTCGCCCTTGCGATCGAGCAGCGCGACCAGGGTGTCGTCGCCGTCTCGCTGGAAGCGCAGGTCAAGCCTGGCGTCGCCCACCTTGAGGCCGCGGAGCACGACGCTCCCGAGCCATGGTGGCAGGCAAGGGCGGCGGATATGAACTTGCATGCCGAGCGCGTCGGGGACGATTCCGAGCACCGACTGCAGGAGGGATGGGATCGCTCCCGCTGCCCAGGCCTGAGGGCTGCAGGCGACCGGATAGCGCACGGGCGTGGTGTACTCGTCGCGGGAGAAACCGGCAAACAGCTCCGGCAGGCGGTAGTGCGGGAACCGTGTCGCCGCCTCGAAGATGGCCGAGAATACCTGGACGGCCTGCTTATCGAACCCGTGGCGCTTCAGGCCCGCCGCGATCATGGCGTTGTCGTGCGGCCAGACCGATCCCACCTGGTAATCGATCGGGTTGTAGGAGGGTTCGCCTTCTGCCAGGGTGCGGATCCCCCATCCGCTGAACATCGCCTTGCTCAGCAGCCGCCTCGCCACCGCCTCGGCGTGGTCATGATCGACGATGCCCGACCAGAGCGCCTGGCCCGGGTTCGATGTGATCGACTCGGCCCGCTGGCCATCGCGCTGGAGGGCAACCGCCAGGTATTTTTCCTGCGGCATCCAGTACGCGTCTTTGAAACGTCGGCGAAGCGCATCGGCGTCGGCTTCCAACCGTTGAGCCCGCTCCTCATCTCCATCCTGACGTACGAGCCAGGCAGCGTCGAGCTTCGCCCGATAGACATAGCCCTGCACTTCGACCAGGGCAATCGGCGGGGTGGCGAGCGAGCCGTCGCGGTTGCGGATGCTGTTGCCAGAATCCTTCCAGCCCTGGTTGACCATCCCCTTGCCGGACTTCGATTGGTAGTCCGTGAAGCCGTCCCCGTCGTGGTCGGCCGAGTCGTCGATCCACGCCAGCGCCGCGTCGACGTTGCCTCGAAGCCGGCGCCAGAGTTTGAGGTCACCGGTCCAGCGCACGTATTCGGCAAGGAGAACGATGAACAACGGCGTCGCATCGACCGTGCCGTAGTAGGGGGTCTGCGGCACCTCGTGCAGGTCGGCCATCTCGCCGACGCGAAGCTCGTGGAGGATCTTCCCGGGCTCCTCATCGCGCCAGGCGTCATGGCGCTTCCCCTGGTAGGTCGCGAGCAGCGTCAGGGTGTTCGACGCGATCGATGGGTCGTAGGCCAGCGTCTCGAGCGCGGTGATGATCGAGTCGCGCCCAAACAGGGCGACGTACCAGGGGACGCCCGCCGCGAAGAACGTCTCCTCACGCTCGCGCATCAGCAGCATCCGGAGGTCGTCGAACGACCGGTTCAGGACCCGATCGAAGAGCGGGTTGTCGCTTTCGACCTGGACCTCATGGAGCGGTGGGTTTGATGGCGTCCCGGTGGGCCGATTCTCAAGTTCCCCTGACCCGCGGTCTTCGAGCTCAACGGTGATGGTGATGGTGGTCTTGCCGGCGGCGCGCAGATGGACGTCGAAGCTGGCGGCGCCCGCCTGGTGCTGGGATGGCGGCCGGTCAAAGGTCAATTTCGTCGTCCGCCTTCGCTCGTCGGCGCCGTCGTAGCGAAACGTCAGCGTCTTTCCTGACCATCTGGGTGCATGGAGGGTGCCACGTTTGCCGGGGTCGGCCCCCCGCACCACGAACATGCTCTCGAAGCTGGCGCCAAATTCGAGGTCGAGCTCGAAATCGACCGCGTCGGAGGAGAAGTTGGCCACCTCGATGGTTTCGGTCACCGTCCGGGCGATCGTACGCTGCCGTCGGATGCTAATCCGGTCCCTGGAGAGCGCCTGACCGTGGCCGAGCTCGAGGTCGGGGTTGGTCAGCTCGGCCCGGAAGACGTTGTCTTCCGTCTTGGACAACAGCACCACCAATGGCTGCCCGCTTAGTCGAAGCCTCGCCACCTCGAGGAAGCGGGTGTCGTGGAAGTAGAGGCCGTACGCGTTGTTCACCTGGTTGTCGATGTCGCCGTTGGGACCGCAGAGCGCAAAGACGCCACTGGCCTTCGTGGTCAGCGATTCGCCGAGGTCCGACAGAAGGGTTGAGTGTCCGTGGTGAAAGATGCGCTGGTCGCGGTCGGACTCCGTACCACGTCCCGACCGGTCGCCGTCGGCAGCCTGGGTCTGCGGCTTCGCCTTCGTGCCCCGCTGGCCATTCGGCGTTGGCTCTTCTGCGGACTTGATCTTGGGCTCCGGTTTTGGTTTTGATGTCTTTCGGGCCTTGGTTTTCGTGCGCGCCCTAGTCTTGGCCACCGCTACAGCGACTCGGCATAACGGACGATCCCCCCATCCACGTAATAGGTCGAGCCGGTGACATAGGAGGAGCGGTCCGAAGCCAGGAAGAGCGCGACCTGCGCCACCTCCTCCGGCTTGCCCATCCGCCCGAGGGGGATGATCCTCGCCAGCTCGGCCATCTTCTTCGGGTCGTGGATGGTCGCCTCGTTGATGGGCGTGGCGATCGCCCCGGGGGCGATATTGTTGACCCGGATCTTGTAGGGGGCGAGCTCCAGCGCAGCGTTCCGCATCATCATCCGCATCCCGCCCTTGGCCGCGCAGTAGGGGGTGAAGCCAGGGAACGTGAAATCCTCGTGGATCGAGGACATATTGACGATCGACCCACCGCCATGATCTTTCATGACGCGCCCGCAGGCCTGGGCACAGAGAAAGGCGCCCTTCAGGTCGATGTTCAGCATCCGGTCCCAGCTGTCTTCCGGAATCTCGAGGAAGGAGCTGGGCGCTTCGACCCCCGCATTGTTCACGAGAATATTGATCGGCCCAAGCTCCTTGGTCGCCCGCCGCACCATGTCGCTGACCTGCTGCGCGTTCGATACGTCGGCCTTCATCGCCAGCGAGCGTTCGGCCGAGTGGCTCAACTTCGCGGCGAGCTCGTCGGCCTGCTTCTCATAGCCGAAGTAGTTGACTACGACATGGGCACCGGCGCGACCGAAGCATTCGGCGATCGCGTGGCCGATGCCGCTGCCAGCCCCGGTCACGAGGGCGACCTTGCCCTCCAGATCTCGGGTCGGGCTTCGGGAAAGAGTTGCCGCGGTAACGCCCTCCGGACTCACCTCGTTCACCGGAAAATCACCTCGCTATCTCGGCCCGTTGCTCGGCCGGCTGTTCTGACGGTGCCCCATTGGTCCAGAGGATCAGGCGGATGGGACGGTCGTAGGAGAGGTAGTTCCAGGCCCAGCTGAGCAGCACAAACAGCTTGCGGCGAAAGCCGATGATAAAGAGTAAGTGAATCATTAGCCAGGCGAGCCAGCCCAGGAAGCCGGCGACCTGCACCTTGCCCGCCTGAGCGATTCCCGCGTTGCGCCCGACCGTGGCCATGATGCCCTTGTCACGATAGTGGAAGCGCCTTAAGGGCTTGCCATTTACGAGGGCACGCAGATTGCGACTGGCGAGCCTCGCCTCCTGCATGGCAACCGGGGCCAGCATCGGCAGCTGCTTGCCGCCCTGCTCCACCGCGGCCATGTCTCCCGCGATGAACACCTCCGGATACCCCGGCAGCTGAAGGGTCGGCTCGACCTTGACCGTACCGTGCTTTCCGGTTGGCTGGCCGAGGTGCTCGCCCAGGTCGGATGCTTTCACGCCCGCCGCCCAGATGACGGTCCCGGCCGTGAGGGTGTGACCGTTGCCAAGCGAGACCTTTCCGTCGCGGATCGTTTTGACTTCCGTTTTTTGGACCAGCCGGATCCCCAGGTGCTCGAGCGTCCGGCGTGCCGCCTGCTCGAGCCGGGGTGCAAACGGCGCCAGCACCTTGTCTGATGCCTCGACCAGGTGAATCTCGATGTCCCTGAGGTCGAGATGTCTGAAGTCTCTCCGCAGGACCCGATTGATCAGTTCCGCGAGGGCGCCGGCGAACTCCACGCCAGTCGCCCCGCCGCCCACAACCACGAAGGTGAGCAGCCGCTTGCGCTCCGCAGGATCCCGTGCCCAGCGCGCCGCTTCAAACTGCGCCAGGATTCGGTTGCGCAACCGGGCGGCGCCCGCGAGGTCCTTGACGTCATAGGAGTTCTGACGCAGTTCCTCGTTGCCGAAGTAGTTCGTGTGGCTGCCTGCGGACAGGATCAGATAGTCGTAGGTAACGGTGCCGGCGTCGGTGTCGACCTGGCGCTGATCCAGCTCGATCCGCTTCACCAGAGCCAGCCGGAACTCGGCATTCTTGACGGGACGGATGATCGAGCGGACGGACTGCGCGATCTCGGAGGGGTTGAGGAGCGCCGTTGCCACCTGATAAAGGAGTGGCGTGAAGAGGTGGTAGTTGTGGCGGTCGATGAGGAGAGTCCGAACGCGTGCGCGCCGAAGCGCTTTGACGGCGGTGAGGCCGGCGAAGCCGGCGCCAACGATCACCACGAGTGGCGGAGCGTCGCTGGCCCGAGTCCGACCATTGTTGGAGCGTTTCTCTAGCAACAAAGAGACCCTCCCTTTACTGATCAAGCCCATAAGAACTAACATCAAGAATATCACTTGATGGACGGCGGCTAGCATGGAGCCGACCCGGATACCGAGCCGCGGCGGCTGGAAGGGAAGAAATGGCAAAGACTGCGAGTGACCTGCTGTTCGACCGGTTGATCGATTGGGGCGTGGACACCATCTTCGGCCTGCCCGGCGATGGCATCAACGGCATCATGGAGTCGCTCCGCCAGCGCCAGAACAAGCTCAAGTTCATCCACGTCCGCCACGAGGAGGCGGCGGCCTTCATGGCCTGCGCCTATGCCAAGTACACGGGCCGGCTCGGCGTCTGCCTGGCCACCTCAGGTCCCGGCGCGATCCACCTGCTCAACGGGCTGTACGACGCCAAGCTCGACCAGGCCCCGGTGCTGGCCATCACCGGGATGACTTACCACGACATGATCGGCACCCATTACCAGCAGGACGTCAACACCGACTATTTGTTCCAGGATGTGGCCATGTTCGACCAGCGGGTGATGGGGCCGGCCCACGTGGTCAACCTGGTGG
Source organism: Candidatus Dormiibacter sp. (assembly GCA_039922495.1). Taxonomy (GTDB): domain Bacteria; phylum Chloroflexota; class Dormibacteria; order CF-121; family CF-121; genus JALYYC01. The sequence goes on from JBDTEO010000019.1 coordinate 66,117, forward strand.
ACCTCGCCGTCCACACGTCGATGGGACACCGCACCGTCTCCCACATCACCTTTCCCAACGACCTCCAGGACGCCCCGGCGGACACGCAGAAGCGTTCCGAGATGAACATCAAGGGCCATACCTCGGACCAGATGCTGCCGCCGGTGCGGATTCCGCTCCGTTCGGAGATCGAGCGGGCGGCCGCCGTCTTCCGCGGCAAAAAGAAGATCTGCATTCTGGCCGGCAACGGCGCCCGGGGGGCTGGCGCGGAACTCCTGCAGGCCGCCGAGAAGCTGGGCGCGCCGATCATCAAGCCGCTCCTCGGCAAGGATGTGATCCCCGACGACAGCCCCTACACGACGGGCGGCATCGGCTTCCTGGGGACCCGCCCATCTGAAGACGCGCTGGCGGAATGCGACGCCCTGCTGATGGTGGGCACGTCGTTCCCCTACATCTCGTTTCTGCCCGAGCCTGGCCAGGCCGCCGTGGTCCAGATAGAGGCGGACCCGGCGCGTCTTGGCTTGCGCGCGCCGATCGACGTGGGTCTCGCCGGCGATGCCGTCCCGACGCTGCGCGAGCTCGTCCCGTTGCTCCCGACCAACAGCGATCGATCCTTCCTCGAGAAGGCCCAGGAGGGCATGCGCGAATGGTGGAAGCTGATGGAAGAGCGGGGCACGCGGACCGATACCCCGATGAAGCCCCAGGTCGTCTCCTGGAACCTCGGCCAGTTGCTCGATGATGACGCCATCGTGTCATCTGACTCGGGGACGATCGCCACGTGGTCGGCGCGCCAGATCAAGATCCGGAAGAACCAACGCTATTCGCTGAGCGGCAACCTGGCCACCATGGCCAATGGGTTGCCCTATACGATCGGCGCCCAGGTCGCCTATCCCGACCGCCAGTGCGTCGCCTTTGTCGGGGACGGCGGCTTCAGCATGCTGATGGCCGAGATGTCGACCGCGGTCAAGTACAAGCTGCCGATCAAAGTCATCGTGATCAAGAACAACACCCTCGGGCAGATCAAGTGGGAGCAGATGGTGTTCCTCGGCAATCCCGAGTATGGCGTGACCCTGCAACCGATCGATCACGTGAAGATGGCGGAGTCATGCGGTGCCCGAGCGGTCCGTATCGAGGATCCACGACGCTGCCGGGAGCAGCTCGCCCAGGCGCTGGCGATCAAGGACGGCCCGGTGCTGATCGAATGCGTGGTCGATCCCAACGAACCGCCGCTCCCGGCCAAGATCGCGCCCAAGCAGGCGAAGAATCTGGCTGAGTCGCTGGCGCGCGGAGAGCCACACCGGGGAAAGATCGCTACCACGATTTTCCGGGACCAGATCGACGAGCTGACGTTTTCTGAGGCGCCGGCGGGAGTCGCGGCGCGCGTCGCCGAGAAGGTGGGGCGTGTCCTGCATCACGACGGGGGCGACGGCCAACCAGGCGAAGACTAAGGGCGACAAGGCTTCCTATGCCGGTAGCTACAGACGAGCGGGTGGCCTCGCGAGTCAAGGACCTGCAGGTCAGCGTCTACACGGTTCCGACAGACCTGCCCGAGGCCGATGGGACCATCCATTGGCAGTCCACCACGATGGTGCTGGTCGAGGTTTCCTCCGACTCTGGCCACCGGGGCCTCGGGTACAGCTACGCGAGCCCGGCTGCCGCGACGCTCGTGCGCGGTCTGTTGAGGGAGGTCGTGCTCGGCCGGGACGTCGAGGACATTCGCGGCACCTGGCTGGCGATGGTCGACGCCGTCCGCAACGTGGGACGCCCGGGCATCGCGGCGATGGCGATCTCGGCCATTGACACGGCGCTCTGGGACTTGAAGGCCCGGATTCACGAGCAGCCGCTCTTCCTCATGCTTGGCGCCCGGCGGCGGGAGGTCCCGATCTACGGCAGCGGCGGCTTCACCACCTACACGATCCCGCAGCTGCAGGAGCAGTTGGGCGGTTGGGCCGAGCAGGGCATCCCTCGAGTCAAGATGAAGCTCGCCACTGACTGGGGGACCAGGCCCGAGGAGGATGTCGCCCGGGTCAAAGCCGCGCGCCAGGCGATCGGAGCGAAGACGGAGCTCTTCGTCGACGCCAATGGCGGCTACACGGTGAAGCAGGCGATCGACCAGGCGGCTCGCTTCGCCGACCAAGGTGTCAGCTACTTCGAAGAGCCGGTCTCTTCCGACCACCTTGAGCAGTTGCGCTTCGTCCGCGAGCACGTCTCCATGGACGTCGCCGCCGGCGAATACGCCTACGACCCCTGGTACGTGCGCGCCATGCTGCAGGCTGGCGCCGTCGATATCCAGCAAGCGGATGCGACGCGCTGTTTGGGCACCACGGGATGGTTGCAGGCGGCCGACATCGCCTATGGCTTCGCCACGCTTTTCTCGGCGCACTGTGCGCCGTCGATTCACGCGGTCATCGGCTGCGCGGCCCCCCAGCTTTCCCACGTCGAGTACTTCCATGACCACGTGCGGATCGAGCGGATGATGTTCGATGGCGTGCTGGAGCCGGTCGATGGCTGCCTGCGTCCCGACCCCGGCCGGCCGGGACTTGGTCTCGAGCTGAAGCGGAGCGACGTGGCGCGATTCCAGGTAAAGAAGACGGCATGAAGGATCGCGAGACCGTCCTTGAAGTCGGGCTGCTCGTCTTGCTGCTCAGCCTGCTCGGCGGCGCAGTCCTCGCCCTCGTTGGGCGAGGCGTCGGTGCGGCCGGTCAGACTCGGAGGCGTTCTCTTCCGCCGCCCAGCGCGGGCACGGTGTCTCACGACCTCCACCAGAACGTTAGCGGCGCCGCGGCTCGGTGACGGCGGTCCTGCGTCGCCTTACCCAGGAGACCCGACTCGCGCGCCAGGAGGTACGCCAGGGTCGCTTCCAGCGCAGCCTCTCGTTGGTCGCGGCCATGTCGGCGATCGTGTCCGGGTTCGAGGCCTACATCCAGCACTCACGGGGCGACTTCCAGGATCCCTTGATGTGGACGCCGGTCTGGCTCACCCCACCCACCGTGGTGGCGGCCGGCGCGGCCCTCGTCAGCGAGCGGGCGGCACGCACCCTGCTGCCTGCGGTCTCGATCGTGTCGCTCGCGGATGGGGTGATCGGCTTCTACTCGCATCTCCGCGGCATCCAGCGGATGCCCGGCGGGTTCAAGCTCGGCCAGTACAACGTGGTCATGGGTCCGCCCATCTTTGCGCCGCTGCTCGTCGGCACGGTCGGGGTCACCGGATTGATCGCCTCGGTGCTGCGTCGGGAGACGCTCCATCCAGTGCCCCGCAGCCTGAACTCCTTGGGCCGGATGGCGCGCGTTCTGGGACGCGGTGGCCGATCGCCGTCGCTTGGGACGGAGATCGCCCACGGCCGTTTCCAGCAGGGGATGGCGCTGACCTCGGCGGCCTTCGCGATCCTCGCCGGCGGCGAGGCCTACGTCGAGCACATGCGCGGGAGCTACAACCAGCGCCTGATGTGGACGCCGGTGTGGGTGACGCCGCCCATGGTGGGGGCCGCCGTCGCCTCCGCTTTCAGCCGGCGGATCGCCGAGCGGGTGCTGCCGTGGGCCTCCGCCGTGACGTTCCTCGATGGCATGCTCGGCTTCGGCCTGCATTTACGCGGCATCCACCGGATGCCGGGGCGCTTCTCCAACCTGCGATTCAACATCACGATGGGCCCGCCGCTCTTCGCGCCGCTGCTCTTCACCGCGGTGGGGCTGCTCGGCTTCCTGTCGTCACTCCTGAAACGCAGCGGCCGCTGAGATGATTCGAGACCGGTATCCGGAGGCTGATGTCCTGGCGCAGCGAGGCCACTGGGATGAGGCGACGCGCCGCGTCGTGATGGATCGCGTTCACAACGTTCCGGCTTTCCAGTTCTTCGAGGAGCGCGAGCGCGACGTTCTGGAGGCGGTTTGCGCCCGTGTCGTCCCACAGGGACATCGCCGGGCGGATCGCCAGGTGCCGATCGCGCCCTGGATCGACCAGCGCTGCGCTCACCATACGGTCGATGGCTTCCGGTTCGACGACATGCCACCGGATGAGGAGGCATGGCGGATCGGGCTGGCCGGTATCGATCAGACGGCGCACGCGCTCTTCGACTGCGGTTTCACCGAGCTGGCTGCAGAGCAGCAGGACGCGGTGCTTCAATCCATCCGCGAGGGCCATCCCGCCGGCGATGCCTGGGGCCGGCTGCACGTCCACCGCTTCTGGATCAATATCGCCCTGCGACAGATCGTCGGCATCTACTATTCGCACCCCTACGCCTGGGATGAGATCGGCTTCGGTGGCCCTGCCTATCCTCGAGGCTACGCCGCGCTCAACCACGGTGCCCGCGAGCCCTGGGAAGCGCCTGAGGTCAGGTTATGAAACTCCATGTCCACCTGTCCTCGAACTGGGTGCTGGACACCGACATGCGCGAGTACCGGCCTTCCGACGAGGTCGATTTCTGCATCATCGGGACGGGTGCCGGCGGCGGCGTGCTGGCGCAACGCCTGGCCTCATTCGGCTTTTCCGTCGTCGCGCTGGAAGCCGGCCCCTGGCATGACACCGAAGACTCGATGGTGTCGGACGAGGCAGGGTCCGGTCCCCTCTACTGGCGAGATCTCCGCATCACCGGTGGCAGTGAGCCGCTCGAGTTCGGCGCCAACAACTCCGGGCGAGGAGTCGGCGGCAGCACCATCCATTACGCCGGCTTTGCACCGCGTTTCCATCCTTCCGACTTCCGGGTCCGGAGCCTCGACGGCGTGGCCACCGACTGGCCGATCGCCTACGAGGACCTGGAACCGTACTACGAACAGATGGAGCGCGAGTACCCGGTCTCGGGTCCCGCGTACTACCCCTGGGGCAAACCACACGGCTATCCGTATGCGCCGCTGCAGGCTGGCACCGCCGGTCAGCAACTCTTCGAAGGCTGCGTCAAGCTCGGGATCCCGGTGGTCGCGGGAGGCCCGGTGGCGATCCCCGCGGGCGCGACGGGCAAGCGGCCGCACTGCATCATGCGAGGCTTTTGCCTGCTGGGATGCAAGGTCGGGGCCAAAAGCAGCACCATGGTGAGCCACATCCCGGGCGCCATCGACCACGGGGCCGAGATCCGCACCGACGCCATGGCCTTCGAAATTGGCCTCCATCCGGATGGCTCGGCTCGCGGCGTTCGCTATTTCCGCACCGGCCCGGGAGGCACGCGGGTCGAGGAGGAACAGCGCGCGCGCGCCGTGGTCGTGGCAGGATACGCGATCGAATCGCCGCGGCTGCTGCTCAACTCGACCTCGAGCCAGTTCCCTGACGGGCTGGCCAACTCGAGCGGCACGGTCGGTAAGTTCCTGATGGCCCAGGCCGGTCCCGTCGTCTGGGGCCGCTTTTCCGAGATGATCCGGCAATACAAGGCGCCGCCCGCCTGCGGCATCTCCGAGGAGTTCTATGAGACCGATCCGCGCAACGACTTCGTGCGTGGCTACGCGCTGCAGACGGTGGCGCCACTTCCCATCGCCATGGGACATATCCTTACCGAGGACGGCCGTTTTGGGGAAAGCCTCATCGAGGCGATGCAGGATTACAACCACTACGCCTGTGTTGGCGTGCTGGGAGAGATCCTTCCCGACGAACGCAACTACGTGTCCGTGCACCCCACGGCGAAGGACCAGTACGGCATCCCGGTCCCGTACTCGCATTTCGGCCTCTTCGAGAATGACCAGCGGATGATCGCGGCGGGGATCCGCCGAGCCGAGGACGTGTTACGAGCCGCGGGAGCGACTCATACCTCTTCGGTGCATCGGTACGCTCACCTGGTGGGAACGTGCCGCATGGGATCGGCGGCAGCCGAGTCGGTGGTCGACCAGTGGTGTCGCAGTTGGGACGTCCCGAATCTCTTCGTCTGTGACGGCAGCGTGCTGCCGACCCAGGGCTCCGCGAACCCGGGGATCACGATCTCAGCGATCGCCGCTCGCACGGCCGACTGGCTGCGCCGGGCGGTCCCCGCTGGTGAGCTGGGCCGCCGACCGGGCGCAAGACAGGCGCTGACCGCGTGAGTGCGCCGAGGCGTTGGCGCGAGCTGCTGGCGGCGGTCGCGTGGGCGCTCGGGTCGTGGCGGCGGCCGGCCGACCGGGAGGCGAGTTGGCTTCAACCGCGACCGTGAGTCGGGCGAGACCCCGGCGCGGGCACTCCGCGAACGGGGCGGCTCGCGAGGATGGCTCCTACCCGCCCATCGACGACTACGCCCTGATCAGTGATTGTCACTCGATGGCGCTGGTCTCTCGCACCGGCTCGATCGATTGGTGCTGCATGCCTCGCGTGGATTCGCCGAGTTCTTTCGGGCGGCTGCTCGACTGGCAGCGGGGCGGCTTCTGCTCGATCGCGCCGGTCGATGAGCGGCACGACGCGTTTCGATCCTACCTGGAGAAAACCCTGGTGCTGTCGACCACCTTGTCGTCTCCCGATGGCGAGGCGCGAGTCCTCGATTGCTTCACCATCCACCGGGGTGGCCGGGACCAGCCCTACGCCCAGCTACTCCGCGTCGTCGAGGGCGTACGAGGGCGGGTCGACCTTCAGCTCCGCCTCCACGCTCGCTTCGACTATGGTGAGGTCCGCCCCTGGCTGCGCTACCACGGTGAACGCCTCTACAGCCTGATCGGCGGCCAGAACGGGCTGGTCGTCGCCAGTGATATCGAGCTCGAACGGGCCGGCCAGCATGACCTCGAGCGGACCTTTACCGTGCGGGCGCAGGAGCGCGTCCATCTCTCGATCCAGTTCGTGTCTCCGCATGAGCTCGAGTTCAATTTCCCCGCCGCCCTCGAGGCACAGGAGCTGGACAGACGGCTTGACGAGACGATCACCTGGTGGCAGGAATGGTCGAGCCAGATCCGCCTCGACGGGGCCTACGCGCCGGGGGTGGCGCGCTCCGCCATCGTTTTGAAAGCGTTGACCAACGCGCCGAGCGGGGCGATGGTGGCGGCCGCCACCACATCCCTGCCCGAGAGCCCAGGGGGCAGCCGCAATTGGGACTACCGGTTCAGCTGGATCCGTGATTCCAGCTTCAGCGTCCGTTCCCTGGCTGACATCGGCTGCCACCGGGAGGCCGATGGGTTCCGGCGCTTCATCGAACGCAGCGCCGCGGGGGCGGCCGACGACCTGCAGATCATGTACGGCGTAGACGGCGAGCGCCGGCTGACCGAGATCATCCTGCCCCTGGAGGGCTACCGGGGAGCACGACCGGTGCGGATCGGCAATGCGGCCTCGACGCAACTGCAGCTGGACGCCTATGGCGAGCTGGTCGAGCTGAGCTGGCGCTGGCACCTGCGCGGACACTCGCCCGACGATGATTACTGGCGCTTTCTGGTGGAGCTGGTCGAGGTGGCTGCCCATCGATGGGAGGAGCCGGACCGAGGCATGTGGGAGGTGCGCGGGAATCCGCGGCATTTCGTTCACTCGAAGGTGATGTGCTGGGTGGCGCTCGACCGCGGTCTGAAGCTCGCAGAGTCCTGCCTGCGCCAGGCGCCGATCCGCCGCTGGCAGAGGATCCGCGCCCAAATTCGGAAAGCCGTGGAAACAAAGGGCTACGACCGCAGGCAACACACCTTCGTGCAGGCCTTTGGGAGCAAGGCGGTCGACGCTTCTCTGCTGCTGCTGCCGACGGTTGGCTTCGTCGAGTACGACGACGACCGGATGGTCGGCACGGTGGCAGCGGTCCGGGCCAGGCTCGAAGTGGACGGGCTCGTGCTCCGATACCGGAGCGGTCCCTCCGCCGATGGCCTCAAGGGGAAGGAGGGATCTTTTCTGGCGTGCACCTTTTGGCTGGCCGAATGCTTGGCCCGCCAGGGTGACCTCGATCAGGCTCGGGAGGTCTTCGATCGCGTACTCGCCACCAGCAATGACCTGGGGCTCTTCGCCGAGGAATACGACACTCGCTCCCGGCACATGCTCGGGAACTTCCCCCAGGCGCTGACCCACCTCTCACACATCTCAGCGGCCGTGGCGCTCAGCCGGGCAGGGTCCGGGACCGAAGCCCCCGCCGATAGCCCGCATACATAAGGTTGTAGCGGCGCCGTCCCTGGGCGAATCAGTGACCCGCAACGGCAGCGTCTCACCCGCCCGAATCCTGTGGGCCTGTTCGCGCTCGGTCTGCCAGATCCGGTGCGATCTGGTGTCCGGGTCCCGTCCCCGTCGGCGCGCGGATGGCGGGGGCGCCGCTATCCAACGCGTCGTGGGCTTCCGTCGTCGCAACGGGCGGCCCGCCGAGCCGGACGCGCGTTTGGTTAAATCCCTGCTCGCCTGGGACCATTCCTGCGTAGAGTGGCGACTTGCCAGAAGGGCCCGGATCGGGTGGCCGTGATGTTTAGCCCGTGCCGCTCCACCGTCGCGAGGATCTTCTCTGGCGAGTGGAGGAAGACCTGAAACTGTCGCCGCGCCACTCGAAGCGCGAGGTTGCCCGCGCTGAACCCAATCCGCGTCCACCAGCTCTCTCTGGGGAAGCTAACGACCAGAACGTGCCGGGCGTGGTCGGCTGCGGCCCCGGCCAGCTTGGGCATGTCCGGGTAGCAACAGATCACGCGATTCATGATCACAATATCGGCCGTTTCCACGTCGCCGGCCGCCTCCGCAAAGTCCATGACCCTGCGTTCGACGCGATCCTCGAGCCCGGCCTCGCGCAGCAGCGCCCGGGCAGCCTCCTCATAGGTGGGGGTTAACTCGATGCTCACCGCCCGGGTGACCCCCGCCTTCAAAAGTTCGATCTGGATGGCGCCAACGCCACCGCCCACCTCGAGCAGCGTGCGGCCCTCGACGCCCTGCTGTTTCACGAATTCGGTGAGGCGCCGGGAGGTCGGATCGAGGCCCTTGCGGCGATAACGCCTCGCCTCGGCGCGCGCCGTCCCCTCGCTGAAGATCCAGCGGTAGCCCTTTGGCGTGCAGCAGGTGCCCACGCCCGTATTATCCGTCCGCCCTCCTTTATCAGGGCGCAGGATCAGCGTTCGAGGTGAGGCAGCGGTCCCTCCAGGTCAATCAATCTGGAGGAAGGCGCGGCCTCCGTCGATAACCACCGGATGTATGGCGATTCGTTGGTCGGCCGGTCCCCGCAGCCGTTCGCCCGTACGAACGTCGAACTGACTCCCGTCCAAGGGGCATGTGATGACGGCGCCCTCGAGCGAGCCTGTCGACAGCCGGGCACCCGCATGGAGACAGGTGTCCTGGGCGGCATACAGTTTGCCGCCAAGGTGGTAGACGGCCAGTGGTCCAGCCGTCGTCGCATCCAGCCGGATCACCACGCCGAGACGCCCGGCGACATCGGCCATGGCGAACAGGGGGATCCGCTGAGCCGCCGTCGACCCCTGCCAGGTGGCGAGCTTCGTCTTGAGCTGCCCGACAATGGACCCGCGCGAGCTCACCAGGTCATACCCTGCCCGCAGCCCATCCTCCCAGAGTTCCCGTCTGGGTGCGGAGATGAACCCGGCAATGAGCGCATCCGGCCAGCGTGACCTCCAGGCGGCAATGGCCTCCAGGGCTCCCTCCAGCTCGATGTCGACGACGATGGCGGCGGGCGGCAGCTGAAGCTGGACCGCTTCGATCGCGCGCGATCGATGTCGAGGGCGCGATGGGCGAGCTCAGGATTGCAAGCGCCGAGGATGACGTAGTCCTCCATCTCCGCGTTCAGCTTCTCTTTCAGCGTTTTCTTGATCTTTAACCCTGGCGATCACGTCCTCGTACTGGGCCCGTAGCTCGATGGTTCGTCCGTATCTCATCTCAGACCTCCTTGATCTTTGCTTCGGTTGCGACCGCGTCAGGCTACCCGTGCCCTTACCCCTCTCACCTGGATCTTCATAGGCCCGGCGGTAGCGAGAATTGGGCGTTATCCATCGCGCCGCCTCACCGGGCTCGGTTCAATTGATAACCGCGCCTTGAGCGCCGCTTCCGATCGAGCGGCCGCGAGCCGAAACTGCAGAACCTGGCGATCATGCCCGAGCGCATAGGCTCGATACTGGAGCGTCGCCACGCCCGACCAATAACTCCCGATCTCATGGAGGATGTCTTCCGTCGTTCCGCTGTCGGACAGTGGCCTGAGTAGCACCAGGCCTGAGCCGAAGGCGATGGCGGTGGCTGCCGGATCGGAGGTGGCGTCGCTGACGAAGAGACGTCCGGCCCGGTCAAGGTCCGCATGGAAGGGGAGTGCACCGACCTCCATCAAACGAGGGAGTGTAAGAATCCGCTGGCCCGCGTCGGCAGCCGAGCCTTCCGGCTGCGCGCTGTCGAGGGCCTCCAGCTTCGTCTCCAAGGCATTAACCTCGTGTTGGAGCCGCGTGGCCGTCAAGGCGAGATACCAGTAGCGGCCGAAGAAGTGCAGCAGATTTCTGATTGCTTGCGCCTTCCGCTTCTCAGGGTCGGGAGAGTCAGCTACTTCGGCCTCTGGTGGCCGTGCCGCGTCGGTAAGCCCGAGGGCAAGGGCATTGCCAAGCAGCTGCGCGCGATCAGCGTCGACACTGTTGAAACGCGCGATCAGCAACTCCGGCAGGGAGACCCTGATCGGAACCCGGCCCGTGCTCATGCGCCTTCCGCCTGTTCAAGGCGCTCGAAATGTTCTTGCTCTTCGTCCAGATCAAGATCCGGGTCAAAAGCGCCTTCCTCGCGCCGGTCTCCCGCGACATGCACTTTGATGGCTCCGGGCGAGAATGCCGCCTGGGCCAGAAGCGTCGGGATCACCGCGGAGGCGATGACGGCCGTCAGCAGCCAGCTGTATTGCGCTTGATTGATGTATCCATGGTTGAGCCCGTAGAGGGCCGAGATCGATCCAAAGGTCAGCCCGGTCGCCATCATGAGCGTGGCATACGGCGCGCTGCGTCCTTTGAGTCCACCGAGCCGAACTGCGGGAAAAACAGCAACGATCTTGGTCAGTATTTTCGCTCCGAAGAAGAGCGATACCAGGCCAATTGATGGGATCACGGCGGCAAATGAGAGCAGGCTCCCCGCACGGAGAAAAAAGAACGGCGTCAGCAAAACGAAGGCCGTCGAGCGCAGGCGATTGGTCAGCACCCGGTCGTGATGGAAGACCGTGGCCGCCGATAGGCCTAGCACATAGGCCGGAAGCACGGCCTCAGATTGGGCGAACTGCGCCAGGGCTCCGAGGCCGAGTAAGAGCACGAGAAGGACCTTGATCTCTGGTTCGGAGACTGAATGCCCGATGCCGCGGATGAACCAGGGGTAGGCTCGAGGCAGCAGAATCGCCACCCCAACGAGCGCCAGGACGAAGATGAGCAGGAGCCAGTTGTAGTTGGCAAAGAGCGCGCCGAGCGCAACCACCGTGCCCATGTCGGTCACGAAGCAGGCAGCGAGGATCAATTTGCCCAGCTGGGTTCGGTTGAGCCCGGTCTCCACCATCACCGCGTAGACGACGGCGACCGATGTCGTCGACAGGGCGATCCCGCCAATCTCGGCCGCCTGAAAGTTCCAGTGCAAGAGCCGCAGGCACATCAACCACACGCCGGCGAACGGAACGGCGAATGAAACGAACCCGATACTGATGGCCGCCTTCCACTGACGGCGTAGCGACTGGGGATCGATTTCCGCGCCAGCGAGAAAGGTCAGCAGCACCGAGCCGAACCCAGCAAGGAAAGTCAACCATTGAGCGCTGTTCGGGAGATGAAGCGCGTTACCGGCCAGCGCCCCGATGAGCATTTCGGTCAGGGCGACCGAGAGACCGATCCGGATGGAGATCATGCTGGCGACTAGCGCCAGCAGCATCCATGCCGCCGCCACTGCGTAGATGTTCTGAACTACCGTGTCGTGAATCGCCGTAAGCATGGCGCTCTACCTCCGTCAATGTGGTGGTAGAGCCCATTAGCCCCAACGGCATTAGGCGAGACTCATCGCCGGACCAAGCGTCCAAGCCCAGCGTATCAAACCTGCCGGTGGGGTGCGCGCCGGATTTCTCAGGGCGCAGCGCCTGCTTGCCCTGGCGGGAAATAGCCTCCGGGGTCTCAGCGAAGCAGCAGGTGCAGCACCCCGTAGACGACTTGCTCCAGGATCAGTTACCGGAGATGAGTATGGGGATTGCGGTAATTCCTTGCCAGCTAAAGTCCTTGACTCCTAACTGGTGGACGGCCTCCTCGACGGCGGCCCGCGCTTCCTGAACGGCGTGGCGAAAGTCGCGGCTCGCAATATCAAGGCTGAGGTAGGCCGGCACATTGATGCCAACGATGTCCGCTGCATCTCGGACTACCGCAGGGGGGCGGTCGGAATGCTGATTGATCCAACCTGCAATGCTTCGCCAATCTGGTGAGGGCTCACCGCGATCGACGTGAAAGCCTACATGCATCCGTGAAGCGCGCATTATCAGACCTTACTCAGCCTTTAAGCGGGTTCTGTCGGGTATCGGCACACGTAGCGTCTTTTCGATGAGGCCCCACTCGTCTCGCTTAATGGTCAACCTCATCCAGTCACGTACGGTCAGACTAGTCGGATTACCCATATCTTTCCTCAAGGCCACAAACAGACGGCCACCGACGACGCTCGTCTCCGCGTCGCTGCCACTACCGGCGATCACTCTGATCATCGCCCTAATGACCTCGTCAGAAGACACCAGCCAAGATGATCGGCTCCATTTGCGAAGAAAGGCCACCGCCTTCTCCTCATCCATTTTTCCAGTGGTGATAGGCGACCAAAAATCCTCTACAAATTCTTCATAGAGCTTCTGGCGCTTTTCTGCCAACGTCGCTTCCATGGCTCGTCGGCGGGTCAGCGTGTGCTCGTACTGCCTCTGAAAGATGAACCATAGAACCGTCACTACGACGATCAACAGGATCAACCACAAAGGTAATGCCACCAGTTGGCCGACATTCACTTGGTCGTCCCCCTTTCTGATTAGGAAGGGGCCGGGTTAATCAGGCTCGGTTCGTCCAGCCCCGTCTTAGAGAATACAGCCAGCTACATGGTCAATGTATGGGGCGCGCTCCCCTCTGTCGAGGGCTGGGGAGTCCGTCCTGTGTAAGTTTTCTATATCACGCTGAGGATCGGGATGAAGCCATCGGCATCAGGCCATCAGCACAGCCTCATGGACCCAAATTGTAGTGCGCCAGCGTGGAAAGGCAAGGCTTTCAACGACGGTAATGAACTGATTTGTGAACCCTCAGCGCTGTGCTGACCGATCAAACTAACGCGACCTTGGGCACGTGTCAGATGTTCCATGGTCGCAGCGGTCAGCGTGCGCCCTTGGCAGGACATCCTGACGCGATGAGGTGGGTAAGGACCGGGCGATCCCGGCTTATTTCCAACGTGCGTCACGCCGTTCGGCCACCGCGGGGTGAACTTGCGGCGCGACCAGCAACTAAAGGCTGCCAACGATAAGGAGTCTAGGAATGGCGTTGTCGAGAACACCTCATGCACCCGGCAGCGCCTTGTCGTTAGGATGCGGCCATGTGGTCATCGCTCCAAGAATTTGTCCCGGCAGTACTGAAGCGATGGTGGGCCACCGTTCCCGGAGTAGCACTTGGTCTGTGGTCGCTTGTTGGACTTTTCCGCGCAACTCCGCAGCTTGCAGCCTGGGTATGGCTCGCGGTCTTCGGGTTCGGACTGATGCTGGCAACGTTTCTTGCTTTCCATCAGGCTAGGACTGCACGTGATGATGCGATCAGCCGTGCTGATCAAGAGGAGCTCGCCTCATTCCGTCTGGTTGGCAAACCCAAATGGTCCGTCACCGACGCTTTTCCATACAATCTGGAAGCGGGACGACTCGAAACAATCCCAGAGCCCGAGCATTGGAAAGGCAACCCAGAGATCAACTTTTATCTTGCTGCCGATTTTCAAGCCATGGCCCACGGCGGTACGAACGGCGGTTACCTTTATGACATTAGGTGGTCAGTGTTAAACCTGCCTGCGGCGGTTGTCGCGACCGTTCCAGAAATACCGGAGAACGGTATCGGCCTGCAACCTCGCCAGAGCGTGCCTTTCAAGCCGACTCTGTACCTTCGCGTTGAGCAAATGACTTACTCAAACCTTCGAAGCCTGCTCGAAAATTCTCCCATTGACCCAGTCTTACTCGCATCCTATGGCAGGAAAGGCAGCGATCAACCGGACCGTTCGGAACTGGTTCTGTCTCGCCACGACGTTCTGGCAGCCTTGAGCGCATTCGAACCGGCCTAAGGGTCTACCCAGGACCTAGGATTGGTTCATAAGCACTCGCCGCTGCGTCTAGGGCTCGGGAGTATCTACGGATCTCGAACTCATAATGGACGACGCGGGCCGCTCAATCGAGGAGCGAAGTCGCTGCGACACCGAAAGCGCGACCGGAGAATCGAGCCTCCAAATCCTCAACGATTTTGACTCGGTAGTTCCGAACTGCATAGCCGCCGCGGATGCCAAGAGCAGTCCCATGCAGGTAGCCCAGCGATACCAAGGCGGGAAAGAAATGGCCTTCTGCTGCAAACAGCGCCGGGACCGCACCATCCAAGAATTCCGGCTTGATCGCGTGGACGATCAACAAACTGGGCAAGGAGCAACGAGCACGGATACCCTTGATTGGTGAACTTCTTTTTCGCCGATGATGCCAAGCAGAACCATCCCACGCGGCAGGGTATGGGTGCCTTAGTGGCGATTGGCGGTGTGTGTGTACCCGACTCTCAGATCCGGTATTTGGAGTCCGGGCTAAATGCCCTCTGCATGAACTACGGGTTTCCACCCGGCGAGTGGTTCAAGTGGTCGCCCAATAAGGATCAATGGATGAGAACAAAACTGGTCGAAGACGGGCGGCAGCAGTTCTTTGTTGAAGCAATCGAACTCGCCAATAGCATGGGATGCAAGGCACTGGTGGTGATTGAGGACTCAACTCGATCACCTGTAAAAAAAGGGCTGACGGCGACCGATGACGTCACGCTCATGTTCATTGAGCGGGTTGGCATACGACTCAGTTATGGCGGGACAGATGGGATTGTCATTGCGGATAGATCCTTTGGTGCACCAGACCAAGAGGAGGAGTTTCTGGCCGGCTGCCTCGAAACGATTCAGCAAGGCACGAAATTCGTTACGCCCGAGAGGATCGCTCTCAACGTATTGTCTACCCCTTCGCGACTTGTGCGAACCCTGCAACTTGCCGATGTTGTCGTGTCCTGCACGTTGTCCTATATTGCCGGGGAGAAGGCGTATTCGCCACCGATTTTCGACCACGTTAAGAAGCTCCTATATCAGGACAAATATCGCATCGGTGGAGTTGGCCTCAAGATACAGCCAGATTTCCTCTACGCGAATCTGTACCACTGGCTGCTAGGCGACGAGCACATCATGCGAGGGAATGTCGGCTATCCATTACCCAAGAAAGAGTTCTGGTACGCGAATTCCCCCGACCGCAGCTAGGAGTTCTATCCAGCGCCGTCCCGGTCGTTAGTGACACGGGTCTTAACACATTAGGTAGGGCCACATACATCGAGACAACGGCACCCAGTTCACCTCCGAGCACTACCGCGAAGTCGCCCACCGACTTGGCATCAAGCTCCTCGCGCACCCGCTATCGGCACCCGGACGGCAATGCCCTCGTGGAGCGGATCTTTCTCTCGCTGAAACAGGAGGAGGTGTGGCCCCAGGACTTCGACTCATTCGCCCAGGCACAGGCGGCGGTGACGCACTGGATCGTCGACTACAACACCGAGCGCCCGCACCAGTCGCTTAAATATCGAACGGCGGCCGAGGTCCGGCAGGAAGCCCTTGGATCAACGCAATCCGCAGCCTGAAGTGTCAACCGCGGGAGGGGTCATGACGAATCCGAGAATGGTCAGCCGACGACAGGATTTGAACCCGCGACCCGCTGTTTACAAAACAGCTGCTCTACCAGCTGAGCTACGTCGGCTTGGCCCCGATTATATGGCTGGGCTTAGGTCGATGCGACGGTGGTCGTCGCCGGCTGCAGCGGCTCGATCGAGACCTGGTTGACCGGGACGTTGTCGCTCAGGAACGTGGTCACGAATGTGCTGCGCGAGGGGTCCCACCAGGTGATCAGGTAATTTTGGCCCGGCGGCATGGAGACCGTGAAGACGCCATTCGCATCGGTTGTCGCGCCGTAGATCTTGCCACCGGAATCGTCGTACGTATGCGCCCGGACGATTCGCCACTTGGTCGAGATTCGCACCAGCCGGTGGGCGATCGGCGTTGGGTCGGCGTTGCTGATCACCAGCTTGCCGGTCAGGGTCTGCGGAGCGCTAAGCGCCGCGTTGGCCTGCGCCGCCCAGGTGGTCGCGGGATACGCCTGTACGACCTGGTTCATGGCGTCGCGTGCCTGCTGGTATTGCGCATTCTTCACGTAGGCCTGGCCGGCGTTCATCAACGCCTGGGGCAAGAGCCCGGCCTGCGCCTCCTTGGCCTCCGGACTATCCGGAAACGTCTTGACCAGGTCGCGGTACCAGCTCACCGCACTCGGATAGTCGGGCGGCTGGGCTTTCGTGAATGAGACTGCGTAGGCAGCGTAGGCCGTCGCCAGCCCGGCATTGGTCCGGGCGGTGAGGTTGCCCGACGGATCGAAGCCGGCGACCAGGCGATACTTTTCGATCCCGGCCTGGAATTTTTGGGCGGTCACCAGCGACTGGCCCCAGGTGACGAAGAGGTCGGCCAACCCGTCGTTGGCTCGCGTCTGCCAGTCGGCGATCCCGCTCTTGACCGACGCGCGCAACTGGGTCTCGGCGTCGGTGTAGTGCGCCTGCTGCTTGAGCTGCGAGCCCCACTGGAAGTGTGACTCGGCGGTACCAACCCGCGCTTTGTCCGAGAGCTCGCCCAGCAGGAGCGCGGTCACCGGGTTTCCCGCCACCGTTTCGACGGTGTGGAACTGGCTCAAGGCCTGCGCGTAGTTGTTGGCAGCCTCGGACGATTGCGCCTGGGCCAGCTCATTCTGGGCATAGCCGAAGATGGCGCCAGGGATGCCGATCAGCACGAACGCAATCACCAGCGGGACCAGCAGCAACCGCATACGCCGCTTCCGTTGGGGGGCTGGCTCGACCGGAGGGTAGGCAAAGGCCTGGCTCATGAAACTGGCCGAATAACGGTTGGTCCAGCGCCTTCCTGCGAGATCGGGGGCAGGATTCAAATCGCGGCTTGACCGCCCAGTGAGCCTCGCCCTAGACTGGAAAGCTCCGATTGTTGAGTTTGTCAATCAAGTTAGTCAACTTAAGGGAGCGAGAGCATGGCAAAGAGCGCAACCGAGGTCAGCCGGGCCGGGTACGCCCACCCAGAGGTGCTGGTCGACACGCAATGGGTCCAGCATCACGCAAAGGACCCCAAGGTCAAGATCGTCGAGGTGGACGTCGACACCGGCGCTTACCAGTCCGGACACGTGGCCGGGGCGATCGGGCTCGACTGGCGCAAGGACCTGCAAGCCCGCCCGGTGCGGGATCTCCTGCCCAAGGAGGAACTCGAGGCGCTGCTCTCCCAGAAGGGGATCGCCCCGGGGGATACGATCATCGTGTACGGCGACAACAACAACTGGTTCGCCGCCTGGTTCGTCTGGAACCTCAAGTACTTCGGCCATCAGGATGCGCGCCTGATGAACGGCGGCCGCAAGAAGTGGCAGGACGAGGGTCGCGAGCTGGCCAGCGAGGTCCCGGCACCAAAGGCCGCGACCTACAAGGCCAGCCAGCCGGATCGCTCCATTCGGGCGCTGCGCGATGAGGTCTTCGGCCAGCTCGGCAAGGCGGGCGTCACCCTGGTCGACGTCCGTTCCCCCAAGGAGTTCAGCGGTGAGCTGCTCGCTCCCGAGAACTTGCCGCAGGAGGGGGCCCAGCGTGGTGGCCACATCCCCGGCGCCGTCAATATCCCCTGGGGTCAGGCGGTCGCGGAGGATGGAACGTTCAAGCCGGTCGACGAGCTTCGCAACCTCTATGAGACGAAGGGCGTGACGCGAGACAAGGCGGTCATCGCCTACTGCCGGATCGGCGAGCGGTCATCGCACACGTGGTTTGTGCTGCATTACTTGCTCGGCTACCCCAACGTGCGCAACTACGATGGCTCATGGACCGAATGGGGCAGCTTGATCGGCGCCCCCATCGAACGCTAGCGCTCCCCGCTTGACCGGTGGACAGCCCCGAGGGTTTCGCGGGGCTGTCGCGCGTCTGACGGGCGGGTAACGGTCGTCACGGTTTTCCATGACCCGATGACCTTCGGAATGCCGTAACGTTATGTCATTCGCGGGAGTTGCATGACTGGCGGTCGATCGCGGCCGCCTGGCCAGGCGCTGCAATAGAAAGAAGGGGTGTCGATCGGTGAGGGGACTACGTCGAGCGGTTCTGATCCTTGTCATAGGGGGGCTGGTCGCCGCCGTCCCGGTCTCGGCACTGGCCAGCGACAGCATCCTGCGCGGGGATGTCCGCCAGGCGGAAACCCAATTCAACCAATCGCTCTCCGAGGCCATCCGCGGCGGTCTAGACACGACCCAGGCCGACCAGTTCCTCTGGCGCTATAGCCAGGTCGCGGCCGTCCAACCGAGCTCATGGTGGCAGGCGCCGGTCCTGGAGCACAACCAGCTCGACAAGCTGAGCCAGCTTCAGGCCGATCTGCAGAGCCAGTATCAGCAGCAGATCGCGCAGAGCCGCGATGCCCTGCAGCGCGAGATGCATCGGTGGACCGCGATGATGGGCGAGGCGCACCAGGCCGGTGTGGCCAATGCCGGCCTCGATACCGACCAGGCCCGATTCGCCAACTACTCGGCGCTGGCGAGCAGCCCCGCCGAGCTGAACGCCCTGGCGAAGGTCGTTAGCGATCAGTACACCATCCTGAACGGCCGCCTGGCCGCTTACCGGACGGCGAGGGCGCAGGCCGACGCCGCGGTCCAGAGCGACAAGACGTTGCTGGCCGGTGCGGCGCAGTATCCACAGCTGACCCTCACGGCATTCCAGACCCAGCTCACGTCCGCGGCCGGTGGCCTGGACGCGGTTCACGACGCGGCCGATTTCGCGCCCATCGTCGCCCAGCTGCAGCAGGTCGCGGTGGGGGTGCAGGGGCTGCTCGATGCCCGCGCCGCCGCCTATGGCCAGCTGGCCGATACCCGCTCCACCCTGGGCACCGCCCAGTCGATCGGCGCCAGCATCGGCAACGCCGCCGCCACCATCAACTACCTCGCCGGCCAACTCGGATCGGCGTCGGACCAGGGGACCTTCAAATCACTCACGGCGCAGCTCTACCAGCAGAAACAGAACCTGGCCAGCGCCATCTACCTCAAGCAACAGGCGCCCGTGGCCTATAACGCCGGGGCCGGCAAGGTGATGGTGGTGTCGCTATCGCGCCAGGTCCTGACGGCGTACCAGGATGGCAAGGTGGTCCTGACCACCTTCGTCGCGACTGGCCGTCCGGCATTGCCGACGCCCCCAGGTGTCTACCACATCTTCGCCCGGTACTCGCCCTACCAGATGATCTCGCCCTGGCCGCGCAGCAGCCCGTACTGGTATCCGAACTCCTGGACCAACTTCGCCATGGAGTTCGCCGGCGGTGGCTACTTCATCCACGATGCCCCGTGGCGCAGCTGGTACGGCCCCGGATCGAACGTCTACAACGGCACCCACGGTTGCGTGAATGTCCCGTACAGTCCAATGGCGTTCCTCTGGAACTGGAGCCCGATCGGCACGACCGTCATTGTCCAGTACTGACGTACATAAGTAAGGTTAGGTGAGGCCCGGAACGCCCGGGCCTCATTCGTTCCTGGCGAAGACCATATTGACGGTCCAGGCGAACTCTGGTATCATTTGACCTTGCCTAGCAGCCGCTAGGTCTTTTTTGTGTTTGGAGATAAATGCCTGCCCTCGGATCGACCATCACCCTCCAGTGCCAGACCTGCAAGGAGCGGAACTACACCACGGTCAAGAACAAGAAGAACGATCCCGATCGCCTCGAGATCAAGAAGTTCTGTCCGCGCTGTCGTCAGCACACCGCCCACCGGGAGACGAAGTAGGTTGGGTTCAGCCTTCTTATACTGTTCGCGCGGCCCGGCACAGGGGTGTAGCTCAGTTGGTAGAGCAGCGGTCTCCAAAACCGCTGGTCGGGCGTTCGAGTCGCTCCACCCCTGCCAGACTCAGGTATAAAAACATGGCACGAGCAATTCCAACCGAACCACGGCCCGGTAAGATGCAGCGCGCGACGCCCGCGCCCCGTCGCGGCATCATCCGTGGCTTCGAAGACATCATCAATGAGCTTCGCAAAGTCATCTGGCCGAGCTGGGCCGAGCTGCGCACGATGACCTTTGTCGTCATCGTCACCGTGGTCGTGGTGTCGCTGCTCCTCGGGTTGATCGACTACCTCCTGGCACACAGCCTGGTCAAGATCGAGTTCCCCCGTGGCTAAAGCAGAAACGAACTCGGCGTCACCGACGCCACCGAAGACCCGCGGCCGCCGGGCCACCGCTCCGAAGGAGACGGCCGAGGCTGGTCGCGTCTGGAGTGGCGAGCGCGTCCGCGTGGGCGAGGGCCATCCCGCGCCCCCCGAGATGCCGACGCCCTCCGTCGCCGTCGCCGCGGTCGAGGGCGGAGGCGCATCGAGCGCGCCGGCTGCCGAGGGCGAGGCGCACTGGTACGTGGTGCATGCCTATTCCGGTCACGAGGACAAGGTGCGCAACAACCTGATGAAGCGCGTCGACTCGATGGACATGCATGACCGGATCTTTGAGGTGCTCGTGCCGACAGAGGACGTCATCGAGATCAAGGACGGACAGCGCCGCCACGTGGCCAAGCGCACCTTCCCGGGCTACATCCTCGTGAACATGGTCATGTCGGACGAGTCCTGGTATGTCGTGCGCAACACCCCCGGCGTGACCAGCTTTGTCGGCTCGGGCAACAAGCCCGTCCCGCTGCAAGAGAAAGAGATCAAGTCGATCCAGAAGCAGATCAAGGCCGAGGCGCCCAAGGTCCGCGTCGAGTACCAGGTGGGCGAGAACGTCCGCGTCATCGACGGGCCGTTCTCGGACTTCCACGGCAAGGTCGACGAGATCAACGCCGACAAGGGCAAACTCAAGGTGCTGGTCAACATGTTTGGCCGGGAGACGCCCGTGGAATTGGATCTGTTGCAAGTGGAGCGACTCAAGTAAATGGCAAAGAAGAAAGTCAAGGCGATCGTCAAGATCCAGATGGAGGCCGGGAAGGCCACGCCGGCGCCGCCGGTCGGCACCGCGCTGGGCCCGCACGGCGTCAACATCATGGAGTTCGTCAAGACCTACAACGACCGGACCGCCTCCATGGCGGGCCAGGTGATCCCGGTCGAGATCACGATCTTCGAAGATCGCAGCTTTACCTTTGTCACCAAGACCCCGCCCGCGGCGGCGTTGCTGAAGAAGGCCGCCGGCGTGGAGAAGGGCTCCGCCAAGCCGAACAAGGAGAAGGTCGGCACGGTCACGCAGCAGCAGGTTCGCGAAATCGCCCAGCTCAAGCTCAAGGACCTGAATGCGTTCGACGTCGAAGCCGGCATGCGCATGGTTGAAGGGACGGCGCGCACCCTCGGCATCGAGGTGTCGAAGTAATGCCCGAGCAGCGCGGCAAGAAGTACAAGGAAGCGGCCAAGGCCATCGATCGAGCAACGCAGTACGGCCCCGACGATGCCGTCAAGCTGGTCAAGCAAGCCTCGACCTCGAAGTTCGATGGGGGCATCGAGGCGCACCTCCGGCTCGGGGTTGACCCGCGGCACGCCGACCAGATGGTTCGCGGCTCGGTTACCCTCCCGCACGGAACCGGCAAAAAGCGCCGGGTGCTCGTCTTCGCCACCGGGGAGAAAGCTCGCGAGGCGACCCAGGCGGGGGCGGACTTCGTTGGGGCCGACGACATGGTGAAGAAGATCCAGGAAGGCTGGCTCGATTTCGACGTGACGCTGGCGACGCCGGACATGATGGGTCAGGTGGGCCGGCTCGGCAAGATCCTCGGGCCCCGCGGCCTGATGCCCAACCCACGCGCCGGGACGGTGACCTTCGATATTGCCAAGGCGGTGAGCGACATCCAGGGCGGCCGGATCGAGTACCGCGTCGACAAAACCGGCATCATCCACACCACCATCGGCAAGGCGTCGTACACCGAGGCGCAGCTGAAGGAGAACTTCGCGGCGCTGATGGACGCGGTTGTTCGAGCCAAGCCCAGCTCCGCCAAGGGGCAGTACCTGAAGTCCGTCTTCCTGGCGCCGACGATGGGCCCCAGCGTGCCGGTCGACCCGGCCGCGGCCGCTCGCCTTTCCTAGCCGGGGGGTCAGCGTGGCGAAGGGGGCTGGGGATCCCGCCGTGGACATCTTCCTCCGCTCGTATTCGCCCGAGGTTCGGGCGATCGCGTTGAAGACCCGGGCGGTTATTCGCGGCGTCCTGCCGACCGTGACGGAAAAGGTCTATCCGGGCTGGAAGGTGATCCAGTACAGCGCCGGGCAGAACCGCGAGGATGTGTTCGCGGTGATCTCGCCCCAGCGCGAGCGGGTCAACCTCGGGCTGACCAACGGGGCCGCCCTTTTGGATCCTGAGGGATTGCTCGAGGGCACCGGGGCCGGGATCCGGCACATCAAGATCACCTCCGCGGAGGCCGCTGAGGCCCCGGCCGTCCGCGAGTTGGTGCAGGGTGCGCTGAAAGCCACGAAAAACGGGGCCTGATATACTTCGGCCTCGCGACAAGTCCATAGCCGAAGACCGCAGGCGCACCGAGCTTAATTTCCTGCGGTAGGCGAGACGGAGTAACGGCCTTCTTGCCTATTGAGACAAGGAGGTTTTTTATTGGCAACCGGGTTAAAGAAAGCAGCGAAGGTCGACAAGAAGGCTGAAAAGGCCGCCACCGTCGAGACCATCACCGCGCACCTCAAGGAGTCCTCGACGGCGGTGCTGGCCGACTACCGCGGCATGACCGTGAGCCAGATGTCCGACCTGCGGCGGAAGCTTCGCGATGACGGGATCGAGATGATGGTCGTCAAGAACACCCTGGCTCGTCGCGCGGCCAAGGCGGCGGGCTACGACCAGCTCAACCCCGAGCTGACGGGGCCGATCGCGATGATCTTCGCGGGTGACGACGTCTCGGCGCCAGCCCGCATCCTGAACGAGTACATCCGGGCTAACCGCAAGATGGCGATCAAGAGCGGCCTGCTCGAGGGACAGGTCATCAGCCCCGAGGCGGTCGTCGAACTGGCCGACCTACCGTCCCGCGAGATCCTGCTCAGCCGCCTGCTGGGCGCGATGCAAGCCCCGCTTGGCAACCTGGCGAGCGTGCTCCAGGCCCCCATGTCCCAGTTCGCCCGCGCGCTCGATGCGCTTCGTACCCAGAAAGAAAGTCAATCACCGGCGGCGGCGCCGGCGGCAAGTTAGGAGGACAAGATGGCAAAAGTCAGTGTCGACGATTTCGTCTCCGCGTTGAAGGAATGGACCGTGGTGGATGTCATGAACGCCATCAAGGCCATCGAGACCGAGTTTGGCGTGACCGCGGCGGCCCCGGTCGCTGTGGCGGCGGCGCCGAGCGGCGGTGGTGCCGGAGCCCCGGCAGCCGAGGCGGAGCAGACCGAATTTTCCGTGGTGCTCACCGGCCCTGGTGACGCCAAGATCGGCGTCATCAAAGTCGTCCGGGAGATCACCGGTCTCGGCCTGAAGGAAGCCAAGGACCTGGTCGACCAGGCGCCGAAGCCGGTCAAGCAGGGCGTCAACCGCGAGGAGGCCGACGCCGTCCTCAAGAAGCTCAAGGACGCCGGCGCCGCCGCCGAGATCAAATAACCCGGGCAAAAAACCAACGCGGGGCTTGAGCCCCGCGTTTTTCTTATCGGCTAGGCATACTCGGCGGGCACCTTGCCCAGCCGCCCGGCCCGGTAGTCCTCGACCGCCTGCGCCAGCTCAGCCTGAGTGTTCATCACGAACGGTCCGTACCAGGCCACCGTCTCCCGGATCGGCTGCCCGCCGATGATCAACACGTCGAGGTTGGGGCTGCGGCTCTCCTGCGTCGGATCGGCGCAGACCGTGAGCACATCCCCCGGGCCGTAGACCGCGAGCTGGCCCATGTGGAGCGGACGGCGTTCGATCCCGACCGTGCCGTCGCCGTTCAGGACGTAGAGGAGGGCGTTGAAGTCGGGACGCCATGGCAGGGAGAGGGTTGCGCCGGGGTTGAGGGTCGCATGCGCCATCGCCATCGGCGTGTGCGTCACACCCGGCCCGGCGTGCCCGGCAACCTCGCCGGCGATGACGCGCACCAGTGCCCCGCCGTCGTGCGAGGAGAGGAGCGCGACCTTCCCCGCGCGGATGTCCTGGTAGCGCGGCTGGGTCCACTTCAGCGTCGAGGGGAGGTTGACCCAGAGCTGGAAGCCGTGGAAGAGGCCACCGCTGGCGACCAGTGCCTCGGGCGGCGTCTCGATGTGCAGGATGCCGGCGCCGGCCGTCATCCACTGGGTATCGCCGTTGGTGATCAGGCCGCCCCCGCCGTTGGAGTCGTGGTGCTGGAAGGCGCCGTCGATGATGTAGGTGACGGTCTCGAAGCCGCGATGCGGGTGCCAGGGGGTGCCTTTGGGCTCACCGGGCGCGTATTCGACCTCGCCCATCTGGTCGAGGTGGACGAACGGATCGAGGAGGTGCAGGTCGACGCCGGCGAAGGCCCGCCGAACGGGAAAGCCGTCGCCCTCGAAGCCGCTCGGGGCGGTGGTCACCGACACGACGGGGCGCTCATGGGCGCCCGTCGGCTGGGCGATTCGGGGCAGGGTCAGGGGGTCGTCAACCTGGACAGCGGGCATGAGATTCCTCCTTGGGAAACAAGCGTACGTTAAGAGCAACACGAAGTTGGCGGGGGCTCTTCCCTTCGCCGGCGGTCAGTGCTAGACTGGCGGGCGATTAGTCTGAGAGCGCTTAGAACTCGACGCTGACCCGGTTTCCCGCCCACGGAATCGGCCGTGGGAATGCTCGCGAAGGAAGGGACTTCGCGGCGAATCTCGGTGTGTGCTTGACACCCGAGTTACAAGCGTGTTACGATTGCCGTTCGGTGCTCCAAGGCGTGTTTTTCCGCGTCCCCAGAGGCACCGGCCCACCTATCCTTCATTCCTTCTTCATCTAAAGGAGAGTCCATGATCCAGCCTGCCTCAAACGGCTCTCGCGTCAGCTATGGCCAGATTCCGGAGATGCTGCCGGTCGCCGACCTGATCGAGACCCAGCTCCGATCCTTCAACTGGTTCAAGCGCGAAGGCTTGCGCGAACTGTTCGAAGAGATCAATCCCATCACCGACTACACCGGCAAGAACTACGAGCTGAAGTTCCTGGACTACGAGTTCGGCCAGCCGAAGTTCGACAAGGAAGAGTGTCGCAACCGGGACATGACGTACGCTGCCCCGTTGCGTATCAACACCCGGCTGACGATCCGGACCGGGGAGAATGCCGGCGAGATCAAGGAGTCGGAAGTCTTCATGGGCGACTTTCCGATCATGACCGAGGAAGGCACCTTTATCGTCAACGGCACCGAGCGGGTCGTGGTGTCCCAGTTGGTGCGCTCGCCGGGCATCTATTTCACCAGCAGCGAGGATCGCGCCTCGGGGCGCATGCTCTATGCCGCCAAGCTCATCCCCAACCGTGGCGCCTGGTTGGAGATCGAGACCTCCGGCAAGGACATCCTGACCGTCAAGATCGACCGCAAGCGGAAGATCCCGGTCACCACGCTGGTTCGTGCCCTTGGCTACGGTAGCAACAACGAAATCAAGTCGCTCTTCGCCGACGTCGACAACAACGCCGAGCACAAGTTCATCCAGTCGACGCTGGACAAGGACTCCTCGACCGACGTCAACGACGCCCTGGTCGAGATGTACAAGAAGATCCGGCCCGGCGACCCGCCGACCGTCGACAACGCTCGGGCCCTGATGACGGCGCTCTTCTTCAATCCGCGCCGCTTCGACCTGTCCCGGGTTGGCCGCTTCAAGCTCAATCGCCGCCTCGGTCTTGGCACGGATATGACCGTGCGGACGCTCTCCAACGATGACTTCATCGCCATCATCCGCAAGCTGATCGAGCTGAACAACGGAACCGGCGAGCCGGACGACATCGACCACCTCGGCAACCGGCGTGTCCGCGCCGTCGGTGAGCTCCTCCAGAACCAGTTCCGGATGGGACTGATCCGGATGGAGCGCATCATCAAGGAGCGGATGACGATCTGCGATGCCGCGACCGTCACGGCCGCCAGCCTGATCAACGCCCGGCCGGTGGTCGCCGCCATCAAAGAATTCTTCGGGTCCAGCCAGCTCTCCCAGTTCATGGACCAGACCAATCCGCTCGCCGAGCTGACCCACAAGCGCCGCCTTTCGGCCCTCGGCCCCGGCGGCCTCTCCCGCGAGCGGGCCGGCTTCGACGTTCGTGACGTGCACCACTCGCACTACGGCCGCATCTGCCCGATCGAGACCCCGGAAGGTCCGAACATCGGGCTGATCGGGTCGCTCGCGACCTTTGCCCGGGTCAACGAGTACGGCTTCATCGAGACGCCGTTCCGCCGCGTGTTCGCCACCATGCCGGCCGACAAGGCCCACCGCGACAAGCTGATTGGCCGGACGATCCGCGAGGACGTCCTCGAGCCGTCCAGCAAGCGCGCCAAGCTGGCGACGGCCGGCACCGTCATCGACCGCGAGCTCGCCGACGCTCTCGTCAAGGCCAAGGCCGGCGAGGTGGCGATCAAGCCCTGGGTCAGTGACGAGGTCAACTTCCTCTCGGCCGACGAGGAGGACCGCTACATCGTGGCCCAGGCGAACGCGCCGCTTGATGCCAACAGCCAGTTCACCGAGGAGCGCACCACGGCGCGCACCAAGAACCTGTTCCTGGTGGCGGACGTCAATCGGATCGAGTACATGGACGTCTCGCCGAAGCAGACGGTCAGCGTCGCCACCGCGCTGATCCCGTTCCTCGAGCACGATGACGCCAACCGGGCCCTGATGGGCTCGAACATGCAGCGGCAGGCGGTGCCGCTGGTCGTCACCGAGTCGCCGATCGTCGGCACCGGGATGGAAGCGGCCGCCGCCCGCGACTCGGGCGAGCTGATCATGGCGAAGACGGCCGGAACCGTCATCTCCTGCGCCGCGCCGCCGCCGGCCGACTCGCCGGAAGCGAAGCTCGACAGCTTCAAGAATGAGATGGGAATCCTGCTCAAGCCTGACGACGGGTCGGCGACGCAGTGGTACCCGATTCACAAGTTCCAGCGTTCCAACCAGGGCACCTGCCTGTCGCAGCGGGTGATCGTTCCCGCCGGCACCCATGTCGAGGCCGGCACGCCGCTGGCGGACGGGCCGGCGACCTCTGAGGGCGAGCTCGCCCTCGGGCGCAACATCCTGGTCGCCTTCATGCCCTGGGAGGGCTACAACTACGAAGACGCGATCCTGATCTCCGAGTCGGTCGTCCGCGAGGACAAGTACACCTCGATCCACATCGAGGAGTACGAGATCGAGGCCCGGGACACCAAGCTCGGTCCCGAGGAGATCACCCGCGACATCCCCAACGTCAGCGACGAAACGCTCAAGAACCTGGATGAGCGTGGCATCGTCTACATCGGCGCCGAGGTCCACCCCGGTGACATCCTCGTCGGGAAGATCACGCCCAAGGGTGAGTCCGAGCTGAGCGCCGAAGAGCGCCTGCTCCGCGCCATCTTCGGTGAGAAGGCGCGCGAGGTGCGCGACTCGTCGCTGCGCGTCCCGCACGGCGAGCGCGGCATCGTCGTCGACGTCAAGATCTTCAGCCGGGAGACCAAGGACGAGCTGGCCCCCGGCGTCAACCAGCTGGTCCGGGTCTACGTCGCCCAGAAGCGGAAGATCGCCCAGGGCGACAAGATGGCCGGCCGCCACGGAAACAAGGGGGTCATCGCCCGGATCCTGCCGGCGGAAGACATGCCCTACCTGCCCGACGGCACCCCCGTTGAGCTGGTGCTCAACCCGCTTGGCGTCCCGAGCCGCATGAACCTCGGCCAGGTGCTCGAGACGCACCTTGGCTGGGCCGCTCACGCGCTCGGGCTGAAGGTCGCCACCCCGGTCTTCGACGGCGCCTCCGAGGAGACGATCGAAAACGAGCTCGGCCGGGCCGGGCTGCCGAGGGGCGGCAAGATCACGCTGCGGGATGGCCGCACCGGTGACGAGTTCGACCACGAGGTCACGGTCGGCTACATCTATATGTTGAAGCTGGCCCACCTGGTCGAGGACAAGATCCACGCCCGCTCGACCGGCCCCTACTCGCTGGTCACGCAGCAGCCGCTCGGCGGCAAGGCGCAGTTCGGCGGCCAGCGCTTCGGCGAGATGGAGGTGTGGGCCCTCGAGGCCTACGGCGCCTCGCACATCCTGCAGGAGATCCTGACCGTCAAGTCCGACGATATTGTCGGCCGCGTCAAGGCCTACGAGGCGATCGTCAAGGGCGAGAACACGCTGGAAGCCGGCATCCCGGAGTCGTTCCGGGTCCTGGTCAAGGAGCTCGAGGGCCTGGCGTTGGGTGTCGAGATCCAGTCCGACGGTGAAAAGCAGGTCATTCTCAGCGAGGACGACGGCTCTGAGATGCCGCTCGACCTCGGCATCAACCTCGAACGCGACGAGATCGACGAGTCCGACCAGTGGGCGACGGGTGCACCCCGCGCCGCGCAGAATCCCCTGGATTCCTTGAGGTAATCAATGACACTAAAACTGGAAAACTTCGACGCGCTGAAGCTCTCGCTGGCATCGCCCGAGACCATCCTGTCGTGGTCGCACGGCGAGGTGACCAAGCCGGAGACGATCAACTACCGCACCCTCAAGCCGGAGCGCGATGGGCTCTTTTGCGAGCGCATCTTCGGGCCCCAGCGCGACTGGGAGTGCCACTGTGGCAAGTACAAGCGGTACCGCTACAAGGGGATCATCTGCGACAAGTGCGGCGTGGAGGTCACGCGCTCCAAGGTTCGCCGCGAGCGCATGGGCCACATCAAGCTGGCCTCGCCGGTCAGCCATGTCTGGTACTTCAAGGGCATCCCGTCCCGGATGGGACTGCTGCTTGACATGTCGCCGCGCAATCTCGAGAAGGTCCTTTACTTCGCCAATTACATCGTCACGAACATCGATGAGGACGCCCGCAAGGAGTACCTTTCCAAGTCCTCGCCGCAGCACAACGACCGCGTCGTCAAGCTCCAGGAGGAGCGGGACGCGGCCATCAAAGAGCTGAAGGACGATCTCGACCACCGGGTCAAGGCCAAGCAGGACGAGACGAAGGCCAACATCAAGGGGGTCGAGGAGGCGCTCGACGAGACGGTCGACGCCATGGCCTCGCGCGCCAAGGAGCTGGTCGACAAGATCAAGGCGCAGAAGGGCAAGAAGGCCGCCACCAACTTCACCATCGGCGACGGTGAGGACGAGCAGGTGATCATCGAGAAGGGCACCCTATTCGAGGACAAGCTCGCCCGCGAGCTGCCCAAGCAGGTCGAGAAGAAGATCGACCAGGTCCAGGCGTCCGTCAAGAAGCGGCAGCAGGAGTTGAAGAGCAAGTCCGATGCCGAGATCGCGAAGTGGCGTGAGGACTTCGAGCAGAAGGCCGGCGCCCTTGGCGATCGCTTCAAGAAGGACACCGAGGGCCTGTCGGGCGATATCGAGACCTCGAAGAGCACGCTCGAGTCGCTGACGGTCAAGCAGCTGCTCTCCGACCAGGAGTACCGGGATTACACCGAGAAGTTCGGCAAGGTCTTCAAGGCGGGCATCGGCGCCCAGGCGATCCACGATCTCCTGGCCCGCATCGACCTGACTCAAGAGGCCGGCATCCTCCGGGAAGAGTCGAAGTCGACCTCGGGCCAGAAGCGGCAGAAGGCGATCAAGCGGCTCAAGGTCGTCGAGGCTTTCCGCAAGTCGGGGGCGTCATCCACCTGGATGGTGCTCAACAACCTGCCGGTCATTCCGCCGGAGCTGCGCCCCATGGTCCAGCTCGACGGCGGCCGGTTCGCCACCTCAGATCTGAACGACCTCTACCGCCGGGTCATCAACCGCAACAACCGCCTGAAGCGGCTCCTCGAGCTCGGCGCGCCCGAGATCATCGTGCGCAACGAGAAGCGGATGCTGCAGGAGGCGGTCGACGCCCTGATCGATAACGGCCGCCGCGGCCGCGCGATCACCGGCACCGGCAACCGCAAGCTGAAGTCGCTCTCCGACATGCTGAAAGGCAAGCAGGGGCGCTTCCGTCAGAACCTGCTTGGCAAGCGCGTCGACTATTCCGGCCGCTCGGTCATCGTGGTCGGGCCCGAGCTGAAGCTGCACGAGTGCGGCCTGCCCAAGAAGATGGCGCTCGAGCTGTTCAAACCGTTTGTCATGCGGGAGCTGGTGAGCAAGGGCTACACCCAGAACATCAAGTCGGCCAAGCGCATGGTCGAGCGCGTGCGTCCCGAGGTCTGGGACGTCCTCGACGAGGTGATCAAGGAGCATCCGGTGCTCCTCAACCGCGCCCCAACGCTCCACCGCCTCGGCATCCAGGCATTCATGCCGGTGCTCGTGGAGGGGTCGGCGATCCAGATCCACCCGCTGGTCTGCTCTGCGTTCAACGCGGACTTCGACGGCGACCAGATGGCCGTCCACGTGCCGCTCTTTTCTGGCGCCATCGCGGAAGCCAAGAACTTGATGATGTCGTCCAACAACATCCTGTCGGCGTCGGATGGCCACCCGGTCATCAGCCCGACCCAGGACATCGTGCTCGGCACCTACTACCTGACGATGATCCGGCCGCGGCCGACCGCCAAGGACGAAGAGCTGCCGCGCTACGGCACCGCCGAGGAAGCCCTGCTGGCCCTCGACAACCGGCGAGTCCACGTCCAGGAAGAGGTCATGGTGCGGATCGACGGCAAGATGGTCCGGACCTCCACCGGTCGCGTGCTCTTCAACCAGGTCCTGCCGATCGGCGTCCAGCCGGCGGACGGCCATGGCGAGCCGATGACCTACCAGAACCGGCTCTTCGACAAGAAGGCACTGCGCGGCATCGTGGCCGAGTGCTTCCGCCTCCACGGCAATGAGCTGACGGCCCGGACGGCCAACGACATCAAGCGGCTCGGCTTCGCCTACGCCACCAAGGCCGGGATCACGATCTCGGCGATGGACATCAAGACCCCTGCTGCCAAGGCCGGGATCCTGAGGGCGGCGGAGAAGAGCCTCGGTGACATCGACGGTCAGTTCCGCCGTGGCCTGATCACCGACGACGAGCGCTATACGCAAACGGTCGATCTCTGGACCGAGGCGACGGAAGAAGTCACGGCCGCGACCATGAAGAGCTTCGACTCGCTCCATCCGGTCTTCATGATGGCCAACTCCGGCGCCCGCGGAAACATCCAGCAGATCCGCCAACTCGCCGGGATGCGTGGCCTGATGGCCGACCCAACCGGCCGGATCATCGACTTGCCGATCAAGGCAAACTTCTCCGAAGGGTTGACCGTGCTCGAGTACTTCATCTCGACCCACGGCGCCCGCAAGGGTCTGGCCGACACCGCGTTGCGCACCGCCGACTCCGGCTACCTGACGCGTCGACTGGTGGACGTGGCCCAGGACGTTATCGTGCGTTCCGAGGATTGTGGGACGACTGCGGGCGTCTGGGTTATGGACATATCGGAGGAACGCGCCCTGACCGAGCCGCTCTTCGAGCGGATCGCCGGACGAGTGGCGGCGGCCGACGTGCTCGACCCGAAGACCCAGACCGTCCTGATCAAGGATGGGGCCGAGATCAGCGACGTGCAGGCCCGCAACCTGATCCAGGCGGGCGTCACCCAGGTCAAGGTGCGGTCGGTGCTGACCTGCCAGGCGCGCGAGGGCGTCTGCCGGCTGTGCTATGGCCGTAACCTCGCGACCGGCAAGATCGTGGAGATCGGCGAGGCCGTCGGGGTCATCGCTGCCCAGTCGATCGGTGAGCCTGGAACCCAGCTGACGATGCGGACCTTCCACACGGGTGGTGTCGCCGGGATGGACATCACGCAGGGCCTGCCTCGCGTCGAGGAGCTCTTCGAGGCCCGCATCCCGAAAGGCAAGTCGATCATCTCGGAGATCGACGGTGAGGTCGAAGTCATTCGAACCGACACCGCGCGCAAGGTCAAGGTGACGTCACGCGACGTGTATGACGTCCCCTACGTGCTGACGCCCAAGATGCAGCCAATGATCGAGTCGGGTGCCACGGTGCAGGAAGGCCAGGACATCGCCAAGGGTCCCGGCGAGGACGGCACCGAGCAGGTGATCCGCTCGCGGGCCTCGGGCGTGGCCCGGGTCGAGCGCAACCAGATCGTGATCCGGAGCACCGACGAGGAGTGGCGCGAGTATCCGATCCCGCACGGCGCGCGAATCAGCGTCCAGAGCGGCAAGTCGATCAAGGCTGGGGAGCAGATCACCGAGGGCTCGATCAGTCCGCAGGAGCTGCTGCACATCCTGGGCCGCGAGGCGGTCCAGACCTACCTGGTCGAGGAAGTCCAGAAGGTGTACCGCTCGCAGGGCGTCGACATCAACGACAAGCACATCGAGGTGATCATCCGGCAGATGATGCGGAAGGTCCGCATCGATTCCGCCGGTGACACCGACCTCCTGCCGGGCGAGATCGTGTCCCAGTGGGAGTACGAGGAGGCCAACGCGAAGGTGCTCGCCGAAGGCGGCGACCCGGCAGTGGCGCAGACCGTCCTGCTCGGCCTGATCAAGGCCGCGCTGAACACGGCCAGCTGGCTGTCGGCCGCGTCGTTCCAGGAGACCACCCGCGTCCTGACGGAGGCCGCCATCTCCGGCAAGGTCGACCGCCTGCGCGGCCTGAAGGAGAACGTGATCATCGGCAAGCTGATCCCGGCCGGAACGGGCCTGGATTACTACCAGAAGCTGCGCGAGGAGTCGTTTAAGATGTTCGCGGAACTCCCGCAACCGGTCCCCGCCAGCAGCTAGAACACTCGACGACGCGAAAGAGCCGCCCCGCCGGGCGGCTCTTTCGGTTTCGCTACGCTTCAGGCGATACAGCCAGCATCTGTAGGAGGCGCCTAGTGACCGCAACACCATCCGCGCTCATTGACAAGCAAATCGCAGACCTTAAAGATTGGCGAAGTGCGCTGATGACCGAGTTGCGGTCCGTCATCAACAAGTCCGATCCAGGGCTGACGGAAGAGTGGAAGTGGGATACCGCGGTGTGGACGCACAACGGAAATGCTTGCGCCCTCGGGGTCTTCAAGGACCGAGTGAAGATCAACTTCTTCAAGGGTGCCAGTCTGCCGGACCCGAAGCACCTGTTCAACGCCGGCCTCGAGGCGAAGGCCTCACGGGCGATCGACGTAGAAAAGGGTGGGTCAATCGACAAGGCGGGACTGAAGGGCCTGGTCCGCGCTGCGGTGAGTCAGAACTCCGCTACGCGCTGACCGCGCCGCGGGTATGAGCTGGAAGGATTCCGTTCAGGATACGGGGTTCGGGTATTTCACGCTCGCAACCCAGGACACTCGGGACGTCCCGGTGCGGCTCTTCCTGACGCCGAACCTGCTCGACGCGGTCGAAGATTCGATCTATCCGCAGATCGTCAACGCCGCGAGTTTCCCAGGGACACGGATGGTCGCGATCACGCCGGATGTGCACCACGGCTACGGCGTGCCAATCGGGACCGTGCTGCTGACCGACGCCGATACCGGGGCAGTGGCGCTCGGCCCGGTAGGTTTTGATGTGGGTTGCGGGATGCTGAGCGCGTCGAGCGATGTGCCGGTGGCGGCCGTGACGCCGGGGAATCGGCTGCGCTTCAACCAGGAGGTCACTCGGCGCGTCGCGCTCGGGCCGGGCCAAGTTAGTCGTACGAAGTTGAAGAGCCTATCGCGAAAAAACTTCGAGGCCGTCATCCGTGGCGGCGCTGGCTACTACGTGGACACCTACGGGTCGACGGTCGATCGCACGCGGAGCGAGCGCGATGCGATTCCCGTCGCCGACTCATGGCAGCCGCCATGGGGCGGACCGGGCCGACCCGAACGCGGCATTCCCCAGCTGGCCACACTTGGCGGCGGTAACCACTTCATCGAGTTGCAGGGCAACGTGCGTACCGACACCCTCTACGTCCAGCTGCATTCCGGTAGCCGCGGCTTCGGCCACGGCCTGGCGACCAACTACTTTCAACTGGCTCGCAAGGAGAATCCCACGATCAAGGCGCTCGACCTCGGCTACTTCATGCCGGACTCGCCGCATTACGCGGGCTACCTCAACGCCGTCGCCGCGGGCGCCAACTTCGCGATCGTCAACCGCTTCACGATGTACGAGCAGATCGCGCTCGCCTTCGAGGACGTCTTCAAGCAGCCGCTCTCACTCGTCTACGAGATCAGCCATAACCTCGTCCAGCGCGAGCTGTCCCCCGAGTTCGGCTGGGTCCAGGTCCACCGCAAGGGCGCGACCCGCGCCTTTCCCGCGGGGCACGACTATCTGAAGGGGACCCAGTGGGAGACAAGCGGTCATCCGGTGCTGATCCCGGGCTCGAACCACGACTCGAGCTTCATCCTGCGCGCGACGCCGGGCGCGGCGATCAGCGGCTACTCGGTCAACCACGGGGCCGGCCGTCGCATGTCCCGCGGGGCGGCCCGCAAGACGCTGAACCAGCGCCAGGTCGACGAGGAGTACCGCTCAGCCGGCATCATCGTCAACCTGCGCGGGAATGTCCCGATCGATGAATCGCGGGACGCGTACAAATCGTCGCGCGAGGTGGTGGAGGCGGTCACGCGGGCCGGGCTCGCCACCATCGAGCACGAGTTGCTGCCGCTGGCCTCGATCAAGGGCAATGGGTAACTCGCACCTCCGAGGCTGGACGAGCTTCTTGAGCCTGAGCCGGCCGGGCCGTTCGTTGTCAGTCGGAAGTGGCGCCGACTTTCGCCAGCTCGGTCTCCCGTGATGTGGTCGCCCGCACCGGGATGTGTGAGGTGAACCAGTCGCGGATGGCGCTGAGGCGAATCACGCGTGACCGTGGGTGGCCGCTGCGCGAGAGATCGTGGGATTGGCCCTCGAACCGGAGCATCTTGACCTCACGTCCGAGGAGCTTGAGCGCCGTAAACAGCTGCTCAGCCTCGGAGATCGGGCAACGGAGGTCCTGGTCGCTGTGCAGGATCAGCAACGGAGTGCGCATCTGCTCGACGTAGGTGATCGGCGACCGCGCCATCAGCCAGTCGAGATTCTGCCAGGGGACAGCGCCGCCCATCAGATCAATGGTCAGCACCCAACCGACGTCGCCGGACCCGAAGATCGAGGCCAGGTTGCTCACGCATCGCATCGTTACCGCGGCCTTGAACCGGTCGGTATGGCCGATCGTCCAGTTCGTCATGTAGCCACCGTAGCTGCCGCCGCCGACGCCGAGGCGTTCTGGATCGATCCAGCCTCGGCTGACGGCCGCGTCCAGGCCGGCCATGATGTCCTTGTAGTCCTGCCCACCCCAGTCGTTGACGACCGCTGCCGAAAACTGGCGACCGTAGCCGGTACTGCCCCGCGGGTTTATGAAGACGACGGCAAACCCCTGCGCCGCCAGCACCTGAAACTCGAAAAAGAAGCTCCAGCCGTACATCGCCATGGGACCGCCGTGGATCTCGAGGATCGCGGGGGAGCGGTCATTGCTGGTCGTCTTCGGCCGGATAATCCAGCCCTGGAGGTCCCAGTCGTCGGCCCCCTTAAAACTGAATTCCTCAGGGCGAGCCAGGTCGACCTCGCGGAAGAGGGCGTCGTTCAGGTTGGTGAGCCGCGCTGGACGGCCATCGGGCAGGTCCTGGACGAAAAGATCTCCCGGTGTCGCCGGGTCGGAACTTGCCAGCGCGATCCGGTGACATTCGCGGTCCAAACTGAACCCATAGATTCGTTGGTGACCGTCGACGATGACGCGCGGGACTCCGCCGAAGCCCGGAATCGCGTAGACGAGCGTTGACCCTCGCCCGGATGCCTGTGCATAGACCTCTTTGCCATCGGCTGACCAGGAGAGGCGCGGCCCGTCATGGCCCGCCCGCACGTCGTCGATGCCCGTGTCGCCGAATGTCGGCAGGAAGTCCCTGGTCAGCACCCTGGGGTGGCCCGCTCCGCTGACCTCGACGACCATGAGGTCTTTATAGCCATCCTCCTGGCGACGCCGCGATGCGGTGAACGCGACCTGGCCTCCATCAGGCGACCAGGTGGGTGGTCCCGCGTAGACGGTCTCGTCCGTCAACCGCGTGAGCTGCTTCGACGAGAGATCGAGGACCCAGATGTCATTGCCAGGCCAGCTCCAGCGTTCCGCGGTCCGGTCAGAGGTGAAGGCGATCCGTCGGCCATCCGGCGAGAATGCGGGCGAGCCGTCGTCCCAGTCGCCATCCGTCAGTGACTCGGCTTCGCCGCCCGTCTTCGGGACACGAAAGAGATGGGATCGGCGTTCGTAGATCCAGCCCTTGCCATCGAGCCGATTCCAGAGCCGGTCAAGCGTGCGCACCGCCGGCACCGGCTGGTCCGTCAGATCGGCATCCGCGGCCTCCGGGTCTTCAGGTAGCCCAAGCTCGGCGGTATAAACAATCCAGGCGCCATCCGGTGACCAGGTCGGGTCGCCGGCGCCGTCCCTGGCCACGGTGAGCTGACGGGCTTCACCGCCATCGGCGGGCATCACCCACAGCTGTGGCTTGCCGACCCCGCGATCGCGTTCCGCCCTGTTCTTGGGTTTGAGCTCGCCCACGGGACCCCGGACGAAGGCGAGTGAGCGGCCGTCCGGCGACCATCGCGGCGCGGTGTCGTTGTCGCCGGCAGTATAGCGGCGCGGTTCACGCTGGCCGGCAACGTCCACGACCCAGATCGACCGGTGATATTCGTAGGTGTTCCGATCGATCTCGACCATCACGTAGGCGATCAGTTCGCCGATCGGCGTGATTTGTGGATCCTCGATGAGCCTGATTGCGTACAGATCCTCCGGCTCGAACGAGCGTGGCATTTGGGATCCCCCTTTTTGGGTGGTGACGACCTCTCAGGCTAACAGCGGCGGTTGCGCTAGGCTCAAAGGGCATGCCGCTGCGCTGGTCCAACATCATGATCGACTGCGGCGACCCGGAACGGGTGGCCCGCTTCTGGAGCCAGGCGCTGGAGCTGAAGCTCAACGGACCGCAGGACGGCGAATGGTGGCTCGAGCCGGGCGGCGATCATCCGGACATCCTCTTTCTGCAGGTGCCGGAGGCCAAATCGGTCAAAAACCGGGTCCATCTCGACCTCAGGCCGGGCGACCAGTTGGCGGAGGTGGAGCGGTTGCTCGGGCTGGGCGCGCGTAGGATCGACATCGGCCAGCGGGATGTGACCTGGGTGGTGATGGCCGACCCGGAGGGCAACGAGTTCTGCGTCCTGCGGCCCGACCCGCCGGGGCCGGTGACGCCCTGATGGCCGGCGTGGCCCTGCTCGGGATCGTCATCGCGGTTGCGGTCGTCGCCCCCATCCTGTCGAACCGCTAGCTCCCAGTTTGACAGGGAAGCGTCAGCGGCCGTAGAATACCCCTTCGCGCCCTCAAAAGCGCGTGAATACACTATGCCCACGATTTCACAGCTGATCCGCTATGGCCGCAAGCCCCTGGTCAAGAAGACCAAGGCTCCGGCGCTGCAGAGCTCGCCGCAGCGACGGGGTGTTTGCGTGCGCGTCTACACCACCACGCCAAAGAAGCCCAACTCGGCCCTTCGCAAGGTGGCCCGCGTCCGCCTGACCTCGCGCCAGGAGGTCACCGCCTATATCCCCGGGATTGGGCACAATCTGCAGGAGCACTCGGTGGTGCTGATCCGCGGCGGCCGCGTCAAGGACCTCCCCGGCGTGCGCTACCACGTCGTCCGCGGCACGCTCGACACGGCCGGCGCTAAGGGGCGCAAGCAGGGTCGGTCGAAGTACGGCGCCAAGCGCGAAAAGGCGAAGAAGGCCTCCTAATGCCGAGACGGGCCCGTATTCAAAAACGTATCATCCTGCCCGACCCCGTGTACACACACGAGGGCGTAGCGAAGTTCGTCAACGTCGTCATGCAGCGCGGCAAGCGCAGCACGGCCGAACGGGTCGTTTATGGCTCCCTCGACCGGATCCGGACGGTCTCCAAGAAGGACCCGATTGAGATCTTCGACCTGGCGCTGAAAAACGCCACCCCGGTCCTGGAAGTCAAGCCACGCCGGATCGGTGGCGCCACCTACCAGGTCCCGGTCGAGATCAAGCCCGAGCGCCGTTCCGCGCTCGCGCGCCGCTGGATCGTTCGCTTTGCCCGGGCTCGGTCCGGCAAGTCGATGCAGGAGAAGCTCGCCGGCGAGCTGATGGACGCCGCCAACGGGGTGGGCGCCACCATCAAGCGGCGCGAGGAAACCCACAAGATGGCCGAGAGCAACAAGGCCTTCAGCCACTTCCGGTACTGAGCCATGCCTGAAGCCAAGGTCAACGCCCGCAAGTACCAGCTTGATACCGTCCGGAACATCGGCATCATGGCCCACATCGATGCCGGGAAAACGACGACGACCGAGCGCATCCTCTATTACACGGGCCGGATCCACAAGATGGGCGAGGTCCACGAGGGCGCGGCCACGATGGACTGGATGGTCCAGGAGCAGGAGCGTGGCATCACGATCACCTCAGCCGCCACGGCGGCCACCTGGCGGGGCTACCATATCAACATTATCGACACACCCGGGCACGTAGACTTCACCGTCGAGGTCGAGCGCAGCCTGCGCGTGCTGGACGGCGCCGTCGCCGTCTTCGACGCCGTGGCCGGGGTCGAGCCCCAGTCCGAAACCGTCTGGCGGCAGGCCGACCGGTACGAGGTTCCCCGGATCGCCTTCATCAACAAGATGGACCGCATGGGCGCCGACTTCTTTATGGCATACAAGTCGATCCGCGAGCGCCTGGGGGCCAACGCGGTGCCGATCCAGCTCCCGATCGGCAGCGAGGACGGCTTCGAGGGCATGGTCGACCTGATCAACAAGGTCGCCATCATGTACACCGACGACCTCGGCACCACGATCGAGACCGAGGAGGTCCCCGCCGCGATGCGCGAGCAGGTCGAGATGTACCACAAGCAGCTGGTCGAAGCGGTCGCCGAGTTCGACGACGCGCTGCTGCACAAGTACCTGGAAGACGAGCCGATCAGTGGCAAGGAGATCGTCGCCGCCATCCGCAAGGGCACCGTCGCCGGCAAATTCGTGCCGGTCCTCTGCGGCGCGGCCCTGCGCAACCGCGGCGTCCAGCCGATGCTCGACGCCATCGTCGATTTCCTGCCGTCCCCGCTCGACAAGCTCGGCGTCGAAGGGATCAACCCCAAGAACAGCGAGCCGGAGCGGCGCAAGCCCTCGGACAGCCAGCCCTTCGCCGGCCTGGCGTTCAAGATTGCCACCGACCCGTACGTGGGCAAACTGACCTTCTTCCGCGTCTACGCGGGGACGCTCAAGTCCGGGTCGTACGTCTGGAACGCGACGCGCGGGACCAAGGAGCGGGTCGGCCGCATCCTGCAAATGCACGCCAACCACCGGGAGGAGATCCCCGAGGTGTACGCCGGCGACATCGCCGCGGCCATTGGTCTGAAATCCACCACGACGGGCGATACCCTCTCCGACGAGGACAACCCGATCCTGCTCGAGTCGATCGTCTTCCCCGAGCCGGTCATCAGTGTCGCCATCGAACCCCGCACCAAGGCGGACCAGGAGAAGATGGGCCAGGCGCTGGCCAAGCTGGCCGAAGAGGATCCGACCTTCAAGGTCCGCACCGACGAGGAAACCGCCCAGACCATCATCGCCGGCATGGGCGAGCTCCATCTCGAGATCATCGTCGACCGGATGCTGCGCGAGTTCGCGGTCGATGCCAACGTGGGCAAGCCGCAGGTCGCCTACCGCGAGACGATCAAGCGCAAGGCCCACGGAGTCGGCCGCTTCATCCGCCAGTCGGGTGGGCGCGGCCAGTACGGCCATGCCGAGATCGACATCGAGCCCAACGAGCAGGGCAAGGGTTTCGAGTTCGTCAACAAGATCGTCGGCGGCTCGATTCCCAAGGAGTATCACTCCGCGGTGGAGAAGGGCATCATCCAGGCGCTCAACAGCGGCGTGATGGCCGGCTACCCGGTGGTGGACGTGAAGGCGACCCTGGTCGATGGCTCCTACCACGAGGTCGACTCCAACGAGATGGCATTCACCATCGCCGGCTCGATGGCCGCCAAGGATGGCATGCAGAAGGGCCAGCCGGCGCTGCTGGAGCCGGTGATGAAGGTCGAGGTCGTGATGCCCGAGGAGTTCATGGGCGAGATCCTCGGTGACCTCAGCGCGCGGCGCGGCCAGATCCTGGGGATGGAAGGTCGCACCACGATGCAGGTGGTCAAGGCCTATGTGCCCCTCGGCAACATGTTCGGCTATGCGACCGATCTGCGGTCCAAGACCCAGGGTCGTGCCGTCTACAGCATGGAGTTTCACCACTATCAAGACGTCCCGAAGTCAATTGCGGAAGAAATCGTTGCCAAGTCCCGAGCGTAGGGAGGATTCGAACAAGGAGTAAGAATGGCGAAGAAAAAGTACGAGCGCACCAAGCCACACGTCAACGTCGGGACCATCGGTCACATCGACCATGGCAAGACCACGCTGACCGCGGCGATCACGAAGGTCCTGTCTAAGAAGGGATTCGCTGAATTCCGCTCCTTCGACTCGATCGATAACGCGCCCGAGGAGAAGGCCCGTGGGATCACGATCGCGACGGCGCATGTCGAGTACGAGACCGACAAGCGCCACTACGCGCACGTGGACTGCCCCGGGCACGCCGACTACATCAAGAACATGATCACCGGCGCGGCCCAGATGGACGGCGCCATCCTGGTGGTCGCGGCGACCGACGGGCCGATGCCCCAGACGCGCGAGCACATCCTGCTCGCCCGCCAGGTCGGTGTGCCGCGGATCGTCGTCGCCCTCAACAAGGTCGACGCCGTCGACGACCCCGAGATCCTCGAGCTCGTCGAGCTCGAGGTTCGCGAGCTGCTCTCCAAGTACGACTTCCCGGGCGACGACGTCCCGGTGGTCAAGGTCTCCGCGCTCAAGGCGCTGGAGGGCGACGCGCAGTGGGAAGACTCGATCATGAAGCTGATGGATGCGGTCGACAGTTACATCCCGGTCCCGGAGCGTCCACTCGACCTGCCCTTCCTGATGCCGATCGAGGACGTATTCTCGATCGAAGGTCGTGGCACCGTCGTGACCGGCCGGATCGAGCGTGGCCAGGTCAAGGTCAACGAGGAAGTCGAGATGGTCGGCATTCACGACACTCGCAAGACGATCGTGACCGGCGTCGAGATGTTCCACAAGCTGCTGGATTCCGGCCAGGCTGGAGACAATGTCGGCTGCCTCCTTCGCGGCATCAAGCGCGAAGAGATTCAGCGCGGCCAGGTGC
This sequence comes from Candidatus Dormiibacter sp., assembly GCA_039922495.1. Classification (GTDB taxonomy): domain Bacteria; phylum Chloroflexota; class Dormibacteria; order CF-121; family CF-121; genus JALYYC01. The sequence continues at coordinate 107,283 of JBDTEO010000019.1, forward strand.
TCGCCAAGCCGGGCTCGATCAAGCCGCACACCGAGTTCGACTCCCAGGTCTACGTCCTGACCAAGGAGGAAGGCGGCCGCCACACGCCCTTCTTCAAGGGCTACCGCCCGCAGTTCTACGTCCGCACCACCGACGTGACCGGTGAGGTGGAGTTGCCGGAGGGCACCGAGATGGTGATGCCCGGCGACAACCTCAACATGAAGATCAAGCTGATCACCCCGATCGCCGTCGAAGAGAAGATGCGCTTCGCCATCCGCGAGGGCGGCCGCACCGTCGGCTCGGGCGTGGCCACCAAGGTCATCAAATAAGTAGTGGCGCAAAAGATCCGGATCCGGCTGAAGGCCTACGATCACCGCGTCCTCGACCAGGCCGCGGAAAAGATCGTTGACACCGCGCGCCGAACGAACGCGTCGACAGCCGGACCCATCCCGCTGCCCACCGAGATCAACAAGTGGACGGTGATCCGTTCGCCGTTCATCGACAAAGACTCACGTGAGCAGTTCGAGATGCGGACCCACAAGCGGATCATCGACATCCTCGACCCCAATCCGAAAGTGGTGGACGCGCTGATGCGGCTCAACCTGCCGTCCGGCGTGAACATCGAGATCAAGCTCTAAGGCCATGGCTACCAAGGGACTGCTCGCCAGGAAGATCGGGATGACGCAGGTGTTCACCGACAAGGGGGAGCTCCTGCCCGTCACCGTGCTCGAGGCGGGCCCCTGCGTCGTGGTCGGGCTTCGTGCCGTGCCGAAGCACGGCTATGGCGCGGTGCAGCTCGGTTTTGGCGAGGCGCGCGAGAAGCGGATGACCAAGCCCGCGATCGGGCACTTCAAGAAAGCCGGGGTCCCCATCCACCAGCACCTCCGCGAGATCCGCCTGAAGGATGTGACCTACGAGGTCGGCCAGGCGCTGAAGGCGGATGTCTTCAAGGCCGGTGAGCTGGTGGATATCACCGGCACCTCCCAGGGCAAGGGTTTCTCGGGCCAGCACAAGCGGCACCACTTCGGCCGCGGCCCGGTCACCCATGGCTCGCACAACATCAAGCAACCAGGCTCGATCGGCTCCTCGTCGACGCCGTCACGCGTCTATAAAGGGATGCGGATGGCCGGCCAGCTGGGCAACGTACAGCGGACCACCAAGCACCTCAAGGTGGTCCGAGTCGATGTCGACCGCAACCTGCTGCTGGTCAATGGCGACGTCCCCGGCCACAAGAACAGCGTCGTGCTGGTGAAGGACTCGCTCCGCCAGCCGAAGGGGAAATAAATGGCGGATTCCCAGAAGCAAACCGTGGCGGTCTTCGACCGCGAAGGCAAGGAAACCGGCCAGGTCGAGCTGCCGGTGTCGATCTTTGGCGCCCCCGTCAACGAGGCCCTGCTCCACCAGGCGTTGACGCGCCAGCAGGCCAACGAGCGGCAGGGGACCCACCAGACGAAGACCCGCGGTGATGTCTCGGGCGGCGGCAAGAAACCCTGGAAGCAGAAGGGCACCGGTCGCGCCCGCCAGGGCAGCACGCGCGCCCCGCAGTGGCGGCATGGCGGCGTGGTCTTCGGGCCGCACCCGCACAGCTACGAGCACAAGATGCCCCGCAAGCAGCGGCGGCTGGCGCTTCGCGCCGCCCTGTCGGCGAAGTTCCAGGACGGGGCCGTCCGCGTGGTTGAGGAGATCACCCTGGAGGCGCCGAAGACGCAGACGATGGCCGCGCTCTTCGCCGAGATGGATGCCGGCCTTCGGATTCTGTTCGTGCTGCCCGAACACGACCAGGTGCTGGAGAAGTCGACCCGCAACCTGGTGGCCGTCAAGACGATCCTCGGCTCGAACCTGAACGTCGAGGATGTCCTGAGCGCCGACACGATCGTGCTTACCCGAGCCGCGGTCACGCTGGTGGAGGAGTGGTTGGCATGAGAGGAGCCATCGAGGTGGTCCAGCGGCCCCTCATCAGCGAGAAGAGCTACGCCGCCATGGCGACGGGCAAGTACCTCTTCCGGGTGCATCCCCGCGCCACCAAGACCGAGATCGCGATGGCGATCACCGAGGCCTTTAAGGTCGACGTGGTTGGCGTCAATACCATGCACGTTCGCGGCAAGGAACGCCGCCGTGGTCGGACCCATGGATTTCAGTCGAACTGGAAGAAGGCGATTGTCACGCTCGCCGAGGGTCAGAAGATCGAAAGCATGTTCCAGGGTGTCTAACCAATGCCGGTAAAGAAGTACAAGCCGACCTCCCCCGGGCGCCGCTTCATGTCGGTCAGCGCCTTTGACGACCTCACGCCCGGCAAGAAGGCGGAGAAGTCGCTGCAGGTGTCGCTCAAGAAGAACGCCGGGCGCAACGCCCAGGGCAAACTGACCGTGCGCCACCAGGGCGGCGGTCACCGCAAGCTCTACCGCGTGATCGACTTCAAGCGGAGCAAGCGCGGCATTCCGGCGACGGTGACGGCCGTGGAGTACGACCCGAATCGCAGCGCGCGGATCGCCTTGCTGACCTACGCTGACGGCGAGAAGCGCTACATCCTGGCGCCGGTGGGCCTGACGGTCGGAGAGAAGGTGGCCTGCGGGCCCGAGGCGGACATCAAGCCCGGCAATGCTCTGCCGCTGATCAATATCCCGGTCGGGACGATGGTCCACAACATCGAGCTGCAGCCCGGCCGCGGAGGCCAGATCGTTCGCTCCGCCGGCATGACCGCCCAGCTGCTCGCTCGGGAGGGCGCGCACGCCCAGATCCGGATGCCGTCGGGAGAGATGCGTCTGGTGCCGGTCGAGTGTTACGCCACGATCGGCCAGGTGGGCAACGTCGAGCATGAGAACGAGAATGTCGGCAAGGCGGGCAAGAGCCGCTGGCGCGGGAAGCGTCCCGCCGTTCGCGGCATGAGCATGAACCCCTTCGACCACCCCCACGGCGGTGGTGAAGGCCGCTCCGGTGCTGGCGGGCATCCGCAGACGCCCTGGGGCAAGCCGACGCTGGGGTATCGCACCCGCCGCAACAAGAAGACCAAGAACATGATCGTTCGCCGCCGGCCAAGCAAGCGGAAGAGCAAGGGATAAGAAATGAGTCGGTCAACAAAGAAAGGTCCATACATCCATCCGTCGCTGATGAAGAAGGTCGTTGCCATGAATCAGCAGAAGGAAAAGAAGGTCATCAAGACCTGGTCGCGGGACTCGAGCGTGTTCCCGGAGATGCTCGGGCATACGATCGCGATCCACGATGGGAAGAAGCACGTGCCGATCTTCATCACCGAGAACATGGTCGGGCACCTGCTGGGCGAGTTCGCGCCAACCCGTCGATTCCGGGCGCATGGCCATCACACCGAGAAATCGACGGCGGTGAAATAGGGGACATGGAAGTCCAGGCAAAGGCGAAGTGGGTTCGGACGTCACCGCGCAAGGTGCGGCTGGTGGCACAGGGACTGCGCAACCTCCCCGTCGGGGAGGCGTTGACCGCATGCCAGTTCATGCCGCGGGCGGCTGCGCGCGATGTCGCCAAGGTGATCCGGTCCGCCCAGGCCAATGCCGAAAACAACTTCAACCTGGTCAGGGATGATCTCGTGATCAAGGAGATCCGGGTCGAGGCGGGTCCGATGCTGAAACGTGGCCAGCCGCGGGCCATGGGCCGCCTGTTCAGCATCTTCAAGCGCACCAGTCACATTACCGCCGTGATCGAGGACCGGCCGGGGGTGGCTCGCCGGCGACCGGCATCGTTGCCACGGGCTCCGCAGCCGCAGGCGGCGCGGCCCACGGGCGCGACCGGCGCCGCCGAGCCGGCCCGACGCGCGCCACGAGGCAGGGCGGCCGCCGCCGCGGCCGCCGCAGCCGCCGAGCCCGCCCCGCAAGCGACCACCGAGTCCGACGAGATCGAGGAAACGCCGAAGCCGCGGCGTGCCAGGACGGAAACCCCGAAGGCGGAGACGCCCAAGGCAGAAAAGCCGAAGGCCGGCGCGCCAAAGACCGAGAGCAAGAAGAAGGACGCACCAAAGAAAGAGACCAAGGAGAAAAAGAGCAAGTAGTGGGACACAAGGTTCACCCGAACGGATTCCGCCTGGGCGTCTACCGAAACTGGGAAGCGAAATGGTTCGCCCCGGACAAGGAGTACAAGGCGCTCTTACTGGAAGACGTCCGCCTGCGACGGATGCTGCTCGCGCGGCTGAAAAACGCCGGCGTCGCCCGGATCGAGACCGAGCGCTCCTCGAGCGCCCTGACCGTGACCCTCCATACGGCCAAGCCCGGCATCGTGATCGGGAAGGGCGGGACGAGCGTCGACCAGCTTCGCGATGAGCTGGAGAAGCGGACCGGGAAGCGGGTGCGGGTCACCATCCAGGAGATCAAGAAGCCGGAGCTCAGCGCCCAGCTGGTGGCCGAAAACGTCGCGGCCCAGCTGGAGAAGCGGATCGCGTTCCGCCGCGCCATCAAGCAGTCGCTGATGAAGACGATGCGGGCCGGCGCGCAGGGCGTGAAGATCCGGGTCAAGGGTCGCCTCGGCGGCTCGGAGATGGGTCGCATCGAGTGGAACCGGGAGGGCCGGGTCCCGTTGCACACCCTGAAGGCCGACATCGACTTCGGCCAGACCGAGGCGAAGACCACCTTTGGTCGGATCGGCGTTTCCGCCTGGGTTTACACCGGCAACTTCCCGACCGATACGCCGGCGCGGGTCGTTCCGGCCGCCGCCGAGGAGCCCGCTGACGGTGGCGTGCCGCTGGGGGCCAGCCTGCCGGTGCCGGTTGCCGAGCTGCTGCCGGTTGAGGTGATCGCCGAGACGGCGCCGTCCGCCCCGGCCGAGGCCCAGCCTGCCGTGACGGCAACCGCGGAGGCACCCGCCAAACCAAAGCGCGCGCCTCGAGCGGCAAAGACGACGGCGGCGGAAGGCCCTGTCGAGAAGCCGGCACCAACGCGCGCGACCAGGGCCAAAGCAGTCCCCGCCGCAACCGACGCCGCCGGTGCACCGAAGACGCCGAAACCCCGAACCACAAAGAAGAAGGAATAGGAGAGGATGCTCTTACCCGCTCGCGTCAAATGGCGTAAGCCACATCGCGGCCGCCGCAGCGGCGTCGCGACCCAGGGCAATGATCTAGCCTTCGGGGAGTTTGGTTTGCAGGCCGCGGAAGCTGCCTGGATGACCAACCGGCAGATCGAGGCGTCGCGCCGCGTGATGACCCGCTTTGTTCGTCGCGGCGGCAAGGTCTTCATCCGCATCTTTCCCGACAAGGGCGTCACCAAGAAGCCCGCCGAGACCCGGATGGGCAGCGGTAAGGGCACGCCCGAGGGCTGGGTCGCCGTGGTCAAGCCGGGCCGCGTCCTCTTCGAGATGGGCGGTGTCACCCCCGAGATGGCGAAGCGCGCGTTTCAACTGGCGGCCTACAAGCTGCCGATGAAGACCCGGACGCTCGGGATCAAGTCGGGCGTTAAGGCCGCGACCGACGTCAAGATCAAGGGCCCGGCGGAAGTCAAGCCTGGTGAGAGCGCCGAAGCCGGCGCCATCGCGGCGCCCGCGGCAGCTGCCGTCAGGGGTCCGAAGGCCGCGCCCGGAGCGGCGCCCACCGCCAAGCCGGCGCCTGGAACGGCGCCCGCCGCCAAGGGAGCGGCCGGCAAGGGTGCCGCCGCGGCTGCCGCACCGGTCAAGCCGGCCAAGGGCGGAGGGAAAAAATGAAAGTCAAGGATCTCCACGCCATGTCGATGACGGACCTGCAGAAGCAGCTGAAGAACTCCCGCCAGGAGCTCTTCAACCTGCGCTTCCAGATGGCCACCGGCCAGCTGGCGAATCATCGCCAGATCCGGCATGTCCGCAACAGCCTGGCGCAGATTCTGACCGAGATCCATCTGAAGGAACGGGATTCGGGCGAGGGTGCAACGGCGGTCGCCGTGGCCGAGGCGCCCAGGCCGCGCCGCCGCCGCGCGGCTGCTGAGGAGAAGAAGTGAGCGAAGACGCAAGTCAGACTACGGAGCGCGCCATGCGCAAGAGCCGCACCGGGCTTGTCATCAGCGACAAGATGGACAAGACCGTGGTCGTGCAGGTGCAGACGCTCAAGGAGCACCCCAAATACCACAAGGTCATCCGCCAGTCGACCCGGTTCAAGGCCCACGACGAGCAGAACCAGTGCAAGGTCGGCGACCGCGTCCGGATCATGGAAACGCGGCCGCTCTCGCACGACAAGCGCTGGCGCGTGGTCGCCATCGTGGAGAAGGCGAAATAACGTGGTTCAACAGGAGACGCGGCTGAAGGTGGCGGATAACACGGGCGCGCGTGAAGTTCTGTGTATCCGGGTCATGGGTGGCCACTACCGCAAGTACGCGTCCATCGGCGATGTGATCACGGCGGCGGTGACCGTCGCCACGCCTGGCGGCCAGGTCAAGAAGAGCGAGATCGTCAAGGCGGTCGTCGTCCGGACGTCGCGCGAGTTCCGCCGTGCCGATGGCTCGACGATCCGCTTCGACGAGAACGCGGCCGTCATCCTCGGTCCGCAGAACAACCCGCGGGGCACCCGTATCTTCGGCCCGGTTGCCCGCGAGCTTCGCGACAAGAACTTCATGAAGATCGTTTCCCTGGCACCGGAGGTTCTCTGAACATGTCCCGTCTCCATCTCGACATCCACCGTGACGACACCGTCCAGGTCATGGCCGGCAAGGACCGTGGCAAGCGCGGGGTCGTCATGCGCACGCTGCCGGAGCAGCGCAAGATCGTCGTCAAAGGCGTTAACGTCCTCAAGCGGCACCAGAAAGCGGGCCAGCAAAAGGGCGGAACCAACGTGATGCAGGCCGGCATCGTCGACTTCGAGTCGCCGCTGGCGTACTCGAACGTCATGCTTGTCTGCAACAAGTGCGATAAGCCGACCCGGATCCGAAAGACGGAGCTGCCGAACGGCCGGAAGGCCATCGTTTGCGTCAAGTGCGGCGATGTCTACGAGCGGGCGAGGAACAAGGTATGAGTGTCGCGGCGAATCCGAACAAGGCGGAGCTGCGCCTCAAGCAGCGTTACCAGGACAAGATCGTGCCAGCCCTGATCCAGCGGTTCGCATACACGAACACGCTGCAGGTGCCACGGCTGGTCAAGGTCGTCGCCAACATCGGCATGGGTGAGTCGATTCAGAACGGCAAAGCGCTCGACGCCGCGGTGGCCGACCTCAAGAAGATCACCGGCCAGCAGCCCGTGGTCACCAAGTCGCGCAAGGCGATCGCGAACTTCAAGCTTCGCGCCGGCCTGCCGATCGGCGTCAAGGTGACGCTGCGGGGTGCCCGCATGTACCAGTTCATGGACAAGCTGCTGTCGGTCGGTCTGCCACGGATTCGCGACTTCCGCGGCATCGCCCCGAGCGGCTTCGACGGCAAGGGCAATTACACGCTCGGACTTCGTGAGCAATTGATTTTTCCCGAGATCGAGTACGACAAGGTCGACAAAGTTCGGGGACTCGAGGTCACCTTCGTGACGACGGCGCGTACCGATGAGGAGGCGCGGGCGCTCTTGACGGAACTCGGGTTTCCATTCAGGAAGTGAGGATCATTCTTGGCTAAGAAATCGACGATCAATCGCGGCCTCCGCAAGCACAAGCACGCCGTGTCGCAGCACAACCGCTGCAACCTGTGCGGGCGACCGCGTTCATACATGCGCAAGTTCGGCATTTGCCGCATCTGCTTCCGCACGCTTTCTTCGCAGGGACAGGTTCCCGGCGTGAAGAAGTCGTCGTGGTGAGGAGGGGACTGAAGGAATGAGTACCGATACCATCGCGGACATGCTGACCAGAATTCGCAATGCGAACACGGCTGGGCATGCCAAGGTCGGCATGCCGGCCTCCCGCGTCGGCGTGGAGATCGCCCGTGTGCTCAAGGAGCAGGGCTACATCGCGACCTACGACGTGGCCACCGCCGAACAGGGTCCAAAGCTCGACATCACGTTCAAGCCCAAGACCACGCGCGGCAAGTCGCTCGGCGGCGTGCGGCGGATCAGCAAGCCCGGACTACGGGTCTACGCCCGCAAGACCGAGATCCCTCGCGTCCTCGGCGGGCTCGGCATCGTCATCCTCTCGACCTCCCACGGTGTGATGTCCGGACAGGAAGCGACCCGCGCCGGCCTCGGCGGCGAGGTCGTGTGCTACGTTTGGTGATCCCATGAGCAGAATTGGCAAGCTTCCAGTCGCGATTCCGGGCGGGGTGACCGTGGACATCCACGACCACACGCTCGTCGTCAAGAGCGGGAAGTCCGAGCTCACCCGGCAGATCAACCCCGACATGAAGGTGTCGGTCAAGGGCAGCACGGTCGTCGTCGAGCGGCCGAGCGAGTCCAAGCTGCACCGCTCGCTGCACGGCCTGACCCGGACGTTGGTCTGGAACATGATCGAAGGCGTGAGCAAGGGCTACGAGAAACAGCTCGAGTTGGTCGGCGTCGGCTACCGGGCGTCGAAGCAGGGCGAGGCCCTGGTGCTCAATGTGGGCTTCTCACACCCGGTCCGCTATCCCGTCCCAAAGGGAATCACGATCGACGTCCCCGAGCCGACGAAGATCTCGATCAAGGGCGCGAACAAGGAAGTCGTCGGCCAGGTGGCCGCCGAAGTCCGAAAGGTCCGCCCCCCGGAACCCTACAAGGGCAAAGGGATCCTCTACCGCGGCGAGCGGATCCGCCGTAAGGCCGGCAAGACCGGCAAGACCGCGGGAGCGGCAAAGTAATGTACAAGACCCAGGAGCGCCGCACGCTGCGGCTGAAGCGCCATGTACGGCTCCGGACCAAGATCGAAGGCGGGCCACAACGGCCGCGCCTCAGCGTCTTCCGCAGCCTGCACCATGTCTACGCCCAGGTGATCGACGACGTCGCCGGCCGCACGCTGGCATCCGCCTCGACCACGGATGCCGACCTGCGCAAGGCGCTCAAGTCCGGGTCGGGTGCCGACGGCGCCGCCGCGGTCGGCAAGAGCATTGCCGAGCGGGCCCGGCAAGCGGGCGTCGAGACGGTCGTCTTCGATCGGGGCGGCTTTCCATATCACGGCCGGGTCAAAGCCCTGGCCGAGGCAGCCCGTAGCGCGGGCTTGAAGTTCTAAGGGAGCAAATGGGTTACCAGTACCGCGATCAACGATCGGAATTCAGCGAGAAGGTGGTTCACCTGAACCGCGTCTCGAAGGTCGTCAAGGGTGGCCGTCGCTTCTCCTTCAGCGCGCTGGTCGTCGTCGGCGACAACAACGGTCGCGTCGGCGCCGGGTTGGGGAAGGCGGGCGAAGTCCCGGAGGCGATCCGCAAGGCGGTCGAGTCTGCCAAGAAGCACCTCGTCACCGTGCCCATGGTCGGCAGCACCATCCCCCACGAAATCCGGATGAAGAAGGGGGCGGCCAAGGTGATGTTGAAGCCGGCCGCGCCGGGCACGGGCATTCGGTCCGGCGGGGCGATGCGTGCCGTGGTGGAGCTGTCCGGCGTCAAGGACATGATCACCAAGTCGCTCGGGACGAACAATCCCGTGAATACTGTGCGCGCGACGCTCGCCGCCCTGGAGGCGCTGCAAACGGCCGAGTCGATCGGGCTCAACCGAGGACGATCGACCGAGGAGATGGCGCGGTTGAGCCGGCGTGGCCCGAAGCCCGTCGAGCCGGTCGAGGCGCCGGTCGCGGACGCCGAGCCCGAGCCGGAGCCGGTGGCGTAAGACGATGTCCACGCTGAAGATCACCTACGTTCGGAGCACCATCGGACAGAAACCCGCCGCGCAGAAGACGGTCCAGGCGCTCGGTCTGCGCCGGCTTCACCAGACGGTTGAGCTGCAGGACAGCCCCCAGGTGCGCGGCATGGTTCACAAGGTCCGCCACCTGATCGAGGTCGAGGAAACGAAATGAAGCTCCACGAGCTCCAGCCGTCGCCCGGCTCGCATAAGGCCCGCAAGCGCGTGGGCCGCGGTCCCGGTTCGGGTCACGGGAAGACCTCGACCCGTGGCCAGAAGGGGCAGCGCGCCCGGACCTCAGTCAACGTCCCGAAGGCGTTTGAGGGTGGGCAGACGCGTCTCACCATGCGCATCCCCAAATGGCGGGGCTTTCACAACAAGTGGAAGAAGACGTTCGCCATCCTCAACCTCACCCGTCTGAATCGGTTCGAGGCCGGCGCGGACGTCACCCCGGAGCACCTGGTGGACGCAGGCATCATCAAAGATGTCGGGGCCGGCATCAAGGTCCTCGGCAGTGGCGACCTGACGCGCAAGCTGACGATCCACGCCCATCGCTTTTCGGCTGAGGCCAAGAAGAAGATTGAGGCGGCTGGCGGGACGGTCGCGGTGATCGCGGTGCCGCCGCCAATTCGAGAGAAGACCAAGCGGGCCAAGAACCAGCCCAAGCGCGTGATTCCGGTCAAGCCGGAGGATGCCGACGAGGGCGAGTCGAAGGCGGAGAAGAAGGCGAAGGCGACCAAGGCCGACAAGGCGGCGAAGGCCGAGAAGGCCGAAAAGCCCGCGAAGGCCGAAAAGGCCCCGAAGGCGCCTCGGGCGGACGCGAGTGACGAGAGTGCGAGTTCGGAGAAGCCCAGTCGCCCGGAAAAGGGTAAGAAAGGCTAAACGATGTTAGAGGCGATTGGCAACGCCCTACGCATTCCGGAGCTGCGCCGGAAGATCCTGTTCACACTCGGGCTCTTCCTGGTCTTCCGCATCTTCGCGCACATCGCGGTCCCGGGCGCCGACAAGGCGGCCCTGGACAAGCTCTTCAACACCAACGCCTTCCTCGGCCTGCTCGACCTCTTCTCCGGTGGCGGGCTGTCGACCTTCTCCATCATCGCGATGGGCGTCAACCCGTACATCAACGCTTCGATCATCATGCAGCTGATGACCGTCGTCTCGACCCGGATGAAAGAGCTCAGCAAAGAGGGCGAGTTCGGCCGGCGCAAGATCACCCGCTGGACGCGCTGGCTCACGGTCGCCCTCGGCCTCTTGCAGGCCTGGGGTCTGACGCTGGTGTTCAGTCGCCAGGGCGTGCTGAGCAACAACATCAGCTGGTTCGGCATCGTTGGCATCATGGTCACGCTGACCGCCGGGACGGTCATGCTGATGTGGTTCGGGGAGCTGATCACCGAGTACGGCATCGGCAATGGGATCTCGCTCGTGATCTTCGCCGGCATCGTCGGGCGCATCCCGAATACGATCTACAACCTGCTCACCGGCGGCGGGCAGTCGAACCTGGCGCCATTGATTCTCTTTGCCGCCCTGGCGATCGTCGTGACGGCGTTCATCATCGAGGTCCAGCAAGCACAACGGAAAATTCCAATTCAGTCAGCGCAGCGCGTGGTCGGTCGCAAGGTCTACCAGGGCCGAAGCTCCCACCTTCCCCTGCGGGTCAACCAGGCGGGAGTCATTCCGATCATCTTTGCGATCTCGATCATGTTCTTTCCCGTCATCATCGGGAACTTTCTGGCGACGGCGGCATCCCCGTGGGGCGATATCTCTCGTGCCCTACGGACCTACTGGGTTCCGGCAGGGCCCAATGTGCCGACCGACATCCTCTATAACGTCGTCTATTTCATCCTGATCTTCGGGTTCACGTACTTCTATACGGCCGTCACCTTTGACCCGGTCGACACGGCCGACTACCTGAAGAAGCACGCCGCCTTCATTCCAGGCATCCGGCCCGGGGTCGCCACCGCGCAGTACCTCGACCGCACCATGACCCGGATCACGTTTGCCGGCGCGCTGTTCCTGGGAGGCGTGACGGTCTTGATTCCGTTGCTGGCCACCGCGTTGACGCGAATTCCAACCCAGAACATGTATCTCGGAGGCACGGCGATTCTGATCGTGGTCGGCGTTGCCCTCGACACCATGAAACAGATCGAGACGCAGCTCATCATGCGTCAATACAAGGGGTTCATCAAGTAGCGAGGCTTCCTCGCATCCTGACGCCATGAATCTCATTCTGTTCGGCGCGCCTGGGGCCGGCAAAGGCACGCAGAGCGCCTACCTGATCGAGCAATATCACATCCCGGCGATCGCGACCGGTGACATGCTTCGGGCCCAGCGGCGCGCCGGGACGGAGCTCGGTGAGCAGGTCAAGGGCTTCATGGACCGAGGGGAGTTGGTGCCTGACCCGGTGATGGTCAAGATCATCCGCGACCGTCTGGAGAAGCCCGACGCGCGTCACGGCTTCATCCTCGACGGCTTTCCGCGCACCGTCGCCCAGGCGGAGGCGCTCGACGAGATGCTGCCGGAGATCCAGCGGCAGATCGATGCCGTGATCTACCTCCGGGTCAGCCGCCAGGTGCTGATCGATCGACTGTCCCACCGGTATAGCTGCCGAACCTGTGACGCCGTCTACAACTTCACTCCGGAACAGGCGCGAAACCTGCCGCGGTGCGCGAACGATGGCGGCGAGCTGTACCAGCGCACGGACGACCAGCCGGAGATCGTCGCTCGCCGGATCGACGTGTTCCTCAAGCACACGGCGCCGCTGATCGACTACTACACCGCGCAGCAGAAGCTGGAGAACATTGATGGCCAGATGCCGGTCGCCGACGTCCGGGCCGACATCGTGCGGCGCCTCGCCGAGCGCCTCGATGGGGTGCCGCGATGATCATCTACAAGTCACCGGCCGAGATCGACCTGATGCGCGAAGCCGGGGCGATCCTGGCGGAAACGCTCCACCGGCTGCAGGCGATGGCCCGGCCGGGCGTGACCCTGCTCGACCTCGACCGCGAGGCCGGCGCGTTCATCCGGGAGCATGGCTGCATTCCGGGGTTCGTCGGCTACCAGGGCTATCAGAACAGCATCTGCACCTCGGTCAACGACCAGGTGGTGCACGGCATCCCGACCAATCGCAAACTTCGGGAAGGTGACCTCCTGAGCCTGGACGCAGGGCTGATCCATCGCGGCTTCTGGGCCGATGCCGGCCTGACGGTGCCCATCGGCAAGGTCTCGCCGGCAGCCCAGCGCCTGCTGGAAGTCACCCGCGAATCCCTCGCGATCGGTATCGGCAAGGCCCAGGTCGGCAACCGTATCGGCGATATCAGCGCCGCCATCCAGGAGCATGTCGAGGCCTCGGGCTTTTCGGTTGTCGAGCAGTTCGTCGGCCACGGCATCGGCCGTGACATGCACGAGGACCCACAGGTACCCAATTTCGGCATCGCCGGGCGCGGCCCGCTGCTGAAGCCCGGGATGGTGCTGGCCATCGAGCCAATGGTCAACGCCGGAGCGAAAGACGTCGCCCTGCTCGGCGACGGCTGGACGGTGGTGACCAGCGACCACAGCCTCTCCGCTTATTTTGAACACTCCGTGGCCATCACGACAGACGGTCCACAGGTGCTGACGGCGCTGCCGGACGGCGCGGGAGCGAGGCGTTGAGTCCGAGGACGAACGCAGGCACGAACGCAAGCATGCACTGTCCTGTGATATGCTTTTCCTTCGTGCGCCGGAAATCCGGCGACATTTGCATGGGCATTTGCTGATGCCCGATGATGTCGTCGGACGTGTGGTAGAGCCGATGCCCAACGCACTCTACCGCGTCGAACTCGAAACCGGCCACAGGATCGTGGCTCACGTGGCGCCGGCCGCGCGGCTGCGGTTTCTCCGGGTGATACCGGGTGACCGTGTCCGCGTCGAGGTGTCACCAATCGATCCGGGCCGCGGTCGCATTGTGAAGAAGGCAGATTGAAAAATGAAAGTACGGTCGTCAGTCAAGAAGATATGCGCGAAGTGCAAGGTCATCAAGCGCAAGGGCGAGGTGCGGGTCATCTGCGTCACGCCGAAGCACAACCAGAGGCAGGGATAGGCGAATGGCGCGCATAGCCGGCGTCGACATCCCGCGCGAGAAGCGGGTCGAGATTGCCCTGACCTATATCTTCGGCGTCGGACCGCACATTGCGAAGCGGGTGCTGACGATCGCGAACGTCGATCCCAACATGCGGGTGAAGAACCTCAATGACGAGCAGGTTGGTCGCCTTCGTGACGTCCTGGACAAGGAAGCCAAGGTCGAAGGTGAACTGCGACGCGAGATCGCGCTGAACATCAAGCGGCTGATCGAGATCGGCACCTACCGGGGCCTGCGGCACCGCCGTGGCCTCCCGGTTCGTGGCCAGCGGACACGAACCAATGCCCGGACGCGCCGCGGCCCGCGCAAGACGGTTGGAGTCAAGAAGAAAGTTGAGAAGAAGTAATTAATGCCAAAGAAGAAAGTTGTCCGCACCCGCCGCCGTGAAAAGAAGCACGTCACCGTCGGGCAAGCGCACATCCAGTCGACGTTCAACAACACCGTGATCTCCCTGACGGATGCCCAGGGCAACGTGCTTGCCTGGGGCAGTGCCGGGAGCCAGGGCTTTAAGGGCTCTCGAAAGAGCACGCCCTTCGCGGCGCAGACCACGGCGGAAGCGACCGCCCGGCGCGCCATGGAGCACGGGTTGAAGCAGATCGAAGTGTTCGTCAAGGGGCCGGGTGCCGGCCGCGAGGCCGCCATCCGCTCGCTGCAGGCGGCCGGGCTTGACGTCACGGCGATCACGGACGTGACCCCGATCCCGCACAACGGGTGCCGCCCGCCGAAACGGAGGCGCGTCTAAATGGCTCGCTACGAAGGTCCCGTCTGTCGCCATTGCCGCCGGGAGGGTGTCAAGCTGTTCCTGAAGGGCGAGAAGTGCTTCACCAAGTGCACCCTCGATCGCCGCTCGATGCCCCCGGGTATGCATACGCAGGTGCGCCGCCGGAAGGTTTCCGACTACGGCATCCAGCTTCGCGCCAAGCAGCGTGCGCGGCGGATCTATTTCCTGCTGGAAGGCCAGTTCCGCCTGTACTTCAATCGCGCCTCGAAGATGACCGGCGTCACCGGGCTCAACCTCTTGCGGTTGCTGGAGAGCCGGCTGGACAACGTGATCTACCGGCTCGGGTTCGCCGCGTCGCGGCGCGATGCGCGCCAGATGATCAGCCACAAGCATTTCGCCGTGAACGGCCGGACCGTCAATATCCCGAGCTACTCCGTTCGGGTGGGTGATGTGATCGCCGTTCGGGACGCGAGCAAAGAGGTCGAGCGTATCAAGACCGCCGTGGCGGCCGGTGAGCAGCGAACGGTTCCGCCGTGGCTTAGCTTCGATCGCGACAACCTGACCGCCAAGATCGTCGGCGAACCGGGTCGCGAGGACATCGACCAGACGATCCAGGAGCAATTGATCGTCGAGTTTTATTCACGATAGTTTTTATAAACAGGGAGGACCATGTTCGACATCGCCCAGCCGCAAGTCAAGAGCATCGAGAATTCGACCAGCTACGGTAAGTTCGAGATTGAGCCGTTGGAGCCGGGGTTCGGCACGACCCTGGGCAACTCGCTCCGTCGCGTCCTGCTGTCGACGCTGAAAGGCGCCGCCGTGACGTCGGTGTCCATCGAAGGCGTCGCGCACGAGTTTTCCTCGATTCCGTATGTCAAGGAAGACGTGACCGAGATCATTCTCAATTTGAAGGGTCTCAACCTGACGTCGTACACCGACGAGCCGGTTCGACTGACCCTCGACGTCACCGGGCCGAAGACCGTCACGGCCGCCGACATCCAGGCGCCCAGCGACGTCGACGTCGTCAACCAGGATCTCTATATCTGTACTTTGGACAGCAACAAGGGTCGCCTGCGGATGGAGCTGACCGTCGAGCGCGGCAAGGGTTATGTGCCCGCCGACCGCAACAAGAAAGAGGGGCAGCCGATCGGGGTGATCCCGATTGACGCCATCTTCAGCCCGGTGGTCAAGGCGAACTTCCTGATCGAGAAGACCCGCGTCGGCCAGGAAACGGACTGGGACAAGCTGATCCTCGAGGTCTGGACCGACGGCACGATCAAGCCGGACGAGGCGATCAGCGAGGCGGCCAAGCAGTTCACAACGCACCTCGGCCTCTTCACGCACTTCACCGACAGCATCAAGCTGGCGGACGTCCCGACCGCCAAGGGCAATGACGTGTCCTCGCGGCTGGCTGACGTGCCGATCGAGGACCTGGACCTGTCGGTCCGGGCGCTGAACTGCCTCAAGGCAAATGAAATCACGAAAGTTGGCCAGCTGGTGGCCCTCCGCGAGGAGGATCTCCTCAGCCTGCGGAACTTCGGGCGCAAGTCGCTCGACGAGATCAAAGAGAAACTGGTTCAGCGCGGCTTCCTGACGCAGGAAGAGCTGACCAAGGTCCTGGTCTAAACCGGCTCAGCGATGCGGCACCAGAAGGCAGGGCGGAAATTCAGCCGGAGCACGGCGCATCGCAGGGCGCTGAGCCGGAACCTGGTCACGTCCCTGCTGGACCACGGCCGCATCCAGACGACCGAGGCAAAGGGCAAGGAACTGCGCCGCTGGGTCGAAAAGATCATCACGACGGCCAAGGTGGACAGCGTGTCGTCGCGGCGCGCGGTTGATGCCTTCGTCGAGGACCCGGCGGTCACGGAGAAGCTCTTCACCAAGCTGGTGCCCCGGATGAAAGAGCGTCCGGGCGGCTACACCCGGGTGCTGAAGATCGGCCCCCGACTGGGCGACGGCGCGCCAATGGTCCTGATCGAGCTGGTCGACTGAGATGCGCAATATCAAAGTGCTCGTCGAATACGAAGGGACGCGCTATCACGGTTGGCAGGCGCAAGACGGCGCAGCCACCGTCGAGGCAACGCTCAGGGCCGCAATCCAGTCCTTGACGGGCGAGACGCCCGAGCTGACGGCGGCCGGTCGCACGGACGCCGGGGTGCATGCCCTGGGTCAGTGCGTCAATTTCCGGCTCGACGGCGCTTTCCCGATTGCCCAGTTGGCGATGGCGTTGAACAGCCGGCTCCCGTCGGACGTGGCGATCCGGCATGCCGAGCTTGTCGACGACGCGTTCAACGCACGCTACTCGGCCCGCCTGCGGCGCTATGCCTATCGCATTCGCCAGTCTCTCCCCAGGGGCGCCTATCAGCGCCAGTACGCCTGGGGCATGCAGGACACGCTCGACCTGGACCGCATGCAGGAAGCCGGCGACCGGCTCGTCGGCCGTCATGACTTCCGGGCGTTCGGGCGTAGCCCGCGGCCGGGCGGGCATACCGTCCGTGAGATCCAGGATCTGCATGTCGGCCAGCAGGGCGACTGGGTGACCATTGCCGTCGCCGCAAATGCGTTTCTCTACGGCATGATGCGCAGGATCACCGGAGCCCTGGTCGACGTCGGCCGTCACCGGAGAGCCCCGGGTTGGATCGACGAGCTGCTCAGCGGCTCGACGACGGGACTGCGTCCCGCGCCGCCCCAGGGCCTGGTCCAGATAGGAGTCGAGTATTGATGGGAAAGTCAAAAACGTTCACGGCGCGGCCGTCGGAGTTGAAGCCCGACTGGTATCTGATCGACGCCAACGGGCAGACGCTGGGCCGCCTGGCCGCCAATGTGGCCAGGGTCCTGCGCGGCAAGCACAAGCCGATCTACACGCCGCACCTGAACACCGGGGACCACGTGATCGTGATTAACGTCAAGGGCATCCGGGTGACCGGCAAGAAAGTGACGGACAAGATTTACACGTCCTACTCGGGCTATCCTGGCGGGCTTCGCAAGACGGCCTACGGCGATGCGGTCGTGAAGCATCCCACGTTTCCCTTCCAGCACGCCGTCGCCGGGATGCTGCAGCACGGGACGCTGGGCAAGGCGCAGCTGAGCCGTCTGAAGATTTATGCTGGCGAGGCGCACCCGCATGTGGCGCAGCAGCCGAAAACCATCAAATTTGGAACTCGGGGGGAGATCGAAGTCATTGGCTGATAACGAGCACTATTACTACGGGACCGGCCGGCGCAAAAATGCGGTGGCGCGCGTGCGCCTGTATCCGGGCGACGGGACGATCACGGTCAATAACAAGCCGCCGCTGCAATACTTCGGCCGGCGGATGCTCGAGATGGTCGTCGTCGAGCCGCTCCGGCTCACCGAGAGCCTGAAGAAATTCAACATCAGCGCGAAAGTTAACGGTGGCGGCATGTCCGGTCAGGCTGGGGCCCTCCAGCATGGCATCGCGCGAGCCCTGATCGTCGCCGACCTCGCGATGCGGCCGGTGCTCAAGAAGCACGGGCTCCTGAGCCGCGACCCGCGTATGAAGGAACGCAAGAAGGCGGGCCTCAAGCGCGCACGTAAGGCGCCTCAGTACACCAAGCGCTAGTCCACGCAATTCCGTCGACGCCTGGCGGCGCAATCTCGTCGGCCCTGGTTCGACGTTAAGCTCAGGACGCGCCTGGCAGCCTGCCCGCCGAGCCAGCTGACTTAGGCCGACCGAGACCGGATGACCAGTGTCGAGCGCAACCGGGTGCCTCGGCTCACCAAAGCCCGTTTGGCGGTTCGGCGATACTACCCCGAGTGGACGTCGTGCTGCGGGACATCCTGGTCTTTCTGACCAGCGGGAGCATCTGGCGGCATATCCGCGACCTGATCGACATCGGGCTGGTCGCGTTCTTCCTCTACCGGATGTTCTTGCTGATCCGCGGCACCCAGGCCGTCCAGTTGATGGTCGGCGTGCTGCTGCTGGGCTTCGTCGGCCTGCTGGCGAACCTGCTCGACCTGCGGCTCCTGTCCTGGATCTTTCGAAATGCCGCCCCGGCGATCCTGATCGGCATCATCGTCCTCTTCCAGCCGGAGATCCGGCGCGCCCTGGACCAGGTCGGCCGCATCGGCTTGATCGGCCGGCCGCTGTCGCACTACAACCTGCAGATCTTCAACCGGATGATCGACGAGGTTATCCGCGCCACCACCAAGCTGACCCAGCGCTTTACCGGGGCCCTGATCGTGTTCGAGAAGGACACCGGCCTGGAGAACTACGCCAACACGGGAATCCGGATCAACGGCGAGCTCACGGCCGAGTTCCTGGAAGCGATCTTCTTCCCGAACTCGCCCCTGCACGACGGCGCCGTCATCGTGCGCGGCAACCAGATCCTCGCCGCCGGCTGCGTTCTCCCGCTAGCCGAAGAAGGCACCGTCCGCGAGCGGATGGGCACCCGCCACCGGGCCGGCCTCGGGCTCTCGATGCAGACGGACGCCGTCGTCTTGATCCTCAGCGAAGAGCTCGGCCAGATTGCCGTCGCGCACGAAGGCAAGCTGCTGCGAAACCTGGATCCCGACCGGCTCCGGCAGGTTCTCGGCTCGCTCCTCCAGCCGCGTCCGGAAGCGCACATGCCGCTGGTGCCCTGGCGACGCTAACGGCGCAGCAGCGCAAGGCGTCCTTGCCGTAGACTAGCCATCCTTGTTCGGCAACCTGCGTGTCAAGCTACTGGCGATCGGCTTCGCGATTGCGCTCTGGAGCGTCGTCGCCTACACCCAGAATCCCACCCAGAGTCAAAAATACAGCCTCGCGCTTGCACATCCGGTGTTGCCCGCTGGTCTTGTCGTGGTCGGCGACATCCCGCTGGTGCCGGTGGCCGTCATTGGGACCGCTGACAATCTGCGCACGTTCGATGTCCGCACGCTCCACGCCGCAGGAGACTTCAGGGCCGTCAAAGTCGGGAGCAACCGCGTCCCGGTGCACATCGACAGTCCGAACCCTAACCTGCAGGTCGACGCGCCAGCGTTCCTGACGATCCCGATCGACCAATCAGCCAGCGCGACGCTCCCGGTCTTGATCGAGCGGGTGAATGCGCTGCCGGCCGGCTTTCATGAGTTGACCACGGCGACCACGGTGACGCCTGCCACGGTCAAGATCGACGGCCCAAAGGGCCAGCTTGCAGGCACCCAGGCGGTCGTCCGGGTCGACCTGAGCGGGCTCACCGGCCCGGTTGACCAGTCCCCCGCAGTGGTGGTCAGGGATGCCAAGAAGCAAATCCTGAAATCGGTGACCGTCACGCCTCCCACGGTCTCGGTCAAGATGACGATCCAGGCGGACGCCGTCACCGAAACCAAGCCCGTTGGCTGGACTCTCAATGGACAGCCGGCGGCCGGCTATCGGGTGACCAACGTGACCCTGTCGACGCTCCAGGTCAACGTCACGGGCCTGTTGAACACCCTTGCCGCGCTCAACCTGGTCCCCACCGACCCGGTGGACGTCAGTGGCGTGACGGCGGACGTCATCCGGACGATCAACATTCGCCCCCCGGACGGCGTGACGGTTAGCCAGAAGACCGTCCAGATTCACGTCGTCATCTCGAGGAGCGCCCAGGTGTCACCTTCGGCCAGTCCGTAGACCCAGTTCGTAGAAGCAGTTCGTAACCCTTCGGGCGGTGCCGGCGTTGACCCAAAAGCACGAATTCGATTCGCTCGTTAAAACGTGCGCTGGATGGGAAGATAGGAGCCACACTATGTGCGGGATCATCGGGTACCTGGGGGAGCGCGAGGCTGCCCCGATCATCGTCGAGAGCCTGAAGCGGCTCGAATACCGTGGCTACGACTCGGCCGGCATCGCCATCTTCAATGAGCAGGACGGCCAGACGTCGATTGTGAAGAGCGCCGCCAAGGTCGACACCCTGATCGACCGGGTCGCCGAGGAGATGCCGGTTGGCCACCTCGGCATCGGCCACACCCGCTGGGCGACGCACGGCCGCCCCACGGTCATCAATGCCCACCCGCACACCGACTGCACGCGGAAGATCATGGTCATCCACAACGGGATCATCGAGAATTTCGCCGAGCTGCGGCGGGACCTGCAGGCCCGCGGCCACGAGTTCGTCTCGGAAACCGACACCGAGGTGGTGCCCCACCTGATCGAGGAGAACTTCAAAGGAGACCTGGTCGCGGCCGTCCGCGAAGCGCTGGCCAAGCTGCGTGGCGCGTATGCGATGGCCATCTTCTCCCAGCACGATCCGGACCTGCTGATTGGTGCCCGGTTGAACGCGCCCCTGGTGGTCGGGATCGGCGAGAAGGAGTGGTTCATCGCCTCGGACATCACGGCGGTCATCCCCTACACGAAGAAGGTCCTGCTGCTCGGCGAGGGCGAGATGGTGTCCATCACCCCGCTGGGCCCGGAGGTCAGCACGCTCGGCGGTGCCGCCGTCAAGCCCAAGATCATCGAGGTCAAGTGGGACATCAGCCAGGCCCAGAAGGGCGGCTACCCGCACTTCATGGCGAAGGAGATCAACGAAGCACCGGAAGCTGTTTCGAACGCGTTGCGCGGCCGCCTGTCGGACGAGGGCGAGGTGACGTTCGAAGAATTTGGGTTTACCGATCGCCAACTGCTCAAGGTGCACGACATCAAGATGGTGGCGGCGGGGACCTCGTTCTATGCCGCGCTGGTCGGCAAGTACATCATCGAGGACCTGGCCCGGATCCCGGTGGAGGTCGAGGCCGCCTCCGAGTTCCGGTACCGCCAGCCGATCGTCGACGCCGACACCCTCGTCGTCGGGATTTCCCAGTCGGGCGAGACGGCCGACACCCTCGCGGCGATCCGCGAGGCGCGCAAGCTGAAAGCCAGGGTGGTCTCGGTCACGAACGTGGTCGGCAGCTCGATGGCCCTCGAGAGCGATGGCGTGATCTATCTGCATTCCGGTCCGGAAATTGGCGTCGCGTCCACCAAGACGTTCATCGCGCATCTGACCTGTCTGTATCTGCTGGGCATCAGGCTGGCGGCCGTGCGCCACCGTCTCGATCCCGAGCGGCTCCAGCAGTTGACGCTGGAGTTGAAGAATCTGCCCGCCGCGGTGCAGAAGGTCCTCGATCGGGCCGAGGCGATCCAGGCGTTGGCCCGGAAGTACGCTGGCTACCGCAACTTCATGTACATCGGGCGCGGCATCAATTACCCGATCGCGCTCGAGGGCGCGCTGAAGCTGAAGGAGATCTCCTACCTGCATGCCGAGGGCTACGCGGCCGGCGAGCTCAAGCACGGGCCGATCGCCTTGCTCGATAAGAATTTCCCGGTCTTTGCGATCGTCACCCAGGCCTCGACGTCAGAGAAAGTTGCCAGCAACGTCCAGGAGGTCATGGCGCGGGACGCGCCGGTACTGGCGCTGGTTAGCGAAGGCGATCACAGGCTCGACGAGATCGTCACGGACCTGGTCGAGGTCCCGGCCGTATCGGAATTTCTCTCTCCGGTCGTCAACGTGGTGGCGATGCAGCTCTTCGCCTACTTCGTGGCCACCGAACGCGGCTGCAACGTCGACCAGCCGAGGAACCTGGCGAAGAGCGTCACCGTCGAGTAGGGCAAGTGACGCCGCGGGTCGGAATTGACGTCGCGGCGGTCGAGCGGGTTGCGGCCGCCTACCAGCAGTTCGGTCCGCGTTTTCTGAAGAAATTTCTCAGCGAGCGGGAGATCGCCTACTGCGCCAACAGCCCCGAGCGGTGGGCCGGCCGCTGGGCGGCCAAAGAAGCCATCGGCAAGGCGATGCCCGCGGGCGTCAGACGGCCGCGGATGCGGGACGTCGAGATCCTCGCCAGCCAAGATGGCCGCCCGCGCGTCGTCGTCGCGCCCTCGACCACGCTGACCGGTCGCGTCATCGACGTCAGCATCGCCCACGACGGCCACGTCGCGGTCGCCGTGGCGGTCATCCCCGAGGGTGCCCCAACGGCCGGCTCGGGGGTGTTGCCCGCCGGCTTCCAGCTGCCGCAACGGCCGCGCGATGGCCACAAGGGGACCTTCGGGACGGTGGCGGTGCTGGCCGGATCGCAGGGGTTTACCGGCGCCGCCTACCTGGCGAGCATGGGAGCGGCTCGCGCGGGCGCGGGCATCGTCCGGCTGCTGGTGGCGCATTCGATCTATCCCATCCTGGCGCAGAAGTGCACCGAGGTGATTGTCTCGCCGGTGCCCGAGATCTCGCCCGGGGTGGTGGGGCATGCGTCGCTCAGCGGCGTCCTGCGCGGCTTTGCCGGCGCCGATGCGGGGGTGATCGGTCCCGGTCTTGGTCGCGACATGTCGACCCGCCGGTTGATCGAAGACCTCGTTCCCCGGATCCAGGCCCCGCTCGTCCTCGATGCCGATGGCTTGAATCTTCTGGCCGAGCACCGCGGGATTCTGCCTCGTCTTTCCGACCGGATCGTGCTGACGCCGCACCCGGCCGAGTTCGGCCGCCTCGCCGGGCTCGAAACGAGCGCGATTCAGGCGGACCGGCGCGGCATCGCCTCCCGTTTTGCCAAGGTCTGGAACAAAGTGGTCGTCCTGAAAGGCGCCGGCACCGTCGTCGCCGCGCCCGATGGCCGCGTCACCAGCAATCCGATCGCCACCCCCGCGTTGGCCTCGGGCGGCACGGGCGACGTGCTTGCCGGGATGATCGGCGGCTTCCTGGGCCAGGGTCTGCCGCCGTTCGAGGCCGCTGTGACCGGGGTGCATGTCCATGCCCTCGCCGGGCTGGATCTCGAGGCCGACCTCGGCCAGGCCGGTGTCCTCGCCTCGGATCTCCTGCTCCAGATCCCGCGCGTCATGGAGCGATTGCGCTGACCGACGCCACCAAGTGGGCGGTGATCGACACGGCCGCCATCACGCACAACACCCGGTTGGTCAAGGCGCTGGTGGGCGGGAAGACCGCCGTGATGGCGGTCGTCAAGGCGAATGGCTATGGCCATGGCGCCGTTCCGGTGGCCCAGGCCGCCATCGCCGGTGGAGCCACCTGGCTGGGCGTGTCCTCCGTCCAGGAGGGGATCGAACTGCGGAAAGCGGGCCTGACCGCGCCGATCTTGAACCTTGGGTACACGCCGCCCGTGGCGCTCTCGGCGGCGGTCGCGGCCAACCTGTCCCTCACCCTCTACGACCGTGAGAGCCTGGCGCGCTTCAAGAACGCGGCGACCGCGATCGGCGTCCATGTCAAGCTCAATAGCGGCATGAACCGGCTCGGTGCGAGCCCGGCTGAGGCCGTCGCACTGGCGACGGAGGTTCATCGAGATTCGCGGCTCCGCCTCGAAGGGTTCTGGACCCATTTCTCGAGCGCGGACGAAGACAGCGACGTCACGCGGGCGCAGCTGCGGCGCTACCTGGAGGCTCGCACCGAACTGGAACGCGCCGGGGTGACGGGTTTTCTCAGCCATGCGGCCAACTCGCCTGGGCTGCTTCGCGTTCCGGAGGCTCGGCTCGACGTCGTCCGCGCGGGCCTGATTCTGTATGGCGTCCGCCCGGTCGCCGACTGGCGGGACCTCCGCGAGTTGCGTCCCGTGCTGACCTGGCAGACGATCGTCACGCACGTGCAAACGGTCGCAGCCGGGGAGGCCGTCGGCTACGGGCGCCGCTTCGCCCCGGCGCAGCCGGCGCGGGTCGCCACCATTGCGGTCGGATACGCGGACGGTCTCCATCGGCAATCGTCGAAGGGCGGGCGCGCGCTGCTGCGGGGCCGCTCGGTACCGCTCGCCGGGACGATCAGTATGGACCAGGCCGCCCTCGACGTAACCGCGCTGCCCGAGGTGCAAACCGGCGACGTAGTCACCCTGATCGGACGGGACGGCGACGCCCTGTCGACCGCCGATGACCTGGCGAAGGTGGCCGGAACGATTTCTTACGAGGTGCTATGCGCCATCTCGTCGCGGGTCCTTCGCCGCTACGTCTGAGCCGGCACGCAGCACGCCGAGGGCTGGCGTGGACACGGTCGCCGGCAATTCCCTCTCGATGGTTGTCCCCATGATCCGCCAGGCGTCGACGAGCCAGGCCTGGGGAAAGCCATGGCTGCTAAAAAGGCCCATGCAATAAGTGACGTACTCTCGAAAGAGGCCGGTATCGAGCGTGGTCAGTGCTTCGAAGTGCCGGCCGAAGTCCTCCAGGGTTCGGGCGCGGCCGCGCTCGCCCATACGCCACAGGTCGGGCTGCTCGGCATAGAGGGCCTCGGTCGCGCGGTAGGCGAGCATGGGCGCGGCTTCAGAGAGGACCGCGGACGGCCCGCGATCCGGCCTCACTCGGCGACCAGGTCGTACTCGGTGAAGCCGGCCGGTCGCGGTCCGATCGGTCCCTGGTCGATCCGCCGGTGCGATCGGCGGTGATCCTCGCTGCGCATATAGGCGAGAAACTGCTCGCGCGTCTGCCATCGGGTGACCATCAGGTAGCGACCCGGGCGCTTGCGATCCTGCAACAGTTCCAGGCCACCAAATCCGGGCCACCCGTCGACGGCCCCCAGCCGGTCAGCAAAGGCGCGACGAAGCGCGGCGATGCCCTCGTTGGGGACCGAGATCTCGCTGATGCCAACGTAAGGACGACCCATCGACAACTTATATAATGAGCCTCGTCCCTAGGGGAGCGGAATGCTGAGAACGCCGGCCGGCCGGCTAACCCTAAGAGAGCTGATCAGGGTCATACCTGCGGAGCGAAGGGGCTCGAGCATTCCGCCAACGTCCGGGATGCTGCTATGGGATCACTGGCCGAGGACCGTCGCGAGCGATTGGCGCAGATGCGCCTCTACGTCATCACGGGTGACGGCGGTGACGAAGCCGAGACCACCCGGATCGTCGAGGCCGCCCTGGAAGGCGGGGCCGACGTCATTCAACTACGCAAGAAATCAATGCCGAAGGGCGACCAATACCGCCTCGCGGTCGCGCTTCGGCGGCTCACTCGCGCGCATGATGCGCTCCTGATCATCAATGACCATCCCGACCTCGCGATCGTGGCGGATGCCGACGGCGTTCATCTCGGCCAGGATGATTTCCCGCCCGCCATCATCCGTCGGCTCGACGGCTTTGCCGGCCGCCTGCTCGGCCGGAGCACCCACTCGCTGGCGCAGGCCCAGGCGGCGATTGCCGATGGGGTGGACTACCTGGGTGTCGGCCCGGTCTTCGAAACGCCGACCAAGGCCGGCCGGCCGGCGGTCGGGTGCGAGCTCGTCTCGCAGGTGGCGGCCGAGATCAGCGCTCCCTTTGTCGCCATCGGCGGCATCGACCTGGTGACCGCGCCCACCGTCGTCGAAGCCGGCGCCCCGGCGATCGCCGTGGTGCGGGCCGTGTACGACGCGGCCGACCCCGGGGAGACGGCGCGCCGCCTCCGCGAAATCGTGGCGACGCGACTGCAGGCGGCTCGACCATGAGCAACGTCACCGTCACCCTGAACGGCAAGCCCCGGACCGTGGTGGACGGTCTCAGCCTGCTCCAACTGCTCGAGCAGCTCGACGTCCAGCCAGGACGGGTCGTGATCGAGCACAACCGCGAAATCCGCCGCCTCGAGGACTTCGAAAAGACCAACGTCCACGCCGGCGACGAGCTGGAGCTGGTCTACTTCGTCGGCGGCGGCGCGTCCGATAGCGATGCACCGCTGGTCATCGGCGGCCGGCCGATTCGCTCACGGCTCATCCACGGCACGGGCCGCTTCAGCTCCAACGAGATGTTGACCCGGTGCCTTATGGCCGCGCGCCCCGACATGATCACGGTTGCCATCCGGCGGCTGAACCTGGACGGCGGCCGGTCGGAGCTCGAGGGCGTTGACCTGCGCACGTACACGCTGCTGCCCAACACGGCGGGCGCGACCACCGCCGACGGCGCGGTGCGACTGGCCCGCCTCGCGCGGGCCGCCGGATACTCGGACTTCATCAAAGTCGAGGTCATCGGCGACCAGGACAGCCTGCTGCCGGATCCCCACGGCACCCTCGAGGCGACCCGGCAGCTGGTCAAGGAAGGCTTCATCGTCATGGCCTATACCAGCGACGACGTCGTCCAGGCGATGCGGCTGGCGGAGGCGGGGGCCGCGGCGGTGATGCCGGGTGCGGCGCCGATCGGCACCACCCTGGGGTTGCAGAACCTGTTGAACCTCGAGCTGATTATCAAGAAGGTCCAGGTTCCGGTGATCGTCGATGCCGGGCTGGGCGTGCCGTCAGAAGCCGCGCGCTGCCTGGAGCTGGGGGCTGCGGCGGTGCTGGTGAATACCGCGATTGCGCGGGCGCAAAATCCGCCGGAGATGGCGCGCGCCTTTGCCGAGGCCGTCGTCGCCGGCCGCCGCGGATTTCTGGCCGGCCGTGCGCAGATCGGCCTCAAGGCGGTGGCGAGCAGCCCGGTCGAGGGCGTCCCCGTATAGGCAGACCGCTCCGCCGCACGCAAACCCTCGCCGATCTCGGTGAGCAGGGGCTGTTGCGGAAGCTCAGCCGCTACTTCGAGAACCAGACGCCTGACCTGCTCGTCCCCGCACCCGAGGATGACGCCGCGGTATGGCGTGGCGATCCATTCGTGGTCGCGACGGTGGACACCCTGGTCGAGGGCATCGACTTCCGGCTTGACTGGCCGGGATTTGATTTCCGCGTGCTGGGCCGCCGGCTGCTGGCGATCAACCTGAGCGACCTGGCGGCGATGGGTGCCGAGCCCCGTCATGCCCTGGTGTCGCTGTGCCTGCGGCGGGATATGCGTGCCGCCGACGTCGACCGGCTCTATCGTGGCCTCGCCGAGCAGGCTCGCCGCTTTCGCTGCTCGATCGCGGGCGGGGATTTGAGCGCGACCGAGGGGCCGCTGACGGCCACGGTGGCGCTGATCGGCCGGGTGGCGTCGGCGCGCCGGCTGCTGAAGCGGGCGGGGGCGAAGCCGGGCTGGCAGATCGCGGTGACCGGGTCGTTGGGAGGCGCCGCTGCCGGACTGCGGTTACTCGAGGCGGGGCAGGATCCGCGAGTTCCCGCAGAGCGCGACTGGGTCAGCCGGCAGCTCGACCCGCAGCCCCGGATCGACGCCGGACGCACGCTCGTCGAGACCGGGGTGCGCGTCGCGGGCGATATCAGCGACGGGCTCTACCGGGAGGTCGAGAAGCTGACCCAGCCACAAGGGCTTGGCGCGACGCTCGATCTGCAGCGGTTGCCGCTGGCGCGCGGTCTCGGTTCAGACCAATGGCGCCTCGGGCTCGCGGACTCCGAGGATTTCGAGCTGATCTGTGCCGCACCGGCGGTGCGGATGCGAGAGGCCGCGAAGGCGCTGCGGGCGAGCGCCAGTCCGCTGACGATCGTGGGGACCATCGATGCCGCGCGCGGCATCCGGCTGCGGGCCGGCCAAGCCCCGGTGGCGATGGAGCGCGTGGGCTATCAGCATTTTCGTTGAGACCCACTCGGCCGAAGAGACCCGATCGCTGGGCGCCCGCCTGGCGTCGAGCCTCGAAGCGGGCGACGTCATCGCGCTCGACGGCGATCTGGGCAGCGGAAAAACCGAGCTGGTCAAAGGCATCGCGCAGGGGTTGGGGGTGACCGGCAACGTCCACAGTCCGACCTTCGTTCTGCATCATCACTATCCCGGCCCGATCCCCCTGGAGCACTACGACCTCTACCGACTGGAAGGGGCGAGCTGGATCGATGCGGGACTCGACGAACCATCTCCGGATACGATCGCCGTGATCGAGTGGCCGGCACGCGCCGCGCCGCTCGAGGCGTGGGCGACCATCCAGATCGAGCTGGCGGTTACCGGGGAGACGGCGCGCCGCCTGGCGTTGCGCCGCGGCCCGGACCGGGTACGGAGGATTTTCGATGCGGCTGGCGATTGACACCTCCGGGGTGGAGCAGGCGATAGCCCTGCTGGACGGAACCCGCCTGGTCGGGGCGGCGGATTGGATCCGCTCGCGCGAGGATCCGCCGGTGCTGAAGCGCCTGCAGACCGTGCTGCGCGATGCCGGCGCCCGTCCCGAGGACCTGGAGGCGGTGGCGGCCGCGCGCGGTCCCGGGTCGTTCACGGGGTTGCGGGTCGGCCTGGCGCTGGCGGCGGGACTCGCGTACGCGCGGCACGTTCCCCTGTACTTGCTCGACAGCCTGCCGGTGCTGGCGCAACGCAGCCGGCCGGATCCCGCGTCGATCGCCATTCGCGACGCCGGCCATGGCGAGGTCTACGCCTGGCGAGAAGGCGAGGAGGTGTGCCGCTTTCCGCTGGAGGCGCTGGCCGGCTGGCTCCCGGCAAGCGGTCGGATCATGGTCGAACCGGCGGGCAAGCTGGCGGCCTGGTCGCCGGTCCACGCCAGCCTCGAACTCCCGGTTGGGGACCGTCGTCCAGCCAGCGAGGCGCTCGGAGCCTGCGCGATCGAGGCATTCGATTTCGCAAAACCGGTGCGATATGATGAGGTGCAGGCGCTCTATGTCCAGCCGGCCGCCGCCGAGGAGCGCAAAAGGAAGGCGCCATCATGATGCAGCTCAAATCTCGGGTGCTGGTCGACGCCATGCGCGAGGAAGACATCGCGCAGATTCAGACTATTGAACGGGAGATCTTCCCCACGCCCTGGCCGCGCAACGCCTACTACCGGGAGCTCCATCACAACCGGTCGGCGTACTACCTTGTGCTGCGCCGCGACGAGGACATCGTTGGCTACGCGGGCCTCTGGAAGATGAGCGACGAAGCCCATATCACGACCGTCGGGGTGCGGGCCGGCGAGCAAGGCAAGGGATATGGCCATGCGCTGATGGCCGCGCTCATCCAGCGGGCCTACCAGCTCGGGTCGCGCTGGCTCACGCTCGAAGTCCGGCCGACGAACGATGTCGCGGTCAGGCTGTACGAGAAGTTCGGGTTCAAAGTGATCGGCCGGCGCCGAGGCTACTACACCGACAACAACGAGGACGCGATCGTGATGTGGTCGGATTCGATCCAGGCGCCGAGCTTCAAGCGGCGCTTCGCGGAAATCCTGCAGTCGCTGGAGATCGAAGGGATCGCCGGCGCGCCACCCGACTAAGCCGGACGACCCTGCAACTTCTCGCGATCGAGACCTCGTGCGACGAGACGGCCGCGGCCGTGGTGGTCAGCGGGCCGCGGGCGCTCTCCAACATCGTGCGCTCGCAGGACGCGCTCCATGCGCCCTACGGCGGCGTCGTCCCCGAGCTCGCGGCGCGGGCCCATCTGCAGACGATCGTGCCGGTCGTCGAGCGCGCCCTCGACGTCGCCGGCACCCGCTGGGATGCGATCGAGGCGCTGGCGGTCACGCGTGGTCCCGGGTTGATCGGGTGCCTTTTGGTGGGGGTCAACCTGGCCCAGGCGATCGGCTGGGCGCGCGGCCTGCCGGTGCTCGGCGTCAGCCACCTCGCCGGCCACCTCTACGCAGCCCAGCTGGAGGACCCCGCGATCGCGCCCCCGGCGCTGGCGCTGATCGTTTCCGGTGGCCATAGCGACCTGATCCGCTGGCGCCAGGATGGCCGCATCGACGTCATCGGGCGGACCCGCGACGACGCCGCCGGCGAGGCCTTCGACAAGGGCGCCCGCATCCTCGGCCTGCCGTTTCCCGGCGGCCCGGCGATCGATCGGCTGGCGGCGGTGGGGGACCCGCGGGCGGTCGCCTTCCCGCGTCCGCGCGCACCTGGGTTCGATTTCAGCTTCAGCGGGGTCAAGACGGCGCTGCTCTACGACGTCCGCAAGCGGGGTCAGCTGTCCGATCAGACCCGGGCTGACCTGGCGGCCAGTTACCAGGAGGCGATCGTCGATGCGCTGCTGACCCGGGTCGAGGCCGCGGTCCAGGCTGAACCGGCGCCGACCATCATCCTGGGCGGCGGCGTGGCCCGCAACCGGCGCCTGCGGGAGTCCGCCGAAGCCCGCCTCGGGCGGCTGGCTCGGGTGGTGATCCCGGCTCCAGAGCTCTGCACCGACAATGCCGCGATGATCGGGGCCGCCGCGCTCGGCGCCGGCCTTCCGCTAAACCCCGACTGGGCGGTCTTCGACGCCGACCCCGGCCTCGGCTTCGCCGCTTGAAAGTCGGGGTCGTAATCGGCTATCATTAGCACTCGGGCTAACTGAGTGCTAACTTACAACCTAACAGGAGGGTTGACCATGCAATTGAGACCACTCGGCGATCGCGTCGTCATCAAGCCGGTCGAGCGTGAGGACAAGACCAAGAGCGGCATTCTGCTGCCGGACACCGCCAAAGAGAAGCCGCAGGAAGGCATGATCGAAGCCGTCGGCAATGGCCGCTTCATCGAGGCCACCGGTAAGCGGGAGCCCCTCGATGTCAAGATCGGCGATCGCGTGGTCTACGCGAAGTACGCGGGCAGCGAGATCAAGCTCGACGAGACCGAGTACCTGATCCTGTCGGAGAAGGACATCCTCGCCGTCGTCGCCAACGGCAAGAGCTAAACGCTGAAAACAAAAAAAGCCAGCCTCAGGGGCTGGCTTTTTTTGTTTTCGGGATTCGCGGGAGGCCCAGCATCGCCTCGTTCATCTCCGCGTACTGATCCGGGTTGCGCCAGTCATAGTGCGGATTCCGCCAGCGGACGTAGCCCCGGTAGTCGATCAAGAAGAGCGATCGCTGGGCGAAGCCTTTGTCTTCCAGGAGGACGCCGTAGCGGCGGCTGACCGACTTGTCCCAGTCGGCGAGCAGGGGGAAGGGCAGGTCACCGAGGCTCTTGCTGTAGGCCTTGTGCGCCCAGATGTGGTCGACGCTGATGGCGAGCACCTGCGTCACGCCCTTGACGAATTGCTGGTGATCACCTCGCAAGGAGGTGAGCTCATTTGTTCAGCCGGGACTGAAGTCGAAGACGTAGAACGCTACCAGCACATGGCGGGAGCCGCGGTAGCTGCTCAGGGCAATCGGATCGCCGTCCGGCGTCGCCGACAGCGAGAACTCGGGTGCCAGGTCGCCAACGCTCGGCACCACGTGATCCGGCATCGTCCCACACTATAGTCGGCTCCACAGTGTTTCGAGATCGCCTCGATGCGGGCCAGCAGCTGGCCGCGCGGTTGCTCGCCTACCACGGTGCGGCGGCAACGGTGGTGCTCGGCATCCCGCGCGGTGGCCTGGTGGTGGCCGCCGAGATCGCCAGCAGCCTGCGCCTCCCGCTCGGGATCGCGGCGGTCCGTAAGATCGGAGCGCCCGGTAACCCGGAGCTGGCGATCGGCGCCGTCGACGACGAGACTGGCCAGCTGCTCGACGACCGGATGGCCGAGCGCCTGGGTCTCGCGCCAGACGAATTGCTGGTGGCTGCCGATACGGCTCGCCACCGGCTTCGCGACTGGCTGACCGGGCTGCCAGGCGAGCGGCGGCGGCCGGCGCCCGGTGGGACCGTGATCCTGGTCGACGACGGGGTGGCGACCGGGTACACCGCCCAGGTTGCGGTCGGCGCCGTCCGCCGCCTGGGCGCCACCCGGATCGTGCTCGCCGTGCCAGTTGCTCCGCCCGACACGGCCGCCTGGCTTCGGCCCCAGGTCGACGAATGGGTCTGCCTGCAGACGCCCGACCCTTTTTATGCTGTCGGGAACTTCTTTCGCTCGTGGCCGCAGGTGACTGACGATCAAGTTCGAGCCATGCTGCTGGCCGGTAACAGCATGTAGCGGCCTCTTCGCGCCGGGCAAGGTCGGCCGCGTAGCCCGGTTACAGAGGTGTGACGGGAATTAGAGACCGATTCTGGACGCCCGGCGATATATTGGTGGCCGCATGAAGCTCTTCGCCAAGGGCAAGGGCCACGCCGCCGGGGCGGCGCCGCAGGCCCCAACCTTCCAGCCAATTGACCGATCCGGCCTGCTCGGCCTCCTCGACCAGGTGGTCAATGGTGCCCAGAGCGGGGTCCTCGAGCTGCGCGAACCCCGCGGGACCTGGACCTATGCCTTCCAGGGCGGCGCCCTGACCCACGCCAGCGGGGGCCGGGTTCGCGGCGCCCGGCAGGCATTCGACCTCCTCTGGGAGTTCCAGAGTGGAGAATTCCAGTTCATGCCCGGGGTAAACTCGGCCCTACCCGGCAATCTGTATATCGACAAGGCTCGCCTCCTTGACCTGCTCCGCCGCAGCCAGGCGGCGCTGCAAGGGCCTGCCTCTCCGTATATCGCGCCGGACCAGCAGCGGCCGATCCAGCCAGTGCAGCGTCCCTATTCGCCGCCAGCACCGGGACAGATTCCGACCTGGCAGCCGCCGATGCAGTCCGGCCAGGCCCAGCAGCCCCAGTGGCAGCAGCCGGGACAGCCCCAGCAGCCACAGTGGGAGCAGCCCGGGCAGGGCCAGCCGCCGCAATGGCAACAGCCGGGCCAGGGCCAGCAACCGCAATGGCAGCAGCCGGCGCCGCCAGGTCAGGGCCAACCGCAATGGCCGCAGCCGCAACCCGGTCAGGGTGCTCAGCCGTGGGGCAACGGGTCCTACCCACCACCCCGGCCCGGCTACCCGGCTGCCCCACAGCCGCCCGCCGGGTACCCTGTCCAGCAGATGACGCCCGCCCCACCGGCTCCGGCGGCTCCGGCCCGGACACCAACCCCGCCAACCTTCTCCGTACCGCCGATGCCGATTCCCAAGCGCAAGGAACCGGTGCCGGCGGCTGTCTACCAGCCGCCGGTTGCGCCTGCGTCCGCGATCCCGCGGGTGCCCGAGGTCATGAAGCCCGCGGCGCCCACGCCGCCCAAGGACGACCTGCAATCACTGCGCGCCAGCCTGGTCGCGCAAGCGCCCGCGGTGCGCGAAGCACCGGCCGCCCCATCCTGGGGTGTCCGCGCTGGTGACGGAACCGCCGCGCCCGCGCCCACCGCGGGCAAGCCCGGGAAAGCCAATAAGGCCGCCAGGGGTCAGAAATCCAGCGCGCCAGCGCTGAAGAAGGGCAAGTCGAAGTTCCGCGCCGCCCTCGACGTGCGTTTGATCAAGTTTCTGCTCTGGGCCTGCGAGCGGAAGTACTCCGCCGACGACCACTGGACCCTCAAGGACGCCTTCGAAGTTTCGACCATGGAGTTGCGCGATCAGTTCATCGGCGCCTTCTCCGAGTCCTTTAAGGCCCGTCCAAAGAAGACCACCGAGGACGACGACATCGACCAGATGGCCGCCGGGCGCATGCGCGGCCGCGGAAGAAAGCGCTAGCTCCTCTAAGCCCCGTCGGGCTGCCGCGAAGCGGCGGACCGACACGCGCCGCAGGCGAGCGAGGACACCGGAGCCGACGCATGCGCCCGGTCAGGTCACCTCGGTAGAGGGCGAGCCGGCTCTGCCGGTGTCGGTCGATAAACTTCACTTGTTTTGAGTATTGCCACCGAGCACGGCGTTGACCTGCTTGAGGGGCTGAATCCGCCGCAGCGTGCGGCGGTGACGGCGAACGATGGGCCGTTGCTGATCTTTGCCGGCGCCGGCAGTGGGAAGACGCGGGTGCTGACGCATCGCATCGCCTGGTTGATCCAGCAGGGACGCGCAGAGCCGGGCGAGTTGCTGGCCGTGACGTTCACGAATAAGGCTGCGAAAGAGATGCGGAGCCGCGTCGAGCACCTCCTGAACCTCGCTGCCGGGAGTATCTGGATGGGCACCTTCCATGCTATCGGCGTCCGGATCCTTCGGCGCGATGGCGCGGCGGACGGCGTCGACCGGCATTTCGCGATCTATGACGAGGCCGACCGGCTCGCCGTCGTCAAGCGGGTGATGACCGAGCATCGCCTGGACGAGAAACGCTATCCGCCAGGCGGCATGGTCGCGCTCATCTCGCGCGCCAAGGACGAGCTGCAAACGCCGGAAGAGCAGCTGAAGGCGGCGGGAACGCACACGGAGGAGCTGGCCGCCCGGGTTCGGCAGGGGTACGAGACCTTCCTGGAGAAAAACAACGCGCTGGACTTCGACGATCTGCTGCTCCGGACGGTGTGGTTGTTCGATCGCCATCCGGAAGTCCTCGAGCGTTACCAGCGCCGCTTCAAGTACGTGATGGTCGACGAGTACCAGGACACCAACCGCGCCCAGTACTTGATGGTCCGGCACCTGGCAAGCCGCCATCGCAATCTCTGCGTGGTCGGTGATGATGACCAGTCGATCTACGGCTTTCGAGGCGCCGACGTGCGCAACATCCTGTCCTTCGAGCGGGACTACCCGGACGCGCAGGTGGTGAAGCTCGAGCAGAATTATCGCTCGACGCAGGTGATCCTCGACGCCGCCTATCACGTGATCAAGGCCAACCCCAATCGAGCCGAGAAGCGGCTCTGGACGGACCGCCCCGGCGGTCCGAAAGTTGTCGTCGCGCAGACGTACGATGAGCAGGAGGAAGCGCAGACGGTCGCCCGGGAGGCCCTGCGGTTGGTGGCCGAGGGCGATCACCGTTTGGGGGATCTTGCCGTCCTCTATCGCACCAACGCCCAGTCGCGCGCCCTTGAAGAAGTCTTGCTCCGTCGCGGCGTCCCGTACCGGTTGATCGGCGGGCTGCGCTTCTACGAGCGCCGGGAGGTGAAAGACGTGCTCGCCTACCTCCGGCTGGTCGCCAATCCGCAGGACACCCTCAGCTTCTCGCGCATCATCAATGTGCCACGCCGCAAGCTTGGCGAGAAGTCCCTCTCGCAGCTGGGCTACTGGGCCGATGCGCATGGGCTGTCGCCCTGGGACGCGCTCCAACATCTACCGGAGATGGCCGACCTCGCCCCAGCGGCGATCAACGCGCTGACGGACTTCCGTGACCTCGTCACCGAAGTCCGGGCGGCGAGCCAGGAGCGGCGCCTGGTCGAGGTGGTGGACCTACTCCTGCTGCGAACGGCTTACGAGCGCTATCTGAAGGACGGAAGTCCGGAGGGCGACGACCGCTGGGCCAACGTCCTGGAATTGCGCGGCCTGGCCTCGGAGTACGAGGGCCTTCCGCCTGGGGAGGGGCTGCAGGCCTTCCTTGAGGACGTCGCCCTGATGAGCGACGTCGATAGCATGGACGACCGGGCGCAGGGCATGACACTGATCACGCTGCACATGGTCAAGGGCCTCGAGTTTCCGGTGGTCTTCATGCTCGGGATGGAGGAAGGCCTCTTCCCGCACAGCCGCAGTCTGGACTCACCCGCGGGTCTCGAGGAGGAACGCCGCCTTGCCTATGTCGGCATGACACGGGCCAAGGATCGACTCTATTTGTTTCACACGTTTCGGCGCCACCTCTGGGGGAGCGCCAACCTCAACCTGCCCTCGCGATTCCTCGCCGACATCCCGCCCGACCTGGTCGATGGGTCGGCGGGCATTCCCGCGGGCGTGCCGGTCGCGGGCATGGCGCCGGCGCGAGCGATCGAGGCCGCGCGGCCGGCCGCGGTCGTCGAGCTGGTGCAGCGCTACGCCCCCGGCGATACCGTCGAGCATCGCTCGTGGGGGCGCGGCACGGTGCTGAAGAGCACCATGACGAGAACGGACGAAGAAATCATCGTCAAGTTCGCGAAGGTGGGCATGAAGATTCTCGCGGTCAGCCTGGCGCCGATCGTCAAAGTGTGAGCCCAACCCGGACGACGATCGAGGAGGCGCAAGCCCGAATTCTCGACCTGCGGACGTTGATCGACCGCGCCAATCGCGAGTACTACGTGCTCGACAATCCGGAGATCACCGACGCCGAGTACGACGCGCTCTTCAAAGAGCTGGTCGAGCTCGAGACCCAGTTCCCCGAGCTGGTCACGCCGGACTCGCCGACGCAGCGGGTCGGCGGTCCGCCCTCTGACGCGTTCGCCAAGGTCACGCATCGCGTGCCCATGCTCAGTCTCAGCAACGCCGTTGACCGGGACGAGGTCCGGGACTTCGACAAGCGGGTGCGCCGGGTGCTCGGCGACGTCAACCTCGAGTACGTGACGGAGCTCAAAATCGACGGGCTGGCGATGAGCCTGCTTTACGAGGACGGCCGCTACACCGTCGGGGCGACCCGCGGCGATGGCTACGTCGGCGAGGACGTGACCCCCAACGTCAAGACGATTCCGACCGTTCCCATCGCGGTCAAGGTTCCAGCAGGCTTCCCGGCGACGTTCGAGGTACGTGGCGAGGTGTACATGCCGAAGCGGAGTTTCCAGCGGCTCAACGCCGACCTCGCCGCCCAGGGCAAACCGCTCTTTGCGAATCCGCGCAACGCGGCTGCCGGCGCCGTCCGCCAGCTCGACCCGCGTATCACCGCCAGCCGCCGCCTCGATACCTTCATGTACGCGATGGATCCTCCCGGGCGCGCGCGCAGCCAGGCGCAGCTCCTGGCCGGGCTGGACGCCATGGGGTTTCACGTCAACGAGACCCATCGCACACATGCCTCCATCGATGCCGTCATCGCCTTCCTCGACGAGTGGCAGGCGAAACGCCACGAGCTTGACTACGACATCGACGGCATCGTCATCAAGGTCAACGACCTGGGGCAGCAGGCAGAGCTGGGCTTTTTGTCGCGCAGCCCGCGCTGGGCCCTCGCCTTCAAGTTTCCGCCCGAGCAGGCCGAGACGACGGTCGACGCGATCAAGGTCTACGTCGGCCGCACCGGCGCCATCACGCCGGTCGCCTGGTTGAGCCCGGTGGTGGTGGGTGGCACCACCGTGAGCCGCGCCACCCTCCACAACGAGGATGAGGTGGCGCGCAAGGACGTGCGGCCGCAGGACCACGTGATCATCCAGCGCGCCGGTGATGTGATCCCTGAGGTGGTCCGGGTGCTCCTGGAGAAACGGCCGCCGTCGAGCCGGCCCTGGCACATGCCCAAGCAGTGTCCGGAGTGCGGCGCCGAGCTGGTCCGCGAGCCCGGCGAGGCCGTGACCCGCTGCATCAATCCGCTCTGCCCGGCGCAGGTGCTGGAGCACCTGCGGCACTTCGTGTCACGAAGCGCGATGAACATCGAGGGGTTCGGCTACGCGACGCTGGATCAACTGATCGACCGCAAGCTGGTGCACGATCCGGCCGATCTCTATGCGCTGACAAACAATGACCTGCTCTCGTTGGAGGGCTTCGCCGACAGGTCGGCGCAAAATCTCCTAGATCGGATTGCGGCCAGCCGGTCGGCGACGCTGCCACGATTTCTGTTCGCACTGGGCATTCGCCACGTTGGTGACCACATGGCGGCGCTGCTGGCCGAGCATTTCGGCACCATCGATCGCCTCCAGGCGGCGCGCGTCGACGAGCTCCGGAGTGTCGGGGGCGTCGGGCCGGCCGTGGCGGAGGGGGTGGCCGAGTATTTCCAACGGCCAGAGTCTCGCCGGCTGATCGAGCGGCTGCTTCGGGCCGGCGTCCAGCTGCGCCGGCCGGAGCGGCGGGACGGCCCGCTCAGTGGCAAGGCGTTCGTCATCACCGGAACGCTCGGCACCATGACCCGCGCGCAAGCGGAGGAGCGGATCAAGGCGCTCGGGGGCGCGGTGGGCTCGTCGGTCTTAAAGAAGACCGATTACCTGGTCGTCGGCGCGGATCCTGGATCCAAGCTGGCGACGGCGCAGCGCCTCAAGGTTCCGGTGCTCGACGAGGCCGCCCTTATCGCTCTCCTCGGCGGGCCAGCCGGGGGTGAACCGAGCTCAAACTGAGCGACACGCTGGCTAAAAGATAACGCTGAGTGCACGCTATCACGATTTGTAACGAATCGTCACAGCTCCTTAACTTCTCTTTTATGGCATGCGACCCATATTGCTGGCATGTCAATCCCGCCTTTGCTGGCGGTGCCGCGAGGAGGGGTCGCCGACCGGCTGCGGGCGACCGGCCGACGGGGCCTGGTGGGGATCATCGTCGCCGCGGTCCTGGGCCTGATCTTCGCTCTCGGCACGATCCTGCCGGGCAACACCCTGCCGCTTCCCTGGTACGTCCCCGTCTGGGACATGGCTACGGTCATCACCATGGCCGTCGCCCTCTTCCTCTGCGCCAGCGACGTCGTGATCCGCCGTCACGGTCGGGCCTTACCGATCGTGACCGCCACCGTCATCCTGACCTGCCTCTGGCTGGCCCACATGGTCAGCTTTCCGAGTGTGGTGCCGTTTCATTTGCCGTTCGTCACGGCGCAGACGTCGGCTTCCCTCTTCGCCATGGCGAACATCGCCACGCCCGTGTTGCTGGCCCGGATCCTCCTTCGCCGGGGCGGCCCGCTGGCCCGGCCGCACGCGGCGCTCGCGCGCACGGTCGGCGGGGCACTGGCGATCAGTCTGGCCTGCCTGATTGTCGCGCTGATGGCGGGACGCCTGCTGCCTCCGCTGATCGTCGCTGGCGAATTCACGCAGTTCAATACCAGCCTCCAGATCCTGCCTTTCTTTCCGGTTGCCTTCGCCGCCGCGATCTATCGCCGCGGCCGTCATGCCGACCCGTGGATCGAGTCGAGCGTGGTGGGGGCGTTCATCCTGGTCGCGATCGAGACCCTGACCTTCCTCTTCATGCACCGCCGATACGACGGGTTCTGGTACCTCGGCCACGCCCTGGTCTTCCTTCCGGATGCCGCACTGCTGGTGGGCGTCCTCGGCCTCTACGCCTCGGCTCGTCGCGAGGCCGACATTCACCTCCGGCTGATGAGTCATTTCAAGGAATCACAACAGCGGCTGCAGGTCATCATCGACACCTCGCCCAGTGCCGTGATCAGCAGCGACGAAGGTGGCTTCATCACCGGCTGGAACAAGAAAGCCGAAGCCGTCTTTGGCTGGTCGCGCGATGAAGCCATTGGGCGAAGCCTGGCCGGGACGATCATTCCCAAGAAGCACCGGGAGGCGCACGAGCGGGGGCTGTCTCGCTTCGCCGAAAGTGGGCAGGGTCGCCTGGTTGGCAAGACGATCGAGCTGACCGGCCTGCATCGGGACGGCCACGAGTTCCCGGTCGAGATCTCGCTCTCGCCCACGGGCCGGGTTGGGAGCCAGGTGCAGCTGGTGGCCTTCGTCACCGATATCAGCGAGCGCCGGATGATCGAGCGGCTCCGCAACACCCAGTTCGCCGTCACCCGGCCGCTGGCCAATGCCGCCACCTGGGCAGAGGCCGCGCCCCAGGTGCTGCAGGGGATCTGCGGCGCGCTCGGCTGGAGCCTAGGCGAGATCTGGGCCGTCGATCGAGAAGCGAATGCCCTGCGCTGGGAATACGGCTGGCACAAGACGGGGCGCGACCTGGAGGCCTTCGAAGCCGTCAGTCGCGAGGTCACCTTTACCCGCGGGGTCGGGTTGCTCGGGCGGGTCTGGGCGACCGGCCGGCCCAGCTCGATCCACGACGTCGCGATCGATGGCGACGCGCAGCGGGCGTCGGCGGCCGCCACGGCGGGGCTCCGAGGGAAATTTGCCTTTGCGATTACCAATGGCCGCAAGGTCACCGGCGTCATCGCCCTCTTCAGCAGCCAGGCCCAGATCCCGGACCGGGCCACTCTGCGGGTCATGGCGGATGTGGGGAGCCAGATCGGACAGTTCATCGAGCGCCGGCGCGCAGAGGACGAGTTGCGCAAGAGCGGCGAGCGGATCCGTGCCGTGCTCGACAACGTCGCGGACGGGATCGTCACCGTCGACGAGCGCTTGATCATCCGCTCCTACAATCCGGCGGCCGAGCGCCTGTTCGGCTATGCCGCGGAGGAGATCATCGGCAAGGAGTTCGGGGAGTTGATCGCCGAGCCGTACCGCACGGAGCTGCGGCCCCAGCTCCGCAGCTATGTAAAACCGCAGAAGCGCGAGGTCCTGCTCGTGACCCACGAGGCTGATGGCCAGCGAAAAGGTGGAGCGACCTTCCCGATGGAATTCAATGTCGGCCGGCTCGGCCCCGGCCGGCTGGTGATCGGGAGCCTGCGTGATGTATCCGAGCGCAAAGCGGAGACCGAGGCGCTCCAGTATCGGGCGCTCCACGACGCCCTGACCGGCCTCCCGAACCGCACCTTCCTTCGTGAACGCCTCGAGGAAGCGGTCCGGGCCGGGG
Source organism: Candidatus Dormiibacter sp. (assembly GCA_039922495.1). Classification (GTDB taxonomy): domain Bacteria; phylum Chloroflexota; class Dormibacteria; order CF-121; family CF-121; genus JALYYC01. The sequence continues at coordinate 147,444 of JBDTEO010000019.1, forward strand.
AGCGCGAGGTGAAGCCATCCGCGGTCCTCCTGATGGATATGGACGGGTTCAAGGGCGTTAACGACACCCTGGGCCACCAGGCCGGCGATCAGCTGCTCCAACAGGTGGCGGCCCGCATGCGGGCCGTCCTTCGCAAGGCGGACATGGTCGCCCGCTACGGCGGCGATGAGTTCGCGGTCGTTCCCTGGGGTGCGACCGACGTTCCCCGGGCGGTGCTCATCGCGGAGAAGATTCTCCAAGCGATCGAGCAACCGTTCACCATCGGCGGGGCGCCGATCTCGGTCAGCCTCAGCGTGGGGATCGCGGTTTACCCGCAGCATGGCGAGGACGCCGACGCGTTGATGCGACGGGCGGATGTCGCCATGTACGCGGCCAAGCGGGCCAAGAGCGGCTACAGCGTCTACGCGGCCGGGCAGGAGGCGGATTCCCCGGCCGGCATTCCGTTGATCGGCAAGCTCCGCTATGCGATCGACCAGTTCGAGCTGCTCCTGCATTACCAGCCGATCGTCTCGGCGAGCGATGGCAGCACCGCGAAAGTGGAGGCCCTGGTCCGCTGGGGCCATCCCAGCCACGGCCTGCTGCCCCCGGACGATTTCATCCCGTCGGCCGAGCAGAGCGATCTGATCAAGCCCTTGACCGCCTGGGTGCTCAACGAGGCGCTCGGCCAGGTGCACGCCTGGGCCAAAGCCGGGATCGACACCGGCGTGTCCGTCAACCTGTCGGCCCGCAACCTGCTCGACCACGAGTTGCCGGATGCGGTCGAGGAACTGCTTCGGACCTGGCAGGTTGCCCCAGAGAAACTCAGCCTCGAGATCACCGAGCGGAACATCATCGCGAGTGATGCGGAGCACACGCTGGGGCGCCTGCACGCGCTTGGCGTCCAGATCTCGGTCGATGACTTCGGCACGGGGTACTCCTCGCTCGCCTACCTCAAGCGGCTCCCCGTTAACGAGATCAAGATTGACAAGTCCTTCGTCCAGGACATGGTCACCAACTGGGACGGCGCCGCGATCGTCCGGTCAACGATCGACCTCGGCCACAACCTCGGGCTCAAGGTGGTTGCCGAGGGGGTGGAGGACGAGCCGACGGCGGAGCTCCTGCGTGAGTACGGCTGCGACATGATCCAGGGCTACCACATCAGCCGGCCGGCCGCGGCGGCGCCACTCGGCCCATGGCTGCGCGCCCGCGCCGGCCAGCTCAAGACCGTAGCGCTCACGAGCGGTCCGAACGCCCTGACGGCCTGACCCAACCCCGCTCCCGCGATAATCTATTTACCTTGCCCGAATCCGAGCCCGAGCTCACCTCCGATGAAGTACGCCATGTCGCGCGGCTGGCGCGCCTGGGGATCACGCCGGAGGAGGTCACCCGCTTCCGCGATCAGCTGCGTAACATCCTGACGCACATCGAGGTGCTCAACCGGGCCGATACCTCCCGCGTTCCGGCGACGGCGCATCCGCTCGAGCAGCGTAACGTCATGCGCGACGACGTCCGCCAGCCTTCGCTCTCGATCGAGGCGGCGCTGCGGAACGCCCCGAGTGTCGAAGACGGCTATTTCAAGGTCAAGGCGATCCAGGAGTGACGCCCTTCGCGCGGACGATCCGCGAGCTGCACCAGATGCTCGTCGACCACGAGATCTCCGCGCTTGAGCTGACCGAATCCGTGCTCGGACAGATCGATGCGGTGGGGCGGCAGACCCACGCGTACCTGGCCGTGACTCGGGACCTGGCGTTGCGCCAGGCGCGCGAGGCCGACACGCGGATCAAAGAAGGCCGCCGGATCCGACCGCTCACCGGAATTCCGATTGCCTTAAAAGACGTCCTGTGCGTCGAGGGGGTGACGACGACCGCGGGATCCAAGATCCTGGACGGCTTCGTGCCGCCCTATAGCGCGACCGTGGTGGAGAAGCTGGCGAAGGAGGGCGCCGTCTTCCTGGGGAAGACGAACTGCGACGAGTTCGCGATGGGGTCGTCCAACGAGAACTCCGGGTTCCGGCCCGTCCACAACCCCTGGGACCTCGATCGCGTCCCGGGAGGCTCGAGCGGCGGCTCCGCGGCCGCGGTCGCCTCCGGCGAAGCGGTGGCCGCGCTGGGCAGTGACACGGGCGGCTCGATCCGCCAGCCCGCGGCCCTGACCGGGACGGTCGGCATGAAGCCGACTTACGGACGGGTCAGCCGCTACGGCCTGATCGCCTTTGCCTCCTCGCTCGACCAGGTCGGCCCGATCACCCGGGACGTGAGCGATTGCGCGATCCTGCTCCAGGCGATCGCCGGACCGGATTCGCGGGATTCGACCAGCTCCGTGCATCCCGTCCCGAACTATCTCGCGAGCCTCGAGGGCGGCGTGCACGGGATGCGCCTGGGGGTCCCGAAGGAGTACTTCGTCGCCGGCATGGAACCGGCGGTCGAGCAGGCGGTGCGCGACGCGATTGCCGTCTATGAGCGATTGGGGGCCACCATCGAGGAGGTCAGCCTGCCGCATAGCGACGTCGCCTTACCCGCCTACTACATCATCGCGCCGGCCGAGGCGAGCTCGAACCTGGCCCGGTACGACGGCGTCCGGTACGGCCTCCAGGCCGAGGGCGGCCGCAACGTCATCGAGGAGTACGAGCTGACGCGCCAGCAGGGCTTTGGCGCCGAGGTCAAGCGCCGCATCATGCTCGGGACGTACGCGTTGAGTTCAGGCTACTACGACGCCTTCTACCTGAAAGCGCAGAAAGTCCGCACCCTGATCATCGAGGACTTCAAGCGCGCCTTTGAGAAAGTCGACGCCCTGCTCGGCGCAACCTCGCCGACGGTGGCGTTTCCCCTCGGTGCCAAAACTCAGGACCCGGTCGCCATGTACTTGAACGACATCATTACCATCCCGGCCAACCTCGGAAATGTCTGCGGTATCTCGATTCCCTGCGGGCTCGCCGGGAACCTGCCGATCGGCCTGCAGGTGATTGCGCCCGGCTTCCGTGAGGACGTCGCGTTGCGGGTCGCCTATGCGTTTGAGTCGGCGACCGACTTCCACCGCGCCCGCTCGCCGCTGATCGGAGCCGCCGCATGATCGCCACAAAATACGAAGTTGTCGTCGGGCTCGAAGTCCACGCCCAGATCAAGACCGAGAGCAAGATGTTCTGCGGCTGCTCGACGGACTACCTGGTGGCGGCGCCCAACGCGAACACCTGCCCGGTGTGCCTCGCCCTTCCGGGCGCGCTGCCGGTGATCAATAAGAAGGCGGTCGAGGCGACGATCCGGACCGCGATCGCGCTGCACTGCGAGATCCCGGAGTTTTCCAAGTTCGATCGCAAGAATTACTTCTATCCAGACCTGCCCAAGGGCTACCAGATCTCGCAGTACGACCTGCCCTTCAGCCGCAACGGCTACCTGGAGTTCGATCTCAAGGGCGTGCCCGGCCGGTGCGGCATCACCCGCGTCCACCTCGAAGAAGACACGGGCAAGCTGCTCCACGCCGGCGATATCGAGCAGGCGCAGTCGTCGCTGGTCAATCTCAATCGCGCCGGGGTGCCGCTGATGGAAATCGTCTCCGAGCCGGACCTCCGCAGTGCCGACGAAGCGCGCGAGTACGTCGTGCGCTTGCGCGCCATTCTCCAGTACATCGGCGTCAATGACGGGAACATGGAGTCAGGCCAGCTGCGGTGCGACGCCAACGTCTCTTTGCGACCGCCCGGGCAGCAGGAGTTCGGCACCAAGGTCGAGGTCAAGAACATGAACTCGTTCCGAGCGATTCACCGCGCGATCGAGTACGAGATCGGGCGGCAGACCGAGGTGCTCGACGCCGGCGGCCGGCTCGCCCAGGAAACGCGCGGTTGGAACGATGGTCGGGGCCTGACTGTCTCGCAGCGAAGCAAGGAATTCGCCGAAGACTACCGCTACTTTCCGGAGCCGGACCTGCCGCCGCTGGAGGTCAGCCGGGCATGGGTGGCCGAGATCAAGGCCAGTCTCCCCGAGCTCCCCGCGGCGCGGCGTGACCGGCTGGTCGCCGACTTCGGCCTCTCCGCCTACGACGCCTCGGTGCTGACCTCATCCAAGCCGATGGCCGAGTACTTCGAGGAAGCCGTCCAGCTCGGCGCTCCAGCCAAGGCCGCGGCCAACTGGATCCTCGGCGACTTCAGCCGCTTCCTCAATGCCGATCACAAGGAGATCCAGGACTCGGCCATCAAGCCGGCCCATCTCCAGCAGCTGATCGCGCTGGTCGAGTCGGGCGTCATCAGCGGCAAGATGGCGAAGCAGTCCTTTGACGAGATGTATCGGGCGGCGGATCCAGCCCCGACCCTCGATGCGGCCAGGCGCACGCGGCAGATCAGCGGTGACTCCGAGCTGGAGGCGATCGTCGACCAGGTGATCGCGCAGAATCCAAAGTCGGTCAGTGACTTTAAAGCCGGCAAGCAGCCGGCGCTGATGTTCCTCATGGGCCAGGCGATGAAGCTCTCCCGGGGTCGCGCCAACCCGGAACGGCTGACCGCCCTCCTCCGCGAGAAAATCAGCTAGTGCAGCTGACGGTCGGCGAGCTCGCCCATGGTGGGGCGGCGGTCGCCCGCATCGACGGCCGGGTGGTCTTCGTGGAGGGTGCGCTGCCCGGCGAGACCGTCGAGGCGGAGGTCACCCATCGCCGCAAGGACTTCTGGCGCGCCCAGGCGACGACGGTGCTGGACGCGGCCGTTACCCGCGTCGACCCACCCTGCCCGTATTTCAGGGCGGGCTGCGGCGGCTGCCAGCTGCAGCACCTCGACTACGCCGAGCAGCTGGCCCAGAAGCGCCTCGTGCTCTGGCGCCAGCTGGGCCGGGCTCACCTGGACGTCCCGATCGACCGGATCGAGGTCCTCGGGATGGCGGATCCGTGGCGCTACCGGCTGCGTGGAGAGTTCCATGTCCTGCGGCGCGGTGGCGAGGTCAGCCTCGGCTTCTTTCGCAAGCACACCTACCAGACGCTGCCGATCGACGCCTGCCTGATCCACGCCGAGGTAATCGAGCGCGCGCTGCCCGCCTTCGCTCGCGCGGCCGAGCACAAGGACGCGTCCCGGGTGACGGCGCTGCAGTTCACCTGGGCACCGGGGACGAGCGATCTCCTCTGGGCTCCGTATCCGCCCGGCTCGGCCGATCCCGGGTTCGGCCTGCGGGCGGCCGGCGGGGTCCCGGAGCTCAACCTCAATGACGACTCCGTGGGCATCATCGACGACGGCCGGCACTTCCGGGTGCGGCCGGAGGCCTTCGTCCAGGTCAACGCCCGCCAGCGTGACGTGCTTTACGCGCGCGCGATCGCCCTGGCCGCGCCGGAGCGCCGCGACCTGGTCGTCGATGCCTATGCCGGCATCGGCATGCTCAGCGCGCGCCTCGCGGCCAGGGCCGGATCGGTCATCTGCCTCGAAGGGAGCCCATACGCGGTGCGCCTGGGCGAGCTGAACATGCAGCTGAACGGTGTCGACAACGTCCGCTACCTGCGCGGCCGGGTCGAGGAGACGATGGCGCGAATCGACTCGCCGATCGATGTCCTGGTGCTCGATCCGCCTCGCGCCGGCTGCCTCCCGGCCGCCGTCGAGGCGATGCTCAAGGCGTCGCCGGCCCGCATCATCTATGTGTCCTGCGAGCCATCCACGCTGGCCCGCGATCTAGAACGTCTGTGCGCGGCCGGAGGCTATACCCTGAGGGAGGTGGCGCTCGTCGATATGTTTCCGCAGACCTATCACATGGAAGTCGTCGCGCGCCTCGACCGCAGCGCATGAGTTTCGTTCATCTCCATACGCACTCCGAATATAGCCTCCTCGACGGGGAGAGCCGGATTTCGGACATGGTCCGCCACGCCGCCGAGACCGGGATGCCGGCCATCGCGCTGACCGACCACGGGGTCCTCTATGGGGCGGTCGACTTCTACCTCCAGTGTCGGGCGGCGGGGATCAATCCGATCATCGGCCAGGAGATGTACGTCGCGACGCGATCGATGCATCAAAAGGAGGGCCGCGCCGACCGCGATCCGCACCACCTGATCCTGCTGGTCAAGAACCTGGTCGGCTACCGCAACCTGATCGTCCTCTCCAGCCGGGCGCACCTTGAGGGCTACTACTACAAGCCGCGCATCGACAAGGCGCTGCTGGCCGAGCACGCGGATGGCCTGATCGCGCTCTCCGGCTGCCTTGGCGGCGAGGTGGCGGCCCGGCTCCTCGCCGGGGACGACGCCGGGGCGGAGCAGGCGGCCCGGGACTACCAGCAGATCTTCGGCGACGACTACTTCCTCGAGATCCAGGACCACGGCATGCCGGAGCAGGCGCAGGTCAACGAGGGCATCGCCCGCCTCTCGGCACGCACCGGGATCCCGCTCGTGGCCACCAACGACTCGCACTACACGAGACAGGACGATGCCGAGGCGCACGACATCCTGCTCTGCCTGCAGACCGGGACGATCGTGCCGGACACCAAGCGCATGCGCTTTCACAACGACGAGTTCTATCTGAAGACGCCGGCCGAGATGGCCGAACGGTTCAAGGACTTTCCCGAGGCGGTCGCGAACACGGTGCGGATCGCCGAGCGCTGCGACCTCAAGCTCGAGACGCGGTCGCTACTGCCGAAGTTCGACGTGCCAGCGGGCCAGACCGCGGAGCGCTACCTGCGGACACTGGCGGAGGAGGGCCTGCGCCGGCGCTATGCGGATCTCACGCCGGCGGTCCGCGATCGGTTCGAGATGGAGATGGGGGTCATCGAGCCGATGGGCTATGCCGCCTATTTCCTGATCGTGAGCGACTTCATCCAGTACGCGAGAGAGAACGGGGTGGCGGTGGGACCGGGACGCGGCTCGGCCGCCGGCAGCATCGTGTCGTACGCGCTCGGCATCACCTCGCTGGACCCGCTGCAGCATGGCCTGATCTTCGAGCGCTTCCTCAACCGGGAGCGCATCTCCATGCCGGACATCGACATCGACTTCGACGACCGCAATCGCGACCGCGTCATCGACTACGTGGGCCGGCGCTACGGCCAGGACCACGTCGCCCAGATCATCACCTTCGGCACGATGAAGGCCCGCGCCGTGATCCGGGATGTCGGTCGGGCGCTTGACGTCCCGCTTCGCGAGGTCGACCGCCTGGCCAAGCTGGTGCCGCCAACCCTGGGCATGACGATCGACAAGGCGATCCGCATGGTCCCCGAGCTGGCGGCGGCGGAGCAGGATCCGGCCTTCGCGCCCCTGCTGAAGAACGCGCGCAAGCTGGAAGGGCTTGCCCGCCATGCCTCGACCCACGCCGCCGGCATCGTGATCACGCCGGAGCCGCTGCAGCGTTATGTGCCGCTCCAGGCGAGCATCACGCGGGGCGACAAGAACGGCCAGGAGAAGCGGGCGGTCATGACCCAGTACGAGATGAACGCGGTCCAGAAGATCGGGTTGCTCAAGATGGACTTCCTGGGGCTCCGCAACCTGTCGATCATCGAAGACTGCCTCGCGAACCTGCGCCAGACCCGCGGCCTGACCCTCGACCTCGCCACGATCCCCTGGAACGATCCCGCCACGTTCCGGCTTCTGCAGGCGGGCGATACGAATGGCATCTTCCAGCTGGAGTCCGCGGGCCTCCGGCGGCTCTTGCAGGACATGCGCCCGACAAGCTTCGAGGACATCATCGCCGCGAATGCGCTCTTTAGGCCGGGGCCGCTTGAAGGCGGCCTGGTGGACCAGTTCGTGAAATGCAAGCACGGCGATCGGGAGATCGTCTATCCACACCCGGCGCTCGAACCGATCCTCAAGGAGACCTACGGGGTCATCGTCTACCAGGAGCAGGTGATGCAGATCGCCTCGCAGCTGGCCGGCTTCACGCTGGGCGAGGCGGATGTCCTGCGCGCCGCGATGGGCAAGAAAAAGAAAGAAGAGATGGCCAAGATGCGCGTCAAGTTCATCACCGGCGCCGGCGACCGAGGAGTGACCGAGGCGAAGGCGACCGAGATCTTCGACCTGATGGCGTTCTTCGCCGGCTACGGCTTCAACAAGTCGCACAGCGCGGCCTACGCGGTCATCTCCTACCAGACCGCCTACCTCAAGGCCAACTATCCACTCGAGTACCTGGCGGCGCTGCTCAATAACGAGGCCGGCAACTACGACAGGGTGGCAGCCGCGGTCCTCGATTGTCATGCGCGTGGTATCGAGGTGCTGCCGCCTGACGTCAACCGCTCCGACGCGGGCTTCTCGGTCCAGGACGGAAAGATCAGCTATGGGCTGGCCGTCATCAAGAACGTGGGCGGCCGCGGGGTTGAGATCCTGCTCAACGAACGTCGCGAACGCGGCCCGTTCAAATCGCTCCTCGGTCTCTGCGTGCGGGTCGATCCCCGCGAGCTCAACAAGCGCGTCCTCGAGAGCCTGGTCCAGTCGGGCGCCTGCGACGCGCTCGGCGAGCGGGGCCGGCTACTGGCGAGCATCGATCGAGTCGTCGACCGCGCGTCCCAGATCATCAATGAGCGCGAGAGCGGGCAGACCTCGCTGTTCGGCATGCTGCCGGACGCCGACGAGATGGACGATCCCACGGCGGGGCTGGTCTCGGTGATGCCCGAGATGCCGCAGGAAGAGCGCCTTCGCGGCGAGAAGGAGTTGCTCGGCCTCTACCTCTCGGATCATCCGCTGCGCCGGATCGAGCAGGAGATGCACGCCAGGGTGGACACCTACGCCAACCAGGTCACGCCAGACATGGAAGATTTTGAAGTCCGCCTCGGCGGCGTCATCAAGTCGGTGCGCCCGATCATCACCCGCGCCGGGAAGGCGATGGCCTTCGTCCAGCTGGAAGACCTGACCGCCACCATCGAGGTGATCGTGTTCCCCCGGCTCTTTGAGGAGCGCCGTCATCTGCTGCTCTCGGATGCGATCGTCATCGTGCGCGGCAAGGTTGATGCGCGGACGGTCGGTGGCGACGACGAGGAGCGCGCCGAGGCCGCCAAGGTGATCGCCGATGACATCCTGGCGTTCGATGACGCCGGCCACGAAACCTGGGTCCGCAACCAGGTGGTCCACCTAGACCTACCGGCCGAGGCGACGCCCCAGCAGATGGCCGCCTTGCAGGAGATTTTGGGCGCTTGCGCCGGGCCGGATCGGGTCGTCCTGCACCTGCAGCGCGACGACCAGGTCGTCGAGATGGATCTGGGCGAGAAATTCCGCGTCCAGGCCGGCGGGCCGGCGGGCGACCGTGCCCAGCGGGAGATCGACGCCCTCTTTCAGCGGCCGGTGTGGCGCCTGGAGGTCATTCGCCGCCGCGCCCCCGAACGGCAGCCGAGCGGCCGGCCGGTTCGCGTCCTGGCGGGATCCTCGGTCTAGCCCAGACCGATCCGCGGCGTCAGCGCCTGCAGCTGGTACACGACGATCAGGACGATCACCAGGCTGACCCCGGCCGCCACCGGGGCCCAGTCGAACTGGCCCGAGCGCTTGGGCAGCCGGCCTCGGAAGGGGCGGGCAAAGGGCTCCGAGAGACGAACCACCATCTGCACCAGCGGATGCCAGGGGTCCATCTTAAAGAACGAGAACAGGATGCGGATCAGCAGGATCAGGATCAGCAGCTGCAGCACGCTCTCCACGATCCCGTAGACCGCCCCGACGATGTCGCCCGAGATGATCAGCGCCCGCAGCGCGTAGAGCAGCAGGATGCCGACAAAGGGGGAGAAGTCCATGCCGCCCAGCGGCGGCAGCACGCGGCGGATCGGATCGAGGAACCAATCGGTGGCGCGGGTCAGGATCCGGCCGAATTCCGTGTACAGCATCCCCGGAAAGTACGAAAGGATGACGCGCACGATGATCAGCAGGATGAACAGATAGATGATGGTGGCGACCAGCGAAGCACCAGGGAACATCGGTCGCTAGTCTACGGGCATCAGCGGCGGCGGCGACGGGCGAGCAGCTCGCCGGTCGGGTCGTCGGGTGGCTTCGGTGGCGTTGGCGGCCGCGCGGCACGGGCGGCCCGGACGTCGGCGACGCGCTCACGGAGGCGGGTGACGGTCGCCTCCACCGGAGCCGGCGCAACCGGCGTCGCCGCCGGCTGCATCGCCGCCCGCCAGGCCGGGGCATCCTCGAGCCGGAAGATCAGCCGGCGGAGGGCGACGTCGATCGGGAACAGGAGGATGGCGAGCACGAGGAGGACCTCGGCGATGGGTTGCGACGCCTGGACGCTGGGGACGGGGACCCTGAAGACCTGAGCGAGGTCGGTCAGGACCACCCCGCCGCCGGCCCGGGCGATGGCGCGCAGCGTGGCCAGGTCGGTGCCGAGGTCACGGTACTCGGGGGAGTAGGGGACGACCAGGCCGGTCGTGTTGGTGTGCGCGACGACGCCGCCGGCCGACTCGGTCACATGCAGCAGGTAGCTCCCGACCTGGTCGGTGGGGAGATCGCCTTCGAAGCGCCCGGGACCGGTCGGCGCCAGCGGCAGCTGCCGGTCGGCGAGGTCGGGCGTCACGGCACTGACGGTGACCGTCGCCCCCGAAATCGGTAGCGCGGTCACCAGCAGGTGGGTGTGGTCACCCTGGACCTGGGTCTCGACCTGGAGCGCGGGGTCACCCGGCTGGGGCAGGCTGTAGCGGATCATGTCGCCGAAGAAGAGGTTGGCCGACGGCCAGCGTAAGAGATCCGCGGTCCAGCGCCCCTGCGCATCGCTGGTCCACGCCACCACCCGGCCGAGCCCGTACTGCCAGCTGGCCAGCAGGGGATCGCCCTGCGGGCTCTTGAGGACGATGTCGGCAGCCGCGCGGGGCGTGGTCGCGATGTAGCCGGTCAACGCCGGGAAGCCGGTGAGCGGGATGCCCGGCAGGACATTGGCGAGCGAGCTGAGCCGCGGCGCAATCGCGCCCTCGACGATCCATGGTTTCAGCGCCTCGCGCGTTTCCTTGAGGAAGATCTGGGGCACGTCGCTCAGGCTGTTGCTCTGATAGAAGCGACCGTGGCCCCAGCCCGCCATCGCCTGCAGGCCGGCGGCGTCGGCGCCGTTGGCCCCGATGGCGACGGTCGACACGGTGATGCCGTGCCCGTGGATCCGGTCGATCACCGGCTGGTAGTTATCCGCGGCGTCGCCGTCGCCGAGCAGGATGATGTGCTTGATCGACGCCGTCGTGTGGCTCAGGGCCTGGTCCGCGGCGTTGAGGTCGGGGCTGTAGCTCGGGGGGTCACCCAGGGTCATCGCGTTGATCTGCGCCTTGACCTTGGCCTTGTCGCTGAGCGGACCGAGCGGCACCACGACGTTGCCCATGGCGCCATTGGTGACGCCGACCTTGTCTTTTGGCGTCAGCTGGTCGATCACCGCGTCGGCCGCGCCGCGCACGATCTGGTCACCCTGGCCGCTTTCGCTCGATTCCAGGACCAGCATGACAGCGACGGGCGGCTTCTGCATGTCCTGGGGCAACTCGATCTGCACCGGGAGGGCGGTCTCGAGCGCCGTCCCGGCGTAGCCACCCGGGCCGTAACTGTCGCTTCCGCCGATCACCACCAGGCCCATCCCGAGGTCACGCACCGACGCCTGCAGCAGGCTCATCGCGTCCGGGCCGAGGCTGCTGGCCGAGAGATTGACGAGGACGACCGCCTGGTAGGCGGCGAGGTCGGCGGCCGAGCGGGGCAGCGCCGCCGGTCCGACCGTGGTGCTGGTGATCCCGGTGGAGTGGAGGGCCGACTCGAGGCTGCGAGCGTCCCCGGGCGTCGCCTCGACGACCAGGACGCGTGGCGGTCCGACCACCTGGATCAGCGCCTCGCCGAGGTTGTTCTCCGCGTACGTATCTTTGACCGGGTCGATCACGACCCGGACGGCGTGGAATCCCGGGTCGGCGGGCCGGACCAGCTGGCTCACGGTCGTCTCGCCGACCGGGAGATCGAGGTTGACGGTGCTGATCAGCGTGCGATCGAGATACCAGCGCACGGTGGCCGGCGTCGCGGTGTTGCTGACAATGATCGCGCCGACCGTGGCTTGCTCGCCCTGGGCCAGCCCTCGCGGCGCGCTCAGCCGGTCGACGTACGCCTCGACCCCAATCGGGACCTGGAGGGGAACCGTGTCGACACGCACCCCCTCGGCCTGAAGCAGCCGCGCCTCCCCGACCGCGTCGCCGAGATTCGCGCGCCCATCCGAGACCAGCACGATATGCCGGCGGCGATCGACGGGCAGGATCGATCCGGCCAGCCGCAGCGCGGTGGCGATGTCGGTGTAATGCGGGTTGGGCTGGCTCTGGAACTCGCGAAATTGCGGGTCGGCGCCGACCCCGACCTCGACCTGTGGGTCGCGGCCGTAGCTCAGGACTCCGGCCTGATCGTCGCCGTGGCGCGCCGCCAGGATGGCGCGCACCGTGATCGCCTCGCGATCGAGGGCGCTCTGGACGCTGGCGGACAGGTCCGCCGCCACCATCACCGACTGCGCGGCGGGGGTCGTCTGAAGTTGGGCGCCGGCCAGGGAGGCGGTCAGCAGCAGGACGATCAGTGCCCGGATGACGAGCGAGATCCGGGCGCGGCGGGGCGGCAGCGGTGGTGGGAGCCGCAGCCAGGTGGCGACGATGATCGCCAGCGCCAGGATGCCCGCCCCCAGCAAGAGGGGGCGGGTGAGCTCAAAGCCCACGGTGGAAGGCCAGCCACTCCGTGGCGATCAGGCCGAGCGCGGCGAGCGCGATCCAGGGCCAGATCTCGAGCTGTCCATGGTGGGCGGGATGGAGCGCACCGGTCGTCCGGGTCGGGGGGAGGGTCAGCCGGTCCGGCGGCTTCAGCTGGGACACCGTGGCGGAGAACAAATTGACGCTGAACCAGGAGCGGTTCGTCTTGCCGGCCACAACCTGGTCGACGGTGTAGACGCCGGTCAGGTCAGTGTCGGCGAAGCTGGCGATCGCTCCCGGCGCCAGGGAGCGGTGGCTGCCATCCGGACGGGTCACGGTCAGGGACGTGGCGGCCGCGTCGGGGACCAGCGTGACGGCCTGATCGGGCTGGACGCTCCGACTGGGCACGCTCGACGGCAGCATCCACTCGCTCAGGTTCTGCATCAGGATCGGGAACGCGATTCGCAGCGGCAGGTCCGACTCATGCAGGTCGAAGCCGATCAGCACCTGCCGGTAGGGCTCGTCCCGAACCAGCACCAGCGGCGTTTGCAGGCTGGTGAGCAGCGCCCGACCGAAGGCGGAGGCGCGCAAATCCTGGCTGCGCGCGACATGGACATCCTGCAGGTCGACATTGGCGAGCAGGGGATCGCCGGCATCGCCGGCCCGCACGCGGCCGACGCCCACGGCGGTGCCACCAGCCAGCGCGCGGCCGGGGGGTGGGTCGAGCACGATCAACGGGCTCACCGGAAGGACGGTCGGTTCGAACCGATCGAAGACCGTCATGGCATAGGCGCCGCCGGGCCGGTAGGCGGCGGGCGCGATCACATCCAGCTGCAGGTCGGACCGAAGCCGGAGCGCTTGCTCGAGGAAGACGTTGCCGGGCGTCACCAGCAGGACGCGGAAGGCACGCGGGGTCCGCGCCACCGCCGTGGCGGCGTCGTCGAGCGCGAAGATGTCGCCGCCCACGATCCGGGCGCTCACAGTACTGGCGTCGGCCGCGACCGGGAACGCCAGGTCCTGCGCCTGTCCGCCCTTGAGCAAGACGGGGCGCACATCGATCAGCCGGCCGTCCGCGCGCCACTCGATGCTGACTGTGCGCGCCTGTTGGCCGTAGTTCTGGACGTGCAGCGTGGCGGCGCGGTTCTGGGCGCTGGTGCGGACCGTGAGCGAGGTCAGCGCGACGTTCTCCCCGGAGACGCCAACGCGGTGGTATTCAACCGGAAACGGGAGGCCGGCGCCGAAGGCCGCCCGCAGGGGGTCGACGATGCCGTCACTGTAAAGATAGGCGCGCGCATCATCGCCCGCGCGAACAAGACCCGATGCGAGGGCCAGCGCCGCGGAGAGGTCAGCCGTCCCGTTGCTCGCGGTGATCGCGTCCAGCGCCCGGTGGAGCGTCTCCCGGTCGCCGACCGCGGAGGCGGCGATGCGGGAGGTTGGGGCGACGACGATCAGCGTCAGCCGGTCGGCGGGTCCGAGCTGGTCGATGATGGCGGCGACCTGGCGCTTCGCCTCGCCAAATCGGGAAGGCGAGACATCGGTTGCCTGCATCGAGGCCGAGGCGTCGAGCAGCATGATGCTGTGGCGCGCGAGGGTGGCGCTGGCGGGCAGGACGGGCTGAATCGCCGCGGCGACCAGGGCGGCGGCCGCGAGGAGTTGCAGCAGCAGGAGCCAGCTCGGCCGCAGCCGCTGCCAGGGCACGTTGGCCTGACGGTCTCGGATCTGATCGGGCCACAGGTGCAGGGCCGGCACCACCCGGGTTGGGCGCCGGATTCGCAAGAAGTACAGGGCGACGATGGCCGGCAAGGTGATCGCGAAAACGGCGGCGGCCGGTGCCAGGAGCGTCATCGGAGCAGACCGACCTGCCGCAGTGTCCGCGCCACCATGTCCTCCAGCGGCTGGTCGGTCGAGAGACGCGCGAAGCGGAGGCCGCGTCGGTGCGCCGCCTGCTCGATCTCGTTGCTGCGCCGGGCGAGGGCTTTCAGATAGGCGGCCTGGGTCAGCGGGGTCGCGGTGAATTCGCGTTCGATCCCGGACTCAGCGTCCCGCAGGCGGGCATCCCCGGACCAGTCCGGCGCGATCTCCTGGGGGGCGAGGAGCTGGAGCACCGCGCCTTCCTGGCGCGCCCGCTGCAGGGCCGCAATCGCCGGGTCGATGGCGGCCTCGCCGAGGCCGTCGCTGATGAGCACGCTCATCCCGGGGCGCTGCCGAGCGATCGGCCAGGTCAGGCGCGCGTAATCGGTCACCCCGCCGACCGGGAACGACTGCAGCCGCGCGAACAGCTCGGGCGCCGCGCGGCGGCCGCGATAGGGCGCGCCGCCTGCCGTCAGGGCGTCGGCGAAGACGGTCAGCCGGACCCGATCAAGGGCGGCCAGCGCGACGAACGCGATCGCCCCGGCCAGCTGCCTGGCGACCAGCGCCTTGTTGGGCGTCCCCCAATCCATCGAGCCGCTGAGATCGACGAAGAGACTGAGCGGCAGCTCCTCCTCGGCGACGAACAGCCGGAGCATGAAGCGATCGAGGCGCGCGTAAGCGTTCCAATCGATCAGGCGGAAATCGTCACCCGGGCTGTAGTTCCGGAAGTCGGCGAACTCCACCGAGCGGCCGCGGCGCCGGGAGCGACGCTCGCCCCCCATCTGGCCACTGACCGCGCGCCGCACCCGCAACGCCAGCGCCTCGAGCCGGCGGAGCGTGGCCGGCTCCAGCAAGGGTGGCGCCATGCCTACCGTTTCGCCGGATCCTTGACAGTGCGCTCCAGGATCTCGGCGATGACCCGATCGCCGGTCACGCCGTCCGCCTCGGCCTCGAACTGCAGAAAGATCCGGTGCCGGAGTGCCGGCGCGGCGACTGCGGCGAGGTCCTCGAAGGCGACGTTGTAGCGGCCTTCGAGCAGGGCCCGCACCTTCCCCGCCAGGATCAGCGTCTGCATCCCGCGCGGGCTCGCGCCATACCGAATGTATTTCTTCACGTTGTCGATTTCCGTACGATCGGGATGGGTGGCGCTGATTAGCCGGCCGGCGTAGCGCAGCACGTGCTCCGCGACCGGGACCTCCCGGGCGACTCGCTGGGCGGCGAGGATCGTCCCCGCGTCGGCGACCGGCTTCAGGGTGGGCATCGAGTCGCCGGTGGTGCGGCGCGCGATCTCAAGCAACTCGTTCTCGCTCGGAAAGGGCACCAGGATTTTGAAGAAGAACCGATCCAGCTGCGCCTCCGGCAGGGGATAGGTCCCCTCGAGCTCGATCGGGTTCTGCGTCGCGAGCACGAAGAACGGGACGGGAAGTGGCCGGGTCTCGGTGCCGACCGTGACCGTCCGCTCCTGCATCGCCTCCAGCAGGGCGCTCTGGGTCTTCGGCGTGGCGCGGTTGATCTCGTCGGCCAGGAGCAGGTTGGCAAAGACGGGCCCCGGCTGGTACTGAAACTCGCGCCGCCCGTCCTCCTCCCGGATGACGTTCGTCCCGACGATGTCGGCCGGCATCAGATCGGGTGTGAACTGGACGCGGGAGAAGCTCAACGTCAGCGCATGCCCGAGCGAGCGGACCAGGACGGTCTTGCCCAGGCCGGGAACGCCTTCGAGCAGCACATGGCCGCCCGCGATCAGGGCGATGACCGTGTTGCGAAGCAGTTCTTTCTGGCCGACGATCAGGCGCGCGAGCTCGGTCTCCAGCGCCTGGGCCAGGTCGGTGACTTTGGTGGGGTCGACGCGCGGTTCTTCGGCGATCATGATTCTCCTTGCGGCGCTATTTTTCGCCCAGTTGCGAGAAGTACTGGCGGACGAGCTCGCGGTCGCTGCCCGGGATCAGACTCTGGTCCACGGCGTCGAGCGCCGCCTGCTGGTAGGCGTTGATGACCTGGTTGTAGGGGCTGAGCGGAACGTCCTGGCCCGGGCCAAGCGGTGTCGGCTGGTCCTCCGACTGCCCGGGCACCGGCTGGCCCGGAACGTAGATCCGTTCCGTGCTCTGGGCCGCGGACCCGCTGCCGCTGCCGGAGCCGGTCCCGGCCCCCGAGCCGCTGCCCCCGGACCCTGTGCCGCTGCCGGAGCCGGTCCCGGTCCCCGAGCCGCTGCCCCCGGACCCTGTGCCGCTCCCGGAGCCGCTCCCGGTGCCGGAGCCGCTGCCGCTCCCTGAGCCGCTGGCACGAGCCTGAGCCGAGGCGCTGGCGGCCTCGCTCGCGGCCGCACCCGCCTGTCCTGACTGGGTGGCATCCCGATCGGCCTGGCTGGCCAGCTCCTGCCGCGCGGCTTCGAGCCCGTTGATGGCGGAGGCTACCGCCTGGTCATTGGCGTTTTGTTGCTGCAGGGAGTCGAGCTGGCTCGCGGTGTCATTGAGGGCCTGCGAGGCCGCCGCCGTGTCGCCCTTCTTCAGTGAGTCCGACGCGTTCTGCAGCGATTTGCTCATCGCCGGGTCTTGCGCGTGCTGCGCGGCATTGGCAAGGGCTTTCGCGAGCTCCTGCTGGTCCTTGGGCGACAGGCTCTGTAGCTGGGAGGCGAGATCGCGGAGCGACTGGGCGCCCTGCTTCGGGCTCGCGCTGAGCGCCTGCCCGGCGCTTCGTCCCGCGCTGGTGGCGCTCAGCGCGTTGGCGAGGTTCTGCGCGCTACTGTTGCGCGCCGGCGTTTGCGGATCGCTGAGTTGCTGGAGCTTCTGCTCGGCCGGTGTGATGGTTTCGAGCGCCTGCCGTGGACTGTCGGCCTGGCGAATCGTTGCCTGGGCGTCCTGCAGAATCTTGACGACCTGGGGGCTGACCGGCGCGGGACTCGCCGGCGCCACCACTTTCTTTTGCGCTGCCTGCACCGCCGTCACCGCGCGCGCCTGGCTGACCCGGTCGGCCTGCCGTTGGGCGAGGACCCGGTCCATCGGGTTCGGGAAGATGGCGAGCCCGAGGGCGATCACGGCGAGCGCCGCGATCGTGCCCCCTTCCCGGCGGTCAATCCGAACCGGAAACGCGGCGCCCGGGCGGAGGCTGGCGGCATGTCCGAGCGCGTCCTGGCGCAGGTGCCCGTCGAGCGGCCCGGTTGCGGCCCTCCGCTCCCAGGCCGTCGAGAGGCGCTCCTTGAGGCCAAGCCGGAGGTCGGCGACCAAAAGCAACACGGGCGGGCTCGGCCGGCTCACGAGCCAGGCGATGGCGCAAGCTAGCAGGATCAAAGGAACGCCCGCGATGGCGATCTGGAGTCGCCGGTCGACGGGTATCAGCCGCGCCACGCCGAGCACCAGGGCGAGCCAGGTCGCGGAGGCGAGCAGGGCGTGGACGAGATAGGTCACGGCGCGAGCGCGCCCGGCCGCGCGACCCAGGTCGCGGACGAGACGGTCCAGCCCGCTCATCGGGACACCAGGGCCTTACGCCAGGGCAACCGTCGAACGGGCGGTAACAGCACGGCGCTCAGCAGCAGCGCGATGAGGCAGATGACGAGCTGCATGGTGACCGAGGCCTGCCAGTACTGCCAGCCACGGAAGAGCCCGCTTGGAATGGCCGTGCCGCTGGGCGGCTGAACCGCGCTGTTCAGGCTGCTGACGCCGCCCTTACCGACCGGGACCGCGACCGAGTAGCAAGTCTGCGGCCCGCCAAAGGCGCTGGCGGAGCAGGTCGTCGCACCGCCGCCGGTCGGGAAGGTGCCCTGGTTGCGGATCCCCAAACCGCCCACCGGCCCATTGGTGGCAATCGTGATCAGGGGAATGACGGGGCTGAGATACATGATCGCCGGAGGAGCCGGCGCCGCGGTCGCTTGGGGATCAACGTCGGTCGGGAAAAGGACACCGTACAGCAGCGTCCCCGCCAGCAAGACGAGGGCGGCGCCGTAGGCGGCAACCGTCGCCGGCAGCGTACGACGGAAGGCCGTCGAGCAGGCGATGCCGATGATGCCGAGCGTTAATGCCGTCACGGCCGTGACCAGGAAGGCGGCCAGGACCTGGTCGAGCTCGATCCCACCAAAAAGAAAGACCAGGCTGAAGATCGGTACCGAGAGCAAGAGCAACAACAGGACGAAGGACATCGAGGCGAGCAGCTTGCCCCAGATGATCGAGAAGGGAGGGATCCGGGTCACGAAGAGGAGGTCGATCGTCTGGTGTTCGCGCTCGCTGCTGATGGCGCCGGCGGTGAGGGCGGGCGTGATGAAGGTCAAGAGCACCATCTGGAAGATGACCAAATAGGTGAAGAGACCCTGGCCGTAGTTCGCCGATTGTCCGCCGCCATAGCTATTCCGCGCCGAGAACGTCATGGCGGAAAAAATCGCCCATCCAAGCCCGCCGATGAGGAGGATATAGACCGTCATGGCCACGGGGGAGCGCCAGGTCCGCATCCGTGATCGGAACTCCTTGGCGATGATCGGGTTCCAGAGCGCGCGGCTGACGACGCTCATCCGACCTCGTCTGAGGTGGCCTTGAGAAAGGCGTCCTCGAGGTCGCTGTCCATCTGATTGAATCCAAAAACCTTGATGCCGGCGGCAATCATCGACTGCAGGATTCCGGCGGCCGTGGTTTCGTCGCCTTCGAAGGCGGCCTCAATCGCACCCTCGACCGCTTCCACTTCGTGGACGGACGGGAGCGACTTGAGCATCGCGGCCGCCTCTTCGCGGCGACCGATGACGGTGATGCGGAGGCGGCGGCCACTGGTCAGGCGCTCGATTACGTCGTGCACGGGGCCGGTGGCCCGGATCCGTCCATGGTCGATGATTCCAACCATGCTGCAGAGCTCGGTGAGCTCGGGAAGGATGTGGCTCGAGATCACGATCGTCTTACCTAGACCCTGCAGGGTCTTGAGAATCTCGCGCATCTCGACCCGCGCTCGGGGGTCGAGCCCGGATGCCGGCTCATCAAGGAGAAGCACCGCGGGGTCGTGCACCAGCGCGCGCGCCAGGCAGAGGCGTTGCTTGAGCCCGCGCGATAGGGAATCGACGGCCTGGTCGCGACGGTCGGGGAGCCCGACGAGCTCGAGAAGATCGTTGACGATTTTTGTCCGGCGTTCCCGGGGCTGCCGGTAGCAGGCGGCGTAGAAGTGCAGGTACTCGGAGACCGTCAATTGATCGTAGACACCAAAGAAATCGGGCATGTAGCCGAGCCGCTCGTGCACGAGATCTGGTTCTTGGGTGACATCGGCCCCGTCGATCAGGGCCTGGCCCCCGCTCGGCTCGAGCAGCGCCGCGAGGATCCGAATCGTCGTCGTCTTGCCCGCGCCGTTCGGGCCGACGAAGCCGAAAATCTCGCCTTTCGGGACGGTAAAGGACACCCGGTCGAGCGCGATACGGTTTCCGTAGACCTTGGTCAGGTCCCTGACGCTGATCACTGGACGGTCCCCGTCAGCGAGGCTCCGCCGGACGTGATGCTGGCGTTTGCCCCCGTGACTCGGAGTCGGACGGCGTTGGACACCGGGTTGATCGCCGCATCGGGAATCGCGGTGATGCCGTTGTCCTGGTAGGTGATGCTTGTCCAGGCGCCGCGGGACCAATCCCACACGTCCGCCTGCGGCGATGCCGTGCCGGGCGTCCCGTTAGCGGCCGGCGGCATGACCTTGGCGCCGAATGGATTGGAGACAGTCACGGACGCCGCCGTCAGGTGGCGACCGGTTTCGAGCGTGGGGGTGAACTCATAGGTCGCGCTCCCGTTCTGTAGCGTGAAGACTCCGGGCGGCCCGTTGACCTGCGTCTCGCCGGTGATGTCCACCAACCGCCCGGTCACGGCCCCGGCGGGGAGAGACCCGGCTCCCAGCTGATCGATTGGCAGCGAGAGCGCGACGGCGGTTTCGGCGGTCGCCCGTGGGTGCGCGCCGTTGACCGTCACCTCCTGGATCGGCCGCTCCGACCAGGCGACGACCAGCGGTTGCACGGCCATCGAGGCCGGCCCCTTGAAGCCGAGGCCGGGTTGCAGGAGCGAGAGAATCTGCGTGCGCGCCTGGCCCTGGCGGTCAGCGGCGCTTGGATTATTCGGCGGCGGCCCGAAGCTGGCGTTCGGATAAATGCGGGTGTACAGCGGCTGACCGCCGAAGGGGTTGGCCGGCTTGACCGCAAGCTTGATGCTGACGGCGCCCCCCGGCGTAAGCGCGCCGAGCTTCTGGTAGCTGTCGCCGGCGAGGACGACGGCATCGTCGAACGCGATCGACGAATGGTTTTCAACGCGCCCGGTCAATAGTCCGTTGACGAGCTGGAGATGTCCGACGAGCTGGGGCGCTGGGGTCATGCTTTCGGTCGCGAAGCCGCGCAAGCTGAAGGCGGTGAGACCCTGCAGCGTAACCACATTGGATGCCGTATCGATGCGCGTCGATCCCGACGAGCCGCCAAAATTGCCGTTGGCGCTCAGCGGGCTGATGAAGAGGCTTTCGCCCGCCGCGCTGACCTGGTAGTCGCCACGGGTGGGCGCCATGATACCGGTAAACGTCTCCTGATAGGCGTGGCCCCCGCCGGATGCCAGGTGAAGGATGGCGACCTGGTTGCTCTGGACCGATCGACCCTTGGTGCCAACGCCGATCCCATAGGCGCCGCCGGCCACGATCACGGCGATCAGCGGGATCGTGACCCAGGAGAGCTCACGGCGGTGCATCGCGCCCAGGACGAGGTAATTGATCGGGCCAACCAGGAGGACGTACAGCAGGACGAGCAACCCGGTCAGCTGGAGCGAGGGAAGATCGAGAGCCGGCACGTCGCCCAACACCGAGCTCAGCGCATTGCTGCGCTCACTGATCGAGGTGCCGGCACCGCCATAGAGGCTGCTGAACCCGCCGCCTCCGACCCCGATCGGAAAGTTCTGCTGGGCTGCCGAGGCGAACAGGTCGCGGACCAGCAGCTGCCGGAGCAGGCCCTTGGTGCCCACCGCAGCGCCCACGGCCGGCTGGTTCCAGTCAAAGGTGGCCAGCGTCACCAACCCGCTGCCAACCGGAGTTTCGATCAGCAAGGGGTGGGAGGCCTCAGCCAGCCAGGTCCCAGCCTGGCTGCCAGCGATGCCGGCCGCGATCTCGAGCGTTGCCGGGCCGCCCAGGGCCTGGCTCGTGGCGATAGTGGCGGTCCCGGTGGGCCGCGCCGTGACGAGCTCGGCCGGAATACCGGCCAGGGTCTTTCGCCAGGACGCCCCGGTGCCGATCAGCAGCGCCCCACCGTTACGCACGAAATCCGCGAGCGCCGTGCGCTGCCCGCTGGTCAGCGTGTCGGTCGCATAGTCATCGATCACGAGCAAATCGAAGGCGCGCAAGGTGATCGCCGACTGGGCGAGATCCTCCGGTGACAGGTGCACGACATGGGCGGAGATCCCGGCGGGGTGCACCGCGGCCAGATCGTCGAGCGCGCTCGGGTCGTCCGACAGCACTCCGATGAGGGTCGGGACCTGGGTGCCGCTGCTCGCCGCCTGGCTCGCCATCAGCCGCCCGCCCTGCAGCACACGAACCGTCAGGGTCACGCCGCCCGCCGGGCTGACGATGGCGTAGCTCCGCAGGTGCTTGGCCGCGCCCGCGGCCAGGCTCAGGGTGGTGGAGTAAATGGCCGGGCTGGCCAGGCCGGGTTGTCCGGTGAAGGCAGCCTCGATCTCGAGGCTGCCGGTGAAATCAGGGCCGGAATTCTTGACTTCGATCGTGACCGGCATCCACTCCTGGAGCTTGTAGACGCCCTGGTAGCCCAATTTGGCCGTCAGGCTGATGGGGCTGGCCGCCGCCTCGGCGGCGATCGTCGCGCCCGGAAGGCCGACCGCCACGAGCAGGGCCGCCAGGGCGATCCGAGTGAGCAGGCGGCGGCTGCGGGCTGCCATATCTTTTTAGACGCCGCCGGAGGGGCAAAGGTTCCACTTCAGGCCAGCTTCGCCGGAAGTATGGCGGCAGGCAGCCATCCTTGCAACTGAATTGGACGCAGCGTAGCCGTGAGGATCTGCCGGAGGAGGGACTCGAACCCACACGGACTTACGCCCAGACGCTTTTGAGGCGTCCTCGTCTACCATTCCGACACTCCGGCGCGGACGGCGCGAGTATAACGAAGCTCGGGCAGTTGGAACTTCTTAGAGATGTTTCCGTCTAAAGGCAGGAACGAGTAAATGGACGATCGTGACCTGGTCGGCCGGGCCCGCCAGGGCGATCGGGAGGCGTTTTCCCAATTGATCGTGCAATACCAGGTCCCGCTCTACAACATGGCGCTGCGGATGGTCGGCTCCCGCGAGGATGCCGCCGACATCACGCAGGAGGCGTTTCTGCGCGGCTGGGAGAAGATCCGCAGCTTGCGCGACGCCCCCTTCAAGTCCTGGCTGTTCCAGATCGCGGTCAACCTCTGCTACGACCACTTCCGTCGCGGACGCCGCTACGGCGTCATGCCCGACGAGGAGCAGGGTGGCAAGATCGTGGGCCTCGGCCTGGCCATGCCGGATCCCCAGGAACGAGCCGAGGCCAACGAGCGTGGCCGTGTGGTCCGGGAGAGCATCGAGGCGCTCGACCCGGATATGCGCACCGCGCTGGTGCTGCGCGATATCAACGGCATGGCCTACCAGGAGATCGCCCGGATCGCCGGCGTGCCCCTGGGCACGGTCAAGTCGCGGATCGCGCGGGCGCGGGCGCAGGTGCAGGAGCACCTGCAGCGCAACCCGGACCTCTTTCCTGGTGCGGCCCGGCGGGAGGATGCCCATGGCGACTGAGCCGACCCTCGAGCAGCTGTCCGCCTACGTTGACGGCGAGGTGGATGGGCCGGCCCGCAGCGACCTGGAGTCACATGTCGCGACCTGTTCGAGCTGCCGGGAGCGGCTCGAGGGCATCCGCCAGACGGTGGCGGCGATCCGGGCGCTGCCAATGGAAGCGCCCTCACGCACGTTCTCGATTCCCGTACCGCAACGCGCCGGCGCGCCGTTCCGCTGGGTCCGGGCAGCTGGCTGGGCGGGGAGTGCGGCGGCGGCCGTGCTCGTGATCGCCCTCGTCGGGACGCGTCTGCTGGGCGGCGGGCCATCGACCACCGCCTCGAGCACCAGCAGCCACATCAGTGGCGGCTTGGGCCAGGGCGGCGAGCAGGCGGCCGCGCCGGCGCCGGCCGCGCTCGACAAGCAGGCGTACGCGCAGGGGGGCACGGTCTTTTCCAACCATGCCGCCGTGCAGGACCGCGCCCAGGCGTCCCGTCAGCTGTCGGTGGCGGCGGACGCCGGCTCCTACCCGACGAGTGGCGTCATGAGGGTCAGCGTGATCTTGCAAGGCTCCAGCTCGAGCGCCGGCGCGGCCAGCCAGGGGCTGCGGCTCATGTTGATGCAGGGAGGGTCCGGCGTGGTGCTCGCCGACCCGGTGGGGGCCAGCAGCTACAACGGCGCGCCAGTCTTTAGCGGGAGTTACCGGCTCGGCGACCTCGCGCTGGCTCAACCGAAAGCCGGCGATTACCAGCTCGTGGCGACCTGGGTCACGCCGGATGGCTCGGGGCAGGTCCTACAAGCCAGCATCACGATCCGGCTGACCGGAAACTGACCTAGCTTTTGTCCGGCGGCGGGCCTTCCAGGTCGGGCAGGTCCATGCTGTTGATGAGTTCTTTGAAGATGGAGAGTTTGTCGTCATCCTCTTCTTCCTTTTCGGGGAAGACGCCGGCCTTTTCCAGGACGTCCTGGGAGACCAGGATCGGACAGGTCATCCGGACCGCAAGGGCGATAGCGTCGCTCGGCCTGGAGTCGATCTCCACTTCTTTTCCGTTCACGCCCAGGAAGAGGCGGGCAAAGAACACCTCGTTGGTCAGGGAGGTCACCTGGATCTTCTTCAGGCGGAGTTCGGCACTCTGCAGGATGGTCGCCAGCAGGTCGTGGGTGATCGGGCGTTCCGGCGTGATCCCGGTGATCTTCAGCGCGATCGCGTTGGCCTCGTAGATCCCGATCCAGATGGGTAAATAGCGATCCGTCTCTTTCTCTTTGAGGATGACGACGTGCTGACCACTCGGCATGTGGACCCGGATGGAATCGACCTGCATTTCGACGAATTTAGCCATAGCGCAATGCCAACTTATCCTACCATCGCGTTTTTTTGGGGCTGACTAAACTCTATTGGTGACGGAACCCCAAAAGAAGGAACGGCTTATCCTGCTGGACGGCCATTCCCTCGTATATCGGGCCTTCTTCGCCCTCCCGTCGCTGACGGATCGGGACGGCCGGATGGTCAATGCCGCCTACGGGTTCACTTCGATGCTGCTCCTGGCGCTGCAGGAGCACCCGGATTACGTGCTGGCGTCCTTCGACCTGGGCGGGGTGACCTTCCGGCACAAAGAGCTGGAGCAATACAAGGCGACCCGGCGCCCGACACCGCCCGAGCTGAGCCCGCAGTTTCCCCTGACGCGAGACATCGTGCGCGCCTTCGGGATCCCGATCTACGAGGTCAAGGGTGTCGAGGCCGATGATGTGATCGGCACCCTGGCCACGCAAGCGCGCGCTCGCGGCCTGCACAGCACGATTGTGACCGGCGACCTGGATGCCCTGCAACTGGTCAACGAGGATGTCAACGTCCTCACCAGCAAGCGCGGCGTTTCGGAGACCATCCTCTATACGCCGGAGCGTGTTCGGGAGCGCTACGGCCTGGAGCCGGTCCAGACGGTCGACCTCAAGGGGCTCGTCGGCGACACTTCGGACAACATCCCGGGGATCCGCGGCATCGGCGAGAAGACGGCGATCAAGCTGATCCAGGAGTTCGGCTCGGTCGAGGCCCTGGTCGAAAACTGGGAGCGCGTCACGCCGCCCAGGGTGAGAAGCTTGATCGGCGAGCATCGCGATCAGGCGCTCTTGAGCAAGAAGATGGCCACCATCGTCAAGGACGTCGAGATCACGCTCGACCTGAGCCACGGATCGGCGCAGGACTATCGCCCGGGCGCCGTGCGCACGTTGCTCGCCGACCTGGGGTTCCGCAGTCTCGCCGCGCGGGTGCCGGACAGCTGGCGGGATGGCAGCGCGATGGCGGCGCCGCCGATCCTCGCGCCGCCGGCCGCCGGGAGCTCGCATCCGGCGCAAACGACGCTGGCGCTCGAGAGCCCGACTGCGGAAGCCGTCACCCTCGTTCGCGACGAGGCCTCGCTGGCCCGCGCCGTTGCGGCCTTCGGCGCCGCGGAACAGGCAGGCTTCCAGGTGGTCACCCTCGACGACACACCGCGCCGGGGACGGATTGCCGCGCTCGTGATCGGGCTGGATGCGCACCAGGTGTTCTATATCCCGCTCGCGCACGAGCAGGAGCGCTGCCTCGAGCTTCGGAACGTGCTCGAGCGGTTCTCCAGCAGCCTGAGCAGTCCTCGACCGTTGAAGATCGGGCTGAACCAGAAGGCCGACACGCTAGCGTTGCGCGCGCACGGGATCCAGCTGCAGGGCCTGCGTGCCGACCTCTTGATCGCCGCCTACCTGCTCAACTCGGGCATCCGCTCGCCCAGCCTGGAGGCGCTGGCCTCCGACGTGCTCCACCAGGCGATCGAAGGGCCGGAAGCGCTCTTCGGAACGGGCAAGGCGGCGCTCACCTGCGACCAGGTGGAGATCGCCCGGGCCGCAAACTATTACGGGTCCCGCATGCGCGTCCTACTGGCGCTGGCGCCGCGTTTGCTCGCCGAGCTCGATCGGCTTGGCAACGGCGCCCTCTTCCGCGACCTGGAGATGCCGCTGGTGCCGGTCCTGGCCGAGCTCGAGATCGCCGGCGTCGCCATCGACATTCCGTACCTGCAGCAGGTGTCGCGCGAGTTGTACGAGCAACTGCAGCGGCTCGAGCGGGAAATCGCCGATGTCGCGCACGGACCGATCAATGTCAACTCCCCGCAGCAGCTGGCCCGATTTCTCTTCGAGGATCTCGACCTTCCCGGCGGTCGCAAGACGAAGAGCGGCTACTCGACGGACGCGAACGTGCTCGAGGGTTTACGCGACCAGCATCCGGTCGTGCCGAAGATCCTCGAGTTCCGGCAGCTGAGCAAACTGAAAGGCACCTACGTCGACGCCTTGCCGCTCCTGGTCGACCCGCGGACGCACCGGGTCCATACATCGTTTAATCAGACCGTCGCCGCCACCGGCCGCCTCTCATCGTCGGATCCCAACCTGCAGAACATCCCGATCCGGACGGAATACGGACAGAAAGTTCGGCGCGCGTTCATTCCCAGCCGCGAGGGTGATGTGGTGCTCTCCGCCGACTACTCACAGATCGAGCTCCGCGTCCTTGCCCACATGACCGACGATCCGGTCCTGGTCGACGCCTTTGCGCGCGGTGAGGATATCCACGCGCGGACTGCCGCGGAAGTCTTCGCGATTCCGCAGGCGCAGGTCACCCCAAACCAGCGACGGCTGGCCAAGGTCGTCAACTTCGGCCTGTTCTACGGCCTGAGCGATTTCGGGCTCGCCCGCGACACTGGCATGTCAACGGAAGAGGCGCGGGTGTTCATCGATGCGTATTTCCGCGCCTACAGCCGGGTGCGCGAATTTCTCGAGGGGATCAAAATGCAGGCGCGCGAGCAGGGCTACGTCGAGACGCTGCTCCATCGCCGGCGCTATATCCAGGACATCCGGTCACCGAACCGGATGCTGCGCCAGGGTGCCGAACGGATCGCGATCAACATGCCGGTGCAGGGCTCGGCGGCGGACATCATGAAACTGTCGATGATCCGGCTCGATCGCTATCTGCGGGAGAACCAGCTGAGCAGCCGGATGATCTTGACGGTGCACGATGAGCTGGTCTTCGAGGTCACGCCGGCCGAACGCGACCGGCTCATCGATGTCGTCCCGGACCTGATGGCCGGCGTCTATCCCTTGAACGTCCCCCTGCAGGTCGATCTGAAGGTCGGACGGAACTGGCAGGACATGGAGCGGGTCCGCGTGGTCGCCGCCCAGGCCTAGGAGCCCTTGCCCGAACTTCCCGAAGTTGAGACCGTCGTCCGCGACCTGCGGCCGCAGCTGAGCGGGCGGCGGATCGAGTCGGTCGCGTTGAACGGCGACGGGGCCGCGCTTGCCCGGGTCATTCGGTATCCGCAGCCCGAGCAGCTGGTTGAGCGGCTGCGGGGGCAGGCGATCCAGACCGTCGAACGCCGGGGGAAGTACATCGTGATGCCGCTCGAGTCGCCGGGCCAGCGCTTCGTCGTACACCTGGGGATGACAGGGCATCTGCGTGTCTGGGAGCCGGAGGAGACGCCGGTGACGCACACGCATTTCCGGGCGACGCTCGACAGCGGAGCCGAGCTTCGCTACGACGACCCGCGTCAGTTCGGGCGCCTCCTGGTCGGCACCCAGGAAGAGCTGATCGCCGCGCGGGCGTTTCCGGCTCGGCTGGGCCCGGAGCCGATCCACGGCGATCTCACCGAGGCCGGGTTCGAGGCGCTGATCCGAGGTCGGCGACGCCCGGTGAAGTCGGCCCTCCTGGACCAGTCGTTCCTGGCCGGGGTGGGCAATATCTATGCCGACGAGGCATGTTTTCGGGCTGGAATCCGTCCTAGCCGTTGGACCCACCGTCTAACCGCGCGGGAGCGGCGGGGTCTGTATTCGGCTATCCAGGAGGTTCTGGAGAACAGCATTGCGGCACGAGGCTCGTCGATCATCAATTACGTCGACGCCTTTGGTTCCCGCGGGAGTAACCAGGAGCGGCTGCTCGTCTATGGGCGAGCCGGCGAGCCCTGTCTAACATGCGGGACGCCCTTGCGGGGAACGCGCCTGGCCGGCCGCGGCACCGTATATTGCCGCAAATGCCAGCGCTGATCCATCCGAGCTGGCCAAGGCTGAGCCGTCGCCTGCTGGTGACGGCCGGCGTGTTCTTCGCCGCGTTCGTGATGGTGACGGTCCTGGTGAAACTGGGGGCGTTTGGCACGCTGAACCTGCGCGTGACGCACGCGCTGCAGGCTCGCGGCAGTACCGGGCAGGACATCGCCCTGGGCATCTTTGCTTATCTCGGCAGTATCGAAGTCACTCTTGTCGTCGGCATCTTCCTTGGCATTGCCCTGTTTCGCGGCTTGCGGTTGCTGGCCGTCGTGCCGGCGGCGGTCATCCTGTTTGCGTCGGCGCTCGAGTATCTGGGCAAGAAGACGATCGTCAGCCGTGGGCCGGGCTCGGCGTTCAACCGGTTCCCCGACTTCCTACCGACCTTCAGCCACAACGTTGCGCCCTACTCCTACCCGAGCGGCCACATGCTGCGCGCCACGGTGACCTACGGCTTGGTTCTCTATCTCGCCGAGCGTTGGGAGCTGTTCGGCCGGGACAGCTCGCGGCTGAGCCCGGTGCTCGTTGTGCTCATCGCCCTGATGAGCTACGCCGTGATCTACCTCGGCTGGCACTGGTTCTCCGACGCGCTTGGCGGCCTGCTGCTGGGACTCACCCTCTTGTTCGGGTTGATCGCCTACCTGGAGCGCAAGCGCACGGTCAACCCGGGCCATACGCCCGTCGAAGACTAGCCGGCTATGAGCCTTAGGCGATCGCTCAAGCGCCAAAAGCTCAGGGACGAAAGGCGGCAGCGGGAGGACGCGGGTTCCGATCCACTTGCTCCCGACGCGCTCTCCAACGCAGCAACGCCGTGGAAGCGCATCTTCCCATGGGACTTCCCGGGACAGCTCGGCGACTGGTCAAAGAAGAAAGCCAAGTAGGCCTGCCGCATCGGTTTGGCAACGATCCGCTTGCCATCGGAGGTGCTGCCGACCGGCCGGAACGGAAACTCCTTAAAGCTATTCGGCGTGGCATCGATCGTCGCCCGGTGACGTGTCCCCCCGGGAAAGGCCCCCGGCCGCAATGGGGGATATGGGTCGCAGCGCTGTCGGATCCCCGGTGCCGAAGGTCACGTGTCGGTAAACCGCACCTCCGGTTACGACAACGAGAAGGGCGACGGCCGCGAGTATGAACCGGCGAGCACGAATATCTGCGCGCGGGGAGTTGGGATACGAGCACGTCGCGATCATGACCCGCACCGCGGAGCGCGTCGGAACCGCGGCGGTCCAAAAGGCTGAGTCGGCGCTGCTTGCCCAAGCGCAAGTGCACGATCCGGGGCACTTCGTGACCATTGCAACAGAGTTCGAGCATCGGGAGGATGCGGAGGCCGCGTTGCGCGAAAGCAACCGCGCCTTCAGCCGCCGCTGGACCATCTGGCCCTCGTCTGCGGCCGGCACCACCGGATGCTGCACGAGGAAGGCTGGCAGCTCAAGCGCGACAATAACGGCACCTGGGCCACCGTCCCGCCGCCAGACCGGCTGAGACCTCAGTCGCGATCTGCTTGACGACCTCATTCGGGCTGGTGGGGCGGCGTCGCGGTCGAGCAGCCGAACCGCGTTGCCCGATAGGCCGCGGGCGGCGCGCAGACTGACGACGCCAACCCGCCAGGCCGCCCTTCCGGACTGACCGGGGGAGTTTAAATTAGCGGCCGCGCGACCATACAATTGAGAGATGCCCAGATTTGCGTTTACGGCTGGCTTCGAGCCCGCCGGCGGCCAGCCGGAGGCTATCCGGAAGCTCGGTGAGGGCATCGAACGACGCCTCAAGCACCAAACGCTGATGGGCGTCACGGGATCGGGCAAAACCATGGTCGTCGCCCAGATGATCCAGGAAATCCAGCGGCCCACGCTCGTCATGTCACCCAACAAGACGCTGGCGGCCCAGCTCTGCAGCGAATTTCGATCCTTCTTTCCCCAGAATGCCGTCGAGTACTTCGTCAGCTACTACGACTACTACCAGCCGGAGGCCTATATCCCGCGCAGCGATACGTACATCGAAAAAGACTCATCCCGCAACGACGAGATTGACCGGCTACGGCAGTCGGCAACTCGAGCCCTCCTGACCCGCCGCGATGTCATCGTGGTGGCCAGCGTCTCGTGTATTTATGGGGTCGGCTCGCCCGAGGATTATCTCGGCGAGTCGATCGAGGTCCACGCCGGCCAGGGCTTTCGCCGGGATATTTTTCTGCGAAAGCTCACCAATCTGCAGTATCAGCGCAACGACGTCGACTTTGGCCGGTCCCGGTTTCGCGTTCGCGGCGACACGGTCGACGTCCAGCCGTCCTACGACCAGATCGCGACGCGCATCCAGTTCAACGGCGACGAGGTCGAGCGCATCGTGCAACTGGATCCGCTAACGGGCGAGATCATCGGCGACGTCGATACGTTTCAGGTTTTCCCGGCAACGCACTACGTGACACCCCGGGAAAAGCTCCTGCGCGCGATCGACGCCATCGGCATTGAGTTGGAGGAGCGCGTGGCCTGGTTCGAGGGCCAGGGCAAGCTGCTCGAAGCCCAACGGCTTCGCCAGCGGACAAATTTTGATCTCGAAATGATGCGGGAAACCGGCAGTTGCGCCGGAATCGAGAACTACTCGCGCCACCTGACCGGCCGGCGCCCGGGCCAGGAACCCTACACGCTGATGGACTTCCTCCCCGAGGACACGCTGATCATCGTGGACGAGTCGCACGTCGGGGTGCCGCAGATTGGCGGCATGTACGGCGGGGATCGGTCCCGGAAGATCCCGCTGGTCGATTATGGATTCCGACTGCCGTCCGCACTCGACAACCGGCCGCTGACGTTTGCCGAGTGGGAATCCAAGGTAAAACAAGTGGTCTATGTCTCCGCCACGCCGGGGCCCTATGAGGAGCAGCGCACGCAGCAAACCATCGAAGTCATCATCCGGCCGACCGGCCTCGTCGACCCAACCCTGGAAGTGCGCCCGACCAAGGGCCAAATCGACGATCTTCTGGGCGAGATCCGCAAGCGGGTCGACAGGAAGCAGCGGACGTTGGTCACGGTCCTAACAAAGAAAATGGCCGAGGACCTCACGGACTATCTACGGGAGATGGGCATCCGGGTGAATTACTTACATTCCGACGTGGATACCCTCGACCGCGTTGAGATCCTGCGGGATCTACGTCTTGGTGTCTTCGATGTCCTGGTGGGCATCAACCTGCTCCGCGAGGGACTGGATTTGCCGGAGGTCGCCTTTATCGCGATCCTCGATGCCGATAAAGAAAGCTACATGCGCGACGCGCGGTCACTCATTCAGACCATTGGCCGGGCCGCGCGAAATCTCGATGGGCACGTGATCATGTACGGCGATTCGATCACCGGCTCGATGCAGCGCGCGATCGACGAGACCAACCGGCGCCGCGCGATCCAAATGGCCTACAACGTTGAGCACGGCATCACGCCGGCCACGATCGTCAAGGCGATCTACAACCTGGAGAAGCACCAGGACAAGGCGATTGAAGAGACGATCGCGACGATCGCGTCGGGGCTGCCACCGGACGAGATCGAGCGCCTGATCAAAGACCTTGAGCGACAGATGAAGAAAGCCGCTCGCGACCTGCAGTTCGAGCGGGCCGCCGAGTTGCGCGACCGGCTGGTGGCGCTGCGGCGCGATGCCATGGACTACCGCGAAGGCTTGACGCCGGCGGCCGCGGCCGAGTCCGGGGCGTACAACTACAAGCCCAGAAACAGCAGTCGGCCCCGAGCGAGAGTCCGTGGCTGAGATCAAGAAGCCGTCGCCGCGCGCCCAACACGCGCAACACACGGAGATCATCATCAAGGGCGCGCGCGAGCATAACCTGAAAAACATCGACCTGACGATCCCCAGGGACAAGCTGGTCGTCTTTACCGGGCTGTCCGGATCGGGGAAGTCGTCGCTGGCGTTTGACACGATCTATGCCGAGGGCCAGCGTCGCTACGTCGAGTCGCTCTCGTCCTACGCTCGGCAGTTCCTGGGTCAGATGGACAAGCCCGATGTCGACCAGATCGACGGGCTCTCACCCGCGATCTCGATCGATCAGAAGGGCACCAGCCATAACCCACGCTCCACCGTTGGCACCGTGACGGAAATCTATGACTATTTGCGTTTGATGTACGCTCGGATCGGTCACCCGCATTGTCCGATCAGCGGTCACGAGATCTCGAGGCAGACGACGGAACAGATCGCCGACCGGGTGATGGAATTGCCTTCCGGCAGCCGGATCATGATCCTGGCGCCGGTCGTGCGAGACCGGAAGGGCGAGCATCACGACATCCTGGTCGACGCTCGGAAGGCCGGCTTCGTGCGGGCCCGGGTCGATGGCAACCTGTACGAGCTGACCGAGCGCATCTCGCTCGAGAAGAACAAGAAGCACAACCTCGAAATCGTGGTCGACCGGGTGGTGATCGACACGGAGAGCATCAGCCGGCTGCGCGAGTCGGTGGAAACCGCCGCGAAGATGGCCAACGGGCTGGTCCTGATCGTCCCCGCCGACGGTAAAGGCGAGGAACTGCTCTTCAGCCAGAACTTTGCCTGTCCCTACGACGGGTTCTCGATGGAAGAGCTGGCGCCCAGGAACTTTTCTTTTAACAATCCCCATGGCGCCTGCCCGGCTTGCACCGGACTGGGCAGCAAGCTGGAGATCGATCCGGACCTCGTCATCCCGGATAAGACACGGTCGCTCGGCGACGGCGCGATCCGCACCTGGGGCCGGTCGAGTTATTTCTATAACGATCTCGTTGAGGCCGTGGCGCAGCGCTACAAGATCCCGATGGATCGCCCGTTTGCCAAGCTAACCGTGAAAGAACGGCAGATAATTCTCTTTGGCAACAACGGCGATCCGCTGCGGGTGAAATATTTCAATTCCGAAGGCAAGCGACGCTGGTACGAGACGTCCTACGAGGGGATCGTGCCGAACCTGGAACGGCGCCATCGCGAGACGGAATCTGAGTTCATCCGCGCCGAGATCGAGCGCATGATGAGCCCACGACCATGCCCGGTGTGCAACGGCAAGAAGCTCAAGCCCGAGTACCTGGCCGTCACGGTGAATGGCCGCTCGATCATCGACGTCTCTGACCTGTCCATTTCGGCGGCGCAGACATGGTTCAAAGACCTGCAGTTGGCCGAGCGGGAAATGCTCATTGCCCGCGCGATCCTCAAAGAGATTCGCGAACGACTGAGCTTCCTGGTCGATGTCGGGCTCGAGTACCTCTCGTTGTCGCGCGCGGCCGAATCGCTCTCCGGCGGCGAGGCGCAGCGAATCCGGCTCGCCACGCAGATCGGGTCAAAACTGATGGGGGTGCTGTATATCCTGGATGAGCCCTCGATCGGTCTGCATCAGCGCGATAACAAGAAATTAATTAACACGCTGCTGGCCCTGCGCGATATCGGCAACACGGTCGTGGTAATCGAGCATGACGAGGAGACGATCCGAACGGCCGATTTCATCGCCGACATCGGGCCGGGTGCGGGTGAGCACGGGGGCCGGGTGGTCGCGACCGGGACCGTCGACGATATCTTGGCCTCCAAAGAGTCGATCACCGGTGCCTTCCTACGTGGCGAACGGAGCATTCCGATGCCGGCCCGCCGGCGCAAGGGCAACGGGTCGATGCTGGTCGTTCGCGGCGCCGTAGAGAACAATCTCAAGAATATCGACGTGTATTTCCCCTTGGGGAAGCTGATCGGCGTCTCAGGGGTGAGCGGCTCAGGGAAGAGCTCGCTGGTGAGCGATATTCTTTATCGGCGTTTGGCGCAGCATTTCTTTCGGGCCAAGGACCGTCCCGGCGCGCATCGCGAGGTCTCCGGGCTGGGCTTTATCGACAAGGTCATCAACGTCGACCAGTCGCCCATCGGCCGCACGCCGCGGTCGAATCCGGCCACGTATACCGGCGTGTTCACGTACATTCGCGACCTGTTTGCCCAGCTGCCCGAGGCCCGCGTCCGCGGTTACAAGCCCGGCCGCTTCAGTTTCAACGTCAAGGGCGGTCGCTGCGAGAACTGTGAGGGTGACGGGATCATCAAGATCGAGATGCACTTCCTGCCCGACGTCTATGTGCCCTGTGAAGTTTGCAAGGGCAAGCG
Source organism: Candidatus Dormiibacter sp. (assembly GCA_039922495.1). GTDB lineage: Bacteria > Chloroflexota > Dormibacteria > CF-121 > CF-121 > JALYYC01. Next base: position 181,639 of record JBDTEO010000019.1, read on the forward strand.
CTACAACCGGGAGGCGCTCGAGGTCAAGTACCGTGGCAAGACCATCGCCGACGTCCTCGACATGTCCGTGGAAGAGGCGGCGCGGTTGTTTGAGAACATCCCGCGCATCAATCGCAAGCTGCAGACGCTGGTCGACGTCGGCCTCGGGTATATCCGGCTCGGCCAGCCCGCGACGCAACTGTCAGGCGGCGAGGCGCAGCGCGTCAAGCTGACCGAAGAGCTCAGCCGTCGTGGTACCGGGAGGACGTTCTATATTCTCGACGAGCCGACGACCGGGTTGCACTTCGCGGACGTCGAGCGACTCCTGGCGGTCCTGCAGCGGCTGGTTGACGCCGGCAACACGGTCCTGGTGATCGAGCACAACCTGGATGTCTTAAAGACCGCCGATCATCTTATCGACTTAGGGCCTGAGGGTGGCGACAAGGGTGGCGAGGTGGTCGCGGTCGGGACCCCCGAAGAGGTCGCCCGGAATCCCGGGTCGTACACCGGGCAATATCTCAAGTCCGTCCTCGGTCGGGAACTGGTCATCGCCTAGGCGCCAGGTCAGGCGCTAAATATCTCCATGGCCACCACCGTCACGCCGGCGCCGATCATCGAGCGCGCGGAGTATCTGCGCGAGCGCCTCAAGGCGTTGCCGGAGAGTCCGGGCGTCTACCTGATGCGCGATCTCCAGACACGCGTGATCTACGTTGGCAAGGCGCTCAGCCTGCGCAACCGGGTGCCGAACTATTTCCAGGCCGGCAGCGTCTTGCCGGAGCACATCCGGGCGATGGTCGAACGGGTCTACGAGTTCGACGTCATCACGACGGCCAACGAGAAGGAGGCCCTGGTCCTCGAGTGCACGCTGATCAAGCGCTACCGACCAAGATTCAACATCAGGCTGCGCGATGACAAGAATTATCTATATATCAAGTTGCCAATAACGGAAGATTTCCCGCGGATCTATACGGTGCGGAGGCCGGCGACTGATGGCGCCAAATACTGGGGGCCGTATACCCATGCGCTGGCGTTGCGGACGACCCTCAAGACCGTCCGGCGCGTCATCCCGTTTCGCAGCTGCAAGGACACCGAGTTCGCGCTGCACCGGCCATGTTTTTACTTTCACTTGAATTTGTGCTCCGCCCCCTGCGCCGGGTTTGTGTCGAAAGATCAGTATCACGAACAGCTTGGACAGGTCGCGCTGTTTCTGGATGGAAGGTCCGATCACGTGGTCAAGCGGCTGAAAGAACAGATGGCGGCCGCGGCCGAAGCCCTTGATTACGAGTCGGCGGCGCGGTACCGGGATCGGCTGCAGGCGATGCAGACGATGACGGAGCGGCAGAAGATGCAAGCGCTCGGGCGCCTCGACCAGGACCTGTTCGGCCTGGCCCGAAGCGATGGGCAGGGCTCGGTCCAGGTCTTCGCCGTTCGGGAAGGCAAGCTCTCGGGGTCTGAAAATTTTGACCTGGTCGGGCTGGACAAAGACCAGAGCAACGGCGATATTTTGAACGCCTTCGTCAGCCAGTACTACGCCAGCGCGACGCACATCCCGAAAGATATTTTCGTGCCCGAAACGCTGCCAGACCGGGAGGTCATCGAGCAGTGGCTCAGCGAGCGGCGCGGCAGCCACGTCGCGGTCAAGGTTCCGCAGCGCGGCAAGCAGCGCGAGCTGCTGCAGCAGGCCGCCGCCAATGCGCAGGAAACGATGCGCCAGATGCGGATCAAGCTCGACTACGATGCCGACCGGACGGCGGCACTCTTGAACGATCTCCAGCAGCGGCTCGCCCTGCCGCGGTTACCCGTCCGAATCGAGTGCTATGACATTTCCAATATTCAGGGCAAGTATCCGGTCGGCTCGATGGTCGTCTTCGAGAACGGCCGGCCGAAGCCAGCGCATTACCGGCACTTCAAAATAAAAACGATCCAGGGCGCCAACGACTTCGCCATGCTCCAGGAAGTCCTGCAGCGGCGCTTCGCCCGGCGCACGATGCAGGCCGAGGAGGGAACCCCCCAAGAGCCGAGCTTCAGTCAATTGCCGGATCTCGTGTTGATCGACGGCGGCAAGGGCCAGCTCTCGGCCGCCCGGGACGTGATGGAACGGATGGGCCTCGGCGAAGTGCCGACCTTCGGGTTGGCGAAGCAACAGGAAGAACTGTTCCAGGTTCATCAGACGGACCCGATTCGATTGCCCTTGGATTCGGCGGCGTTGTTCCTCGTCCAGCGGGTGCGCGACGAGGCGCATCGCTTCGCGATCACGTTCCATCGGGTTGTCCGCAAGCGAGACGCCTTCGCCTCGGCTCTCGACGGTATCACCGGGCTCGGTCCGGCCCGGCGCCGGGCGTTGCTGCGGCGGTTCGGCAGCGTCGATGGCATCCGGAGCGCAAGCCCCGACGAGCTCATGTCCGTCAAGGGCATCACCCGTCCGGTTGCCGCGGCCATCAAAGAAATGCTCTGAGATAATCGCGCTATGCAGCGATCGAGCCGAAAATGCTCGTTCTGCGGGAAGCCGCAGGGCGAAGTCCGCCTGGTGGCGGGTCCCGGCGATGTCGCCATCTGCCATCTCTGCATCGCGCTTTGCCAGGAGATCCTGTCGCATCCGGAAGGCCCACTCGAGCCGCCGGTACCGGCGCCGCCCGGGGTCAAGCGCAGCGCCTGGGCAACGGAACGGAAGTCTACGTAGCGACTTCCTCGGCTCGGGGCTCCGTCCTGGCTGGCTGCTCCGAACTTCGGCCGCGCCGCTCGCGCAGCAACAAATAGACAATCACTGGAATCGTCAGCGCGATGACGACCAGGGCCGTGATCTGAGCCTGCTTCAGGCCGGCGACGATCACGACGTTGTCGCGCAGGAAAAAGATCAAGAACTGACTGACCGAGTATAGGGCGATATAGACCATCGCCAGCATGCCCTCCGGATGCACGCGCCGGCGTACGTTCCAGAGAATCAGCAAGAGGACAACGGCGATCAGGAGCTCATAGAGGCTTGCCGGCTGGACCGGGGTGTTGAGCGGGCCGAACGTGTTCGGGTTCGTGTACTCAAAGCCCCAGCCGTTCGTCCGGTAGCCGACGATGTCGCCGTTGATGATGTTGCCGACCCGGCCGAAGGCCTGGCCGACGGTCATACCGATCGCCCCGACGTCGAGCAGGCTCCAGAACGGCAGGCGCCAGCGCCAGGCGGAGATTGCCATCGCCAGCGCGCCGCCAAAGATTGCGCCAAAGAAGGCCATGCCGCCCTGCCAGACGGCAAGAATCTGCGCCGGATGCTGAAGAAAGAAGCTTGGATTGTTCTGCACGACGTAGTAGAGGCGGCCGCCGACGACTCCGAGGATCGCGCCCAGCAGGGCGACGTTCATGAGTGCTTCCCGGCTGATGCCGCGCCGTGGCGAGTCGCGGAGGGCGACCTGGATACCGGCGTAGAGGCCAATCGCGATCATGATCCCGTACCAGTGGACCTTCAAGCCCCCGATCGTGAAGAGCACCGGATCGAGGCCAATCTTGATCAGCACAAAAGCAGTCTAATGGGCGTCAGGTTGGGAGATCGGCCCTCGTTCACGGACGACGTCAAGGCAGAGCTGGCGAACGTGCAGCCGGCGCGACCGTGCTGTCGCGAGGCCGAATTGCATGCCATCGTGAGCGCCCTGGCCGCGAAGACCGACGGACCATTTTTGACGATTCGGGTTCCCCGCAACGCCGTCGCCCGCAAGATCGTCCAGCTGACCCGCGCCACCGGGGGGACGGTGGCCCAGATCCTCAAGGGTCCGACCGAGAAGCGTCCCAGCTACCGGTTGCGGCTGACCCTGCCGCCCGGCCACGGCTCGGATGACTCCTGTTGCGCGCGGGCGACCCTGCGGGGCGCGTTCCTGGCCCGGGGCATCCTGGGCAACCCGGCCGACGCGTACCACCTGGAGATCGCGCTGCCTGGCGGGGGCGGCGCGTCCGTCCAGACGGCGGCCGAGCGGACCGGGATTCCCCTGTTGCAAGGCACCCGCCGCGGAGAGGACATTTATTACTTGAAGGGCGCCGAGCCCATATCGCGCCTGCTCGGCTTGTTGGGCGCGAACCGGGCCGTGATGCGCTTCGAGAATGACCGCATCCTGCGCGACATGCGCAGCCAGGCCAACCGGCGAGTCAACAGCGAAACAGCGAATCTCGATAAACGGCTGCGGGCCGCCCTGCAACAGGTCGACGTGATTCGAGGCCTGAAGCGGCGCGACCCCGGCCTGGTAGCGCTTCCCCCCAGCCTGCGCCAGGCGGCGGAGCTCAGGCTGGCCCATCCCCAGGCCGGCCTGCTGGAGCTCGCCGGGTACGCCAATTTGAGCAAATCGGCGATCGCGAACCGGTTTCGGCGGCTGATGGATCGCGCCGGTGAGAACGGCGCAACGTGGTCTAATTAAGTTCGCATGCCGATCAAAGTCGGGATCAACGGGTTCGGCCGCATCGGGCGGAACGTCTACCGCGCCGCCAAAGGCCGCAAAGATATCGAGATCGTCGCGGTCAATGACATCACCGACACGCCGACATTGGCGCACCTGCTCAAGTACGACTCGATTCTCGGCAACTACGAGGGGACCGTCACGGCAGACGGCGATCATCTCCTGGTCGATGGGCATCGGGTCAAGGTCTTCGCCGAACGTGATCCGGCGAATTTGCCGTGGAAGGACCTCGGCATCGATCTCGTCGTCGAGTCGACCGGGCTCTTCACCGACGGGACCAGGGCGCGGGTGCATATCGACCGCGGCGGCGCCAAAAAAGTCATCATCTCGGCGCCCGCCAAGAACGAGGACATCACCGTTGTCCTGGGCGTAAACATGGAGAAGTACGACCCAAAGCAACATCACGTGGTCAGCAACGCCTCCTGCACGACGAACTGCCTTGCGCCGGTCGCGAAAGTTCTGCACGAAAGTTTCGGCATCGAGGCTGGGTTGATGACTACGGTGCACTCGTACACCAGCGACCAGCGCCTGCTCGACGCGCCCCATAAAGATCTCCGTCGCGCCCGGGCCGCGGCGCTCTCGCTAATCCCGACGAGCACCGGCGCGGCGTCAGCGATGGCCCTGGTCATGCCCGAGCTCAAGGGCAAGTTCCACGGCATGTCGCTTCGCGCGCCAACTCCCGATGTCTCGATCGTGGACCTGACAGCGATGTTCCGGGACCCGGTGTCCGTCGAGACGATCAATGAGGCGCTCCGCGAGGCCGCCGCGAGTGATCTGAAAGGCATCATGAGCGTGACGGACGAGCAACTGGTCTCGAACGACTTCCGCGGCAACCCGCATTCGTCGATCGTCGATGCCGAGCTGACCATGGTCGTAGGAAATCGCAGCGGCAAGGTCTTCTCCTGGTACGACAACGAGTGGGGCTACTCCTGCCGGGTGGTCGACCTCGCCGTCTACATGGGCGACCGGCTGAACTGACCACGGACGCCACCGCGCTCCGCAAGGCCACCATCCGGGACGTCGACGTCGCCGGGAAGCGGGTCCTGACGCGGGTCGACTTCAACGTCCCGATGGAGCACGGCCGGATCGTCGACGACACCAGGATCCGGGAGGCGCTGCCCACCATCCGCGAGCTGGTCGACCGGGGAGCCATGGTGATCCTGATGACGCACCTCGGACGTCCCGACGGCCAGGTCGACGAGTCGGCCCGGACCACGCCGATCGCCGACCGCCTCAGCGAATTGCTCGGGCGGCCGGTCAAGCACCTGGACGACTGCGTCGGGCTGGCCGTGGAGGGCGCGGTGCGGCGGATGCAGCCGGGGGAGATCATGATGCTGGAGAACGTTCGGTTCCATCCGGGCGAGACCACAAACGACCCGAAGTTCGCGAAAGCCCTGGCGTCGCTGGGCAATCTCTACGTGAACGATGCCTTTGGCACCGCCCACCGGGCCCATGCGTCAACCGCCGGCATCGCCGCCTACCTACCCGCGGTCGCGGGGCTATTGATGGAGAAGGAGATCACGACCCTGGGACGGATCATGAGCGACCCGCCGCGCCCGCTGGCCGCGATCATCGGCGGCTCGAAGATCTCCACCAAGATCGGCGTCGTCAAGAGCCTCCTGGAGCGGGTCGACCGGCTCTGTATCGGCGGCGCGATGGCGTGCACGTTCTTGAAGGCCCGCGGCCTGGAGATGGGACGCTCGCTGGTCGAAGACGACCAGCTGGAGGTTGCGCGATCCCTCATGTCAGGCGGTCCCGATGCCCGCGGCTCGATCGTGCTCCCGCTCGATGCCGTGGTGGCCGCCGAAGCCAAAGAAGGCGTCGAAACGCGGACGGTTCCAATCAACCAGGTGCCAAAAGACCTTCGGGTGCTCGACGTCGGCCAGATGACCGTCGAACGCTTCCTTCAGACCTGCGACGGCGCTGCCGCCGTGGTCTGGAATGGGCCGCTCGGTGTCTACGAGATCCCGCCCTTCGATCATGGGACGGACGCGCTCGCGCGCGGCCTGGCGGGAAGCGACGCGCAGACGATCATCGGCGGCGGCGACCTGGTGGCGGCGCTGCAGAAACAGGGCCTGGCCAGCCGGATGTCCTTCGTCTCGACCGGCGGTGGCGCCACGCTCGAGTTCCTGGAAGGCAAGAGCCTTCCCGGCATCGCGGCGCTTCGGGATGCCGGTCGTGCGTAGGCCGCTGCTCGCCGGCAACTGGAAGATGCACTTCACCGTGCCCGAGGGATTGCAGCACGCGCTGCAGCTGCGCGAGGACCTGGCGCCCTTTGCCGGCACGGTCGACCTCGTGCTCCTGCCACCCACCGTGATGCTCTGGGAGGTGGCGAACGCCCTGCGCGGCAGCCCGGTGGCCGTCGGCGCCCAGAATGCCAGCTGGGCGGACGAGGGGCCCTTTACCGGTGAGATCTCGCCGCGCATGCTCACCGGATGGTGCGAGTACCTGCTGATTGGCCATTCGGAGCGCCGGCAGCTCTTTCAAGAAACGGACGAAGAACTGAATCGCAAAGTCGCGGCCGCCTTTCGACACAGGTTGAAGGTCATCCTGGCCGTCGGTGAAACGCTCGAGGAGTATGAGGCTGGCCGGACCGCCGAGGTCATCACGCGCCAGGTCAGTGCCGCGCTCTATGGCGTCGAGGACGCCAGGGCACCGGACCTGAGCGTCGCCTACGAGCCGGTCTGGGCGATTGGCACCGGCAAAGCGGCGACGCCGGACTATGCCAACCGCACCATGGGCCTCATTCGCGAGCTGCTGGGCAGGACGTTCGGCGATCGCGCCAGCGAGATGCGCATCCTGTACGGCGGCAGCGTGACGCCGGCGAATGCGCGAAGCCTGATGCAGGAGGACGAGATCGACGGCAGTCTCGTCGGTGGGGCAAGTCTCAAAGCGCCCGACTTTACGCGGATTGCGCAGGCGACGGCCGAGGTAGGCATACAGCGGCCGCGATGAGCGGCGCGCCGGGGCCCGGCCTCGTCCTGGTCATCATCGACGGGTGGGGCTACCGGGAGGAGGCGGCCGGAAACGCGATCGCGGCCGCGAAGACGCCAAACTGGGCGCGACTATGGGGGCGCTGGCCGCATAGCGTCCTGGCGGCAGCGGGCGAGCCGGTCGGCCTGCCGGCGGGCCAGCAGGGCAACTCCGAGGTCGGGCACCTGAACATCGGCGCCGGCCGGATCGTGTACCAGGACCTGACCAGGATCAACCTGAGCATCAAGGATGGCAGCTTCAACGACAATCCCGTGCTGCTCGAGGCGATGCGCGGCCTGCCCCGCGCCCACCCGTTGCACGTAATGGGTCTGGTGTCACCCGGCGGGGTCCACAGCGCCAGCGAACACGTGTATGCCCTTCTCGACATGGCAAAGCGCGTCGGTGTGGGGCACGTTTATGTGCACGCGTTTACCGACGGACGTGACGAGCCGCCGACCAGCGCGGCCAAGTACGTCGACGATCTCGTTAAAAAGATCAAGCAGATCGGCATCGGTCGGATCGCGACCATCAGCGGCCGCTACTTCGCGATGGACCGGGACCAGCGCTGGGACCGAACCGAACAGGCCTACCGCGCCATCGTCGAGGGGGATGGGCCGACGGCACCGGACCCGGTCGCCTTGATCAAGGCAGGCTATGACGCCGGTATCACCGACGAGTTTCTAAAGCCGACGCGGATCCTGATTGACGGCGAGCCGCCGCCGCGAATCCAGGACGGGGACAGCGTCATCTTCTTCAATTTTCGACCCGACCGGGCCCGGCAGCTGAGCCATGCGATCGTCGACCGCGACTGGCCGCATTTCACGCGCGACCGGCCGCCGGCGCTCTCGCACTTCGTAACGTTCACAGACTATGAGAAGGGCCTGCCGGCTGAGGTCGCCTTTGCCGATGAGCCGCTCAAGGCCTGCCTGGCCGAAGTGATCGCCGAGCATGGTGGGACGCAGTTCCACGCCGCCGAGACCGAGAAATATGCGCACGTCACGTACTTCTTGAACGGTGGCCGCGAGGCGCCCTATCCCGGGGAGGATCGCCTGCTGGTTCCCTCGCCAAAAGTGGCGACGTACGACAAGGAGCCCGAGATGAGTGCCGGCCCAGTGGCGCAGGCCGTGATCGACCGAATCAATAGCCAGAACGATCAGTTCCTGGTCGTGAATTTCGCGAATCCGGACATGGTCGGCCACACGGGCGTCTTTGCCGCGACGATTCGCGCCGTGGAGGTGGTCGACGAGGTCCTCGGGCGGATCGCCGGCGCTGCCCTCGGCCGGGGCCGGGTGCTCGCCATCACCGCCGATCACGGCAATGCCGAGCTGAAAGTCGACCCGAAAACGGGCAACCCGCTGACCGCGCACACAACCAACCCCGTGCCCCTGATCCTGGCCGGGGCGCCCGCAGTGACCGGGCTGCGTGAGGCCGGCAAGCTGGCGGATATCGCGCCGACGTTGCTCCGGCTGGCCGGGATCGCTGTGCCCTCGGCGATGACGGGCGACGACCTACGACGCTGACATCGTCGCCCAGTCCTGGTCCGCCCGCGCCGCAAAGACCTGCGCCAGCCCGGCGTCGCGGACGGCCAGGTCCAGTTCGTGGTTGCGGCTGAAGCCCGACCGGGTCCAGTTGCAGCTGCCGAAGAGCACGGTGGCCCCATCGATGATGCCCAGCTTGGCGTGCAGGAGCTCGCCGCTGACCGGGGTGAAGTAGCGCACCAGCGCCCCGGCGGCCTTGAGGAAGGCCATCGCGTCGACGTTCTGTGACTGGGTGGGTTCCAGCAGCACGCGCACGGCGACCCCGCGGTGCCGGGCGGCGGTCAGTGAGTCGAGGACGAGGCGATCGCTGAGGTCGAACATCTCCATGACGATCGAGTGCCGCGCGGCGTCGATCAGGGCCAGCGCGGCATTGCGGATCGCCTCGCCGGGCCGGGTTACCAGCACCTGCACCGTAGGATCAGGTTGGGCGGGCGGGATGCTGCGAGCCCGGCCCGCGATGGCCAGGTCCTGGGCGAAGGCGCGGCCCAGATTGGCCACCACCGGCCCGACGGCCAGAACGTCGAAGTCGTGGTTGTCTGGCGACCGGCGGCCCCAGTTGATCCCGCCCACGATCGCTCGCTCGCCGTCGACGATCAACAGCTTGACGTGATCGATCGTCCGTGGCTCGATCGGGAAGGCGATCACCGCGATGCCGGCCTGCTGGAGCTCGGCCCAGATCGCCCGGCTGCTTCGTTCGGAGGGGTCCATGATGGCGGTCACCGCCACGCCCCGGGTGAAGGCGTCCAGGATCATGGCGGCCAGGTCGTCGCGCTGGAACTCGTACATCTCCAGTTCGATGCTGTGCCGGGCCGTCTGCAGCTCGCGGCGGATTGCCGCGAATGCGCTGGACCCGTCGGGAAGGGGCAACAGCCGGTCCGACCCGGCGCTGAGGGGCTGGACCACCGAGCTTGCCGGGCCGACCCGTAAGGGGATCACCTGGACAGTACGGCCCGGCGCACAGGACGCAACCAGGAGGGCCAGGAGGAGGGGCGCCAGCAGGCCGCGGGCCGGGCCGTACATGGGTCGATACTAATACTATTCTGTGTATCTGTCAAGACTTAGAGTAAGCCGAACCCGGGGCTAAAGTGGCTGTATAATTCAGCGGCTCTCACCATGCATAATTTCCTCGGCGTCGTCGAGTTCGCGCTCGCCCTTCTGGTCATGCTCGGCATCTTGCTGCAGACGCCGAAAGCCAGCGGCCTGGGTGGCACCATCGGCGGCGGCGGCGGGGACTCTGGCGGCGGCTACCGCACCAAGCGCGGCCTGGAAAAGAACCTTTTTTACGCCACGATCGGGCTCGTCGTCCTGTTCGTGGCGGTGTCGGTCGCCTACATCCGGTCTTGATTCGCCGCTGGCTGCTCACCGTCGGGGTGGGTGTGCCGCTGGTGGCCCTGCTGGGGATCCTGACGCTCGTTTTCCGGAGCGTCATCCTGGCGCCAGAGACGGCCCGACCCGGGGGCACGTACACCGAGGGCGTCGTCGGCCAGCTCGGGACGCTGAATCCGTTGTTCGGCGGCGCGGCGGCGGGTTCCAACGACCTGGATGCCCTGCTTTTCGAGCCGCTGGTGCGCGTCCTGCCCAACGGGTCGATCCAGGCCCTGCTCGCCTCGCACTGGGAGGTGAGCCCGGACCAGCGAAGTTACGTCTTCACGCTGCGCAGCAATGCTCGCTGGTCGGATGGCAGCCCGCTGGCGGCCGATGACGTCGTCTTTACCGTCCGGACCGTGCAGGATCCGCAGTTTCCCGGCGCGCTGTTGAACCAGAGCTGGAAGGACATCGTCGCCACGCCGATCGACAGCGGGCACGTCCGCTTTGCCCTACCTGGCCACAACGCCGGCTTCCTGGCTAACCTCGAGCTGCTCGACATCGTGCCCTCCCACCTGCTCGCCGGCAAGTCGATGGCGGAGCTCGCGTCGGCGTCGCCGACCATCAATCCGGTTGGCACCGGGCCGTTCCGCCTGACGGCGCAGCTGCCGGACCGGGTGGTGCTCGAACGCAACCCGTTTGCCTGGCGCAAGCCATGGCTGGACACGATGACCGTGCGGACGTTTCCGAGCCAGCAAACCGCGCTCGACGCGCTAGATCGCGGCCAGATCGACGGCCTATCCAATCTCTCCCCGGGGGCCGTTATCCGTGCGAAACGGAACCCGCAGATCGACGTCCTGACCGCGTCGACCTATCAATACGCCGAGTTGCTGCTTAACCTGAAGCCCGAGGAGCCCTACTTCCAGGACAAGCAGGTGCGGCGCGCCATCGCGATGGCCATCGATCGGAACGCGATCATCCGGGATGTCCTCGGCGGCCAGGCGCAGGTCGATGATGGTCCGATCCCACGGTCGATTGCCTGGGCCTACGACCCCAATGCCAAACCGCCAACCTATGACGTCACTGGCGCGGCCCAGCTGCTCGACAAAGCCGGCTGGCCGCTGGTGGCCGGAACGCGCACCAAAGGGGGCACCTCGCTCGCCTTTCAGCTCGCCGTTTCCAAGGACGTGCCACCGTATCAGAAGGTTGCCGAAGCCGTCGCCCAGCAGCTCGCGGTGGTGGGGATCCAGGTCGACGTCCAACCGGTCACCACCGCGGCGCTGATCCACGATTACCTGAATGCGCGGACCTTCGACATGGCGCTCACCGCCTTCGACAACGGGCCCGATCCGGACATCTTCACCTTCTGGCACTCATCGCAGACGCATGCCGGCGGCTTCAATTTCTCGTCGATGAAAAAGAATGTCTTCATGGACCAGGACCTCGAGGATGGGCGGGCCACCCTGAGCCTCACGGCTCGCGCCAAGGCGTATGCCGACTTCCAGGAGTTGTTCGCCCAGGAAGTGCCGGCGATCTACCTGTACAGTCCGCGCTATGCGCTGGCCGTCAGCCGGCGGATCCACGGCGTCCACCTCGACGCGGCGATCGAGCCGATGGAGCGGTTTGCCTACGTCAACGAGTGGTACGTGGAGGTCGGGCGGTGACGTGGAGTGCGGCTGAGAGGACTTGAACCTCCAAGAGCTTGCGCTCACCAGGCCCTGAACCTGGCGTGTTTACCGATTTCACCACAGCCGCGTCGAATTACAGATTCTGCCACAGCCATGGGTGAACCGGGTGCCACCGGCTGACCTGGCCGTCGCCGAGCTCAGCGGGCCGGAGCGCGCCTTCCTGCGGCGTCGCCTGTCCACGCCGATGCGGATCCAGGAATACCTGGATGCGCTCGACTACAACACGGAAGCCGATGGGGAGACGTTCCGGTCCCCTCGCCGAGTGCTACGAGACGAGACCGCCAACTGCATCGAGGGGGCCGTTTTGGCGGCCGCGGCCTTCCGAACGCAGGGCCGGCCGGCGCTGATCATAGATCTGACCGCGGTCCATGACGAAGACCACGTGCTCACGGTGTTCCAGCGCGGACGCCATTGGGGCGCGATCGGCACCAGCAAGTTCACCGGGCTGCGGTTCCGCGAGCCGGTCTACCGGACCCTGCGTGAGCTGGCCATGTCCTACTTCGAGCATTACTACAACCTGGGCGGCGAACGGACGCTACGTGGCTACGGCCGCCCGGTGAACCTGCGCCGATTCGATCGGCTGCACTGGATGACCACCGAGGAGGACCTCTGGCCGATCGCGGAGCATCTCGAGCGGATCCCGCACGTTCCCCTGCTCGCGCCAGCGCAGGTGCGGCAGCTGAGCCCCCTAGACGCCCGGCTCAAAGCGGCGGGCCTGCTGCATCACCCCGGGGTGGCGCATTGACATTGCCGATAACACTTGTTAAATTAGCGAAGCTATCACGACGGCCTCATGGATGGGCCGTGAGCCGGCGGTGTTTGGAGGAAGGGATGCGCAAGCCAAATACAGAGCCCGATATCCCATTGGAGGCCGTGCAGGCGCTGCTGACCCGGGTGATCTGGCAGGCGGTCGCCGACATCGGCATCCCAGCTTATCGCGACGAGGCGGACCGCTTCTTTGCCGGTGGCACCTTCGACGAGTACTGCGACATCCTGGGCTGGAATGTCCGGCGGGCCCGTGCCAGCCTGACGCGGTTCGTCGACAGCGGCGCCCGGATTTCGGGCAATCACCTGATGACGGCCGCGGAGCTGAACGCCGCCCACGGCGCCCACGCGGTCGCCAGCTAACCTCGACGCGCCAGTCCGGCGCCGTTCTAAGAGGCTGCTAACGTCCGCCTGCTACTTTTGGCCCTAGCCAAAACCGGCCTGCCGGCCAGTACACTGGGACCAAGAGCAATGAACCTCCTCCTCGTCGAGGACGAGCGCAAGCTCTCGACACTGCTGAAGCAGCTGCTCGAGGACGAGCGCTACGCCGTGGATATCGCGGCAGACGGGGAGCGAGCCCAGGTCCTCGCCGAAACCGCGCGCTACGACGCCATCATCCTTGACCTCATGATCCCCAAGAAGGACGGTATGGAGGTCTGTCGTTGGCTTCGCCAGAACCGGATCCAGACCCCGGTGATCATGCTCACCGCGCGTGGACAGATCCACGATCGGGTGGCCGGCCTCGATGCCGGCGCGGACGACTACCTGCCGAAGCCCTTCGCCTTCGAAGAACTGCTGGCGCGGCTGCGGGCCCTGATGCGGCGGGACCAGAAGAACGGCCATGCCAACCGGCTGCAGGTTGCCGACCTGGTGCTCGATCTCAAAACCCACCAGGTCCGCCGCGACGACACGCCGATCGACCTGACGGCGCGCGAGTTCGCCCTGCTCGAGTTCCTGATGCGCCATCCCAACCAGGTGCTGACCCAGGCGCAGATCGCCGAGCGCGTCTGGGACTACAACTTCGAAGGCACCACCAACCGGGTGGCCGTCTATATCTCCTACCTGCGCGACAAAATCGACGAGGGCCGCTCCCCCAAGCTGATCCAGACCGTGTACGGGGTCGGGTACCGGCTGTCGGGATGATGTTCCGCGGCGCGCTGCTGCGCCTCGCGGCCCAGTATTTCGTCCTGCTGGTCTTGATCCTGGGATTTTTCAACCTGCTCGTTTACTTCACCGTCTCTCAAGCGCTGAACACGCGGCAGGAACAGGATCTCCAACACTCGATCCGGCTGGCCCAATCGGCCCTCACCGTGACCGGTGACACCATCAGCGCCAACAACCAGGTGCTGGCGGACCCGAGCTTTGCCGATACGTACGTTCAAGTGCAGCAGATCAATAGCCATCAGCTCGTCCTGCCGGCTTCCGGCGCGGCAACCGTCTTCTCCAGTCCAATCCTCGACGGGCCTGTCACCTACGCGAAGGACGGCCAATCGTTCGAGAGCCAGGTCAGGACCAACAAGGACCGATTCGTGGTGTCGACGGTGCCGGTGAAGAACAAGACCGGTAAAGTCGTCGGCGTTCTCCAGGTGGCGCAGCCGATCTCCTGGGTCGGCGACGCCCTGGCGCGCCTGGAGCGCCAGCTGATCCTGGCGTCCATCCTCGCCCTCGTGCTGGGTGCGCTCGCCTCGCTGCTGATGGCGCTCCGCTCACTGCACCCGATCAGCGTTGCGTTCCAGAAGCAGCGCGAGTTCGTCGCCGATGCCTCGCACGAACTGCGCACGCCACTCACCTTGATCCGGACCAATGTCGAAGCCTGGCTCCGGCGGGGTACCGGGTCGCCGCCAGCCTACGGCCGCAATGTGCTCGATGAAGTCGACCAGCTCAATCGGATCGTCGGTGACCTGACGACGCTCGCGCTCGCGGATGCCCGGCAATTGCGCATTGACCGCCGGCCGATGGAGCTCAACGACATCGTCCGCGACCTGATGAGCCAGACCCAGCCGCTCGCCGACGAGCGCGGCGTGCACCTCAAGCCGGAGTTAAATGGCGGCGTCCGGGTGGACGGCGACGCCAGCCGCGTCCGCCAGCTGCTGTTGATCCTGCTCGATAATGCCCTGACCCACACGCCCGCGGGGGGCGAAGTCTCGATCGGCGTGGTGCGGCAGAATGGCCACGCGCGGGTCACGGTTTCGGATACCGGTGCCGGAATCCCGGCGAGCGATGTCCCCCACATCTTCGAGCGTTTCTACCGGGCCGATAAGGCGCGAAACAGCGAAAACGGTGGGAGCGGCCTCGGCCTTGCGATCGCGAAGTGGATCGTGGACGCGCACAAGGGCGACATCGAGGTGAAGAGCGCCCCCGGCGAGGGGACCAGGGTGGCGGTCAGCCTCCCCGCCCTCGACGACCCGCCGAAGCCCGGCTAAGCAGCATGCGTCGGGGGCCAGCCTACCTCGGCGGCGCAAAGCCACCAGGGTGGCGCCGGCTGGCGGGATGCGGGGTCGCGACACTCATCGTGCTCATCCTGGCCGATTTCCTGACGTTTTACCTCATCCACGTCTTTTGCCCCGGAGGCTATTGCGCGGGGCCGCCGCCAGACGGCAATACGACCGCGCCGGTGCAGCCGTGAACAAAGGGCCCAGCTACCTCGGTGGAACGGAGCCCTCGAACTGGAAGACGCTGCTGGGCTGCGGCCTGCTGACAGTCCTCGGCGTGGCGATCGCGGTGATCCTCGCCTACTCCTTGCCACACATCATCTGTGGCAACTACGGCGCCGGTTGCCCGCAGCCCTGAGGCCGCTCAGTCCTCGACCTTGATCTCTCGGACCGGCCGCAGGGTGAGGAAGGCGATCAGGTAAAACGCGGTGACGATGCCGAACATGACGCGATAGCCGACGGCGCTGGTGCGGTTGTTGTTGAAAGCGTCGATGATCGGGCCCAGGATCGGCCGGGCGATGAAGCCCGCGCTGGCGGTGGCGATGTTCGAGACGCCCATGTAGCGGCCCGCTTCGGCCTTGGGAATCAGGTCGGTCATAAAGGCCCAGTCAACAGACAGGAACACGCCCAAGGAGATACCGACGACGACGCCGAAGGCCAGGATCCAGATCAGGTTGGGCGCAAAGATCAATAGCGTCGAGCCGACCGCGCCGATCAGGCAGGCGGCCGCGACCAGCCGTTTCTTGCCGAAGCGCTCGGCGAAGAACCCCGCGCTCAACGACATGATGGCGGCGAAGACGACGACGAGGGCCTGCAAGGCGCTCGAATAGAGCGACGCCTTGCCTTCGGAGTAATGAAACGTAAACCGAATGAAGTTCAACGCATAGGTCGAGATCCCAACCGGCGCCATCAAGAAGAACAGTCGCGACACCATCAGCCAGGCGAAGTCCCGATATTTGCGCGCGTCGATCGCAAAACTCAGCACGACCGATCGCAGGATCGGCTGGCTGCTGCGACGGGTGGTGCGCCGGTCGGGAACGCCGAAGAAGACCAGCGCCCCGGCGATCGCCACGACCACCGGCAGCGTCAGGATGGCGATCCGCAGGTGGCCGGTGGGAATGAGGAAGGCGCCCACGACGATGAAGCCAAAGATGGTACCGATCATGTTCATCGCGCCGTAGTAGCCGGACGCCTCGCCGCGCTGATACGGCGGCACCTGGTCGGGGAGCATGCCCTGATACGGTCCCTGGGCGGTGTTGGAGGCCACCTGGAAGAAGGTGTAGACCACCAGCAGCATCCAATAGGAAGTGACGAACGCCATCAGCGTGAGGAAGATGACGTCGCCCACCACGCCGATGGCGATAAAGGGCCGGCGCCGCCCGATCCTCGCGCGGTTGACGTCGCTCAGAGCGCCGATGGCCGGCTGCCAGACGATCGCGAATGCGGCGCCAAACGTGTCGAGGATGGCGACGTAGGTGTTGACGTCGAGGGGAATGGCGGCCGGACCCAGGTGGAACGTCATTGGATGCGTGAACCGCGTTACCAGCAGGGGAATGATGTTGCCGCCTAGCGGCTGGATCGTGTACGCGATGGCAAACCAGAATCCGCTGAGCACGAGCATGCCTCGCCACGAAATGCGCTGACGGGGCGTGGTCTCGTCGAGTGTTCGTAGGAAACGGCGCCGTTCCCCAACGGCGGTCGCCATGCCGGCAGTCTAGCTCGTTTGTTACGGTTTATCGGGATGGGACGAGTAAAGATCACGGTTGTGGGCGCCGGTAACGTTGGTGCCACGCTTGGGCAGCGGTTGGCCGAACGAGGTTACGCTGATGTCGTCTTGGTGGACATCGTCGAGGGCATGCCGCAGGGCAAGGCGCTTGACCTGCTCGAGGCGGGTCCGGTCGTTGGCTACGACTCCAAGGTCATCGGGACCAATGGCTATGACGAGACCGCAGGGTCCGCCCTCTGTGTGATCACGTCCGGGATTCCGCGAAAGCCGGGGATGTCGCGCGACGACCTGGTCAAGACCAACATGAACATCGTCCGGGGTGTGACCGAGGAGTTGGTCAAGCGCTCGCCGAACGCGATTCTGATCGTGGTCAGCAATCCCCTCGATGCGATGGCGCAGCTCGCGCTCGAGGTGAGCAAGTTCCCGCGCGAGCGGGTCCTCGGGATGGCCGGCGTGCTCGACACCGCCCGCTTCCGGACCTTCATCGCCCAGGAGCTCAACGTCTCGGTGCATGACGTGCATGCCTATGTGCTCGGTGGGCACGGCGACACGATGGTGCCGCTCGCCCGGATGTGCACTGTCGCCGGCGTCCCGATCAGCAAGCTGATCAAGCCGGACCGGATCGAGGCCATCGTCAAGCGGACCCGGGATGGCGGCGCCGAGATCGTCAACCTGCTCAAGTCGGGGAGTGCCTTCTATGCGCCGTCCGCGGCGGTCGCCCAGATGGTCGACGCCATCATCCTCGATCGCAAACAGATCCTTCCCTGCGCCGTGCGACTGGAAGGCGAGTACGGTATCACAGGGTTGTTCGTCGGGGTTCCGGTGAAGCTCGGGGCCAGGGGCGCCGAGGAGATCATCCAGCTCGAGTTGACCGATGACGAGCGCTCCGCCCTGCAGAAATCCGCCGACTCCGTCAAGGAACTGGTCGGCGTGATGGGGATCTAGCTAGGAGCCTCCGGCTGCCTTCAGCCATGGCAGTCGGGTCGCCACCGGTCCCACCAGGACCCGGTAGTGCTCGGCAAGGAGGCGGCGTCGCGCCGTGACCGCCACCGCGGCATCGCCAGCGGCCCAGCGGGCGGCGCCATCGTCGGGCCCGGGCGCCTGGCTCGAGCCCGAATCGAAGGTGTTCGAATACCGCACGGAGCCCAGCAGGTCCTCCGCGGCCCGCCGCGCCGCCATGAGCTCGGCCGCCGCGCTGGCCTTTTGGCGCTCATATTCGGCGACCACACGGGGCCAGTCGTTCTCGCCAAGGCCCAGGAGCCCCTGCCAGAAGCGATCGGCGATCGAGCCTTCAAAGCCGGGGTCAGCTTCCTTGGTCCAGGCGGATGTCATCAGCAAATCTTACCCATGACGCCCCCCGGTATCCTTTAAACGATGACTATCGAAATTCGAAGCGGCTACATCCCGGAATCCAGGCGCCTGATCGAGAATCCGAGCTCCCGCGAGCTCCGCGAGCTCACGGCCAAGATGCCGAATGCCCGGCGGACCTCGTTCGATAACTACAACGTCCACACGAAGGTGGACTCTCGGAGTTCAAAAAGCACCTACGTGGTCACGGACCGGCCACAGGAGCACAGCGGCCAGACGGTGACGACCGAGGAGGGCCGGAAGTGGGCCAAGATCCAGGATGCCTACATCCGCGACCAGGAGATGCTCCTCGTCGAGGGCTTCATTGGCAACGATCCCAGGTTCGTGACGCCGGCCCGGCTGATCATCGAGGCCCGCAACGCCAACATCGCCGGGATGCAGGACATCCTCTATTACTCGATGGAGGGCATCCGGCCCCAACCGGAGATCACGATCATCTACACGGCGAACCTGCCCGCGCCTGGCTACCCGAACGATCGCGCCATCTTCGTGGACCTGGAGGCCGGCATCACGCGCGTCCTCAACTCGGACTACTTCGGGGAATCGAAGAAGGGCGGCCTGCGGATGTGGAACAAGAAGGTCTACGACGCCGGCGGCCTGGCGATGCATGCCGGGTGCAAGGTGATTCCCGTCGGCAACCAGCAACGGGTCGTGCTGATCGTCGGATTGAGCGGGACCGGCAAGACGACCACCACGTTCACGATCCAGAACAAGTCGAAGCCGGTCCAGGACGACTTCATCGCCTTGATGCCGGGAGGTCGGATCTACGGTTCGGAGAATGGCTGTTTCGCCAAGACGTTCGGGCTCGACCCCAAGCACGAACCGACGATCTATGGCGCGGTGACCAAGCCGGAAGCCTACCTGGAGAACGTCTCGCAGAAGGCGGATGGCGGAACGGTCGACTTCTACGACACGAGCTATACGCAGAACGGCCGAGCCGTTTTTGCCATGGCGGCCCTCGGATGGGTCGAGGACGCCCGGAACATCGGGCCGGCCGATGTGTTGCTGATCCTGAACCGCAACGAAAACCTGATCCCGGGCGTGGCCCGGCTCGACTCGGAGCATGCCGCTGCCTACTTTATGCTGGGCGAAACTCAGGGAACGTCTGCCGGCGGCAAGGACGAGATGGGGAAGGCGCTTCGCGTTCCGGGAACCAACCCGTTTTTTCCCCTCCGCCACGAGCAGCAGGGCAACCGCTTTCTCGAGCTGCACCAGAGCCGGCCGTTCGAGGCCTACCTGATGAACACCGGTCGGGTCGGCGGCCGGGAAGGCACGGCGGAGAGCAAGAAGCTCACGATCGAGTATTCGAGTACCATCGTCAAGGCGATCGCCGAGGGGACGATCGACTGGGTCACGGACCCAGACTTTGGCTACGACGTCGCGGAGCGCGTCCCCGGGATCGAGGACATCGAGGTGCTTCAGCCGCGCCGGCTGTACGAGCGAACGGGTCGGGCGGACGAATACCGGGCGCTGGTCCAACGGCTGAAGCAGGAACGGGTCGCGGAGCTGGCGAAGTATCCCGGCCTCGATCGGTCGATCGCCGCGGCCGTGCGCTAGCGCCGCCGGCTTCGGGCTACTTCGCGGCGGCTGACTGAGGCGCTTCCTCCTCGCCCATCTTGCGGCCGTAGTAGTAGGCGACCAGAACCAGGATGATCACCACGATTACCAGAGGGATGGTCAAACCGCCGAGAGCTTTGCCCACCCGCTCGTAGTTCTGTCCGAGTTTCAGCCCGGCGTAGGCCAGCGCAAAGTTCCAGGGGATGGCTCCCAGGATGGTCGCGAGGATGAATGGGACCAACGTGATGCGGCGCGAGAGACCGGCCGGGAATGAGATGTAGGTGCGAACGACGGGAAGCAACCGGCCAAAGAAAACCGCAAACAGTCCCCAGCGGTCGAAGAGGCGATTCGCGAGCCGGAGGTGGCCGGGCGTCAGGCCGACGCGCCGCCCGGGGCCGAGGATGAGGCCCTCGCCATAGCGCTGTACGAGCAGGTAGGCGACCAGCGAGCCGGCGAGGTTGCCGAGGCTGGAGGCGGCCACGACCCCGAGGAAGGGCAGTTTTCCCTGGGAGGCCAGTGCGCCGCCAAGCGGAACGACGATTTCGCTCGAAATCGGGATGCCGGCGCTTTCTAGCGCCATCAGGATGAAGATGGCGATCAGCCCGCCGCCGCTGACGAGCTGGATCAGAAAGTGCGACATCCGGGGAAGCCTACCAGCTACCCTTAGCGGCTGTGCAACGGACGCTCGGCCCCCTCTTGCTGGCGCCGGTCGGCTTCATCGCCCTTGCCGTATTGGGAAGCGCGTTCGGCTGGCTCGTCGTGCATACGATCCAGTCGGCCGATTTCGCGATCGTGCAAACCGCTGTTGCCCATCGGTCGGCGGCCCTGACGCCGCTGATGCACCGATTCTCCGACCTGGGTGGCGAGATCACCGTCATCGTCATCCTCGCCGTCGCGCTGCTCGCCTTGCTGCTGGCGCGACGGTGGATTGATGCCCTCGCGGTGCTCGGCGCCACCGTCGGCAGCCTGTACCTGTACGAGTTCATCGTCCGCTGGGTTGGTCGCCACCGGCCGCCCGTGCCGCACCTCGAGAACCCGGGGGGGTCGAGTTTTCCCTCGGGGCACGTCGCCAATTCGACCGCCCTTTACCTGGCGATCCTGCTCGCCGTCTTTGTTTTCGCCCGCCGAAGGAGCCTCCGCGTCGCGCTGCTCCTGCTGGCGTTGGCGCTGGTCACGGCCATTGCGGTCTCCCGCATTTACCTCGGCCTGCACTATCCCAGTGATATCGTGGCCGGCTTTCTGATCGGCGTCGCCTGGGCGCTGATCGTGCGCTACGCGCTCAGCGGGCTCGAGGCGCGCTTCGAGCCGGTGCCGTCGTGACGACGGCCTTTGACAAGGTCGACGGAGCGCTGGGGCAGGTGGTCGAGCGCCTGACGACCTCGCATCATCGCCGCCGGCTCCGCAAGGTCGGTTGGGAGGAGGCGATGGACAGCCGGCCGGGGCGCTGGGCCAATGGGGACCCGCCACCGCGACCGGGCAACACGCTTGATGTCCTGATTGACGGCAAGGAGGCGTTCGCGCGCGTGGTCGAGGACATTCGGGCGGCACGCTCGTATGTGCACATCACCGGCTGGCATGTGACCCCGGGCTTCGATCTCACCCGCGATGGGAAGCCGACCGAGCTCCGCAAGCTTCTCATCGAGCTAGCCCACCACGTTCCGGTGCGTGTCCTGGTGTGGGCCGGCGCGCCGCTCCCGCTGCTGCGGCCCTGGCGGGGTGACGTCCGGAAGATCAAGGCGGAGCTCGATGCCGGGAACCCGATCCAGTGCGTCCTTGATCCGCGCGAGCGGCCGATGCACTGCCATCACGAGAAGACGATCGTCATCGATGACCGGGTCGCCTTCGTCGGCGGCATCGACCTGACGTCCTTCAACGGCGACCGCTGGGATACCCCGCGACACCCGGCGCGCGGCTCGATTGGATGGCATGATGTGGCGACCCGCATCGCTGGTCCCGCCGTCGCCGATGTGGCCGCGAACTTCGCCCTGCGCTGGCGGGCCATCACCGGCGAGGCGCTCCCGGTGGGTCCGCCGCCCGCGGCCGCCGGAAAGGTTGAGGTCCAGGTGGTCCGCACGATGCCCGACGGGATGTATCCGGAAAAGCCGCACGGTGACTTTCGGATTCTCGAATCATACCTTCGTGCGTTGAGTGGGGCGCGGCGGCTGATCTATCTCGAAAACCAGTTTCTGTGGTCGCCGGAGATCCTGGCCGTGCTCCGCGAAAAGCTCGCGCATGCGCCGTCGCCCGACTTCCGGCTCCTGCTGTTGCTGCCGGAGAAGCCCAACAGTGGGGGAGACGACACGAGGGGACAACTCGGCACCCTGGTGCAAGCGGATGCCGGGCATGACCGGCTGCTCGCCTGCACGCTGGTGACTCGCGGCGACGATCGCGACTGGCCCGTCTATGTCCACGCCAAGGTCGGGATTGTCGACGACCACTGGATGACCATCGGGTCCGCCAACCTCAACGAGCACTCGCTCTTCAATGACACCGAGATGAACATCGTGACGCACGACGCGGGCCTGATCACGAGAACCCGTCAGCGGCTGTGGGCGGAGCACCTGCAGCGCAAGGTCACCGACGTAACCGGAGATCCGACCGCGCTCATCGACCAGGTCTGGCGGCCGATCGCGCAAGAGCAAGCGGAGCGGCGCAAGCGCAATGACCGGCCGACGCACCGACTCACGCTGCTGCCCGGCGTCTCGAGACGCTCAGGCCTTTTACTCGGTCCGCTCCAAGGACTGGTCGTCGACGCTTAGGCGGCGCCGCGGCGACGCCGGTCGCGCAAGGTCACCGCGAACAGAGCCGCGACGCTTTCTTCATCGAGGCCGGCGCGTTCAGCCTCGCGCATCCAGCGCTGCAGGCTGCGCTGCAGCACGGCATCGTTGGCCCGTGATTCCGCGCCCAGGGTCCGCTCCACAAAGGTCCCAAGGGCCGGCTTGCTGCTGACCAGGCCCTCGCGCTCCAGTTCCCGATACGCTTTGAGCACCGTGTTGGCGCTGATGCCGAGCTCCTCGCCAACCTGGCGGACCGTCGGCAGCTGATCGCCCACCTTGAGGCGGCGGACCCGAAGCGCTTCCTTGACCTGGTGGACGAGCTGAAGATAGGTCGGAAGGCCGGAGCGGGGTTGCAGGATGAAGCTAAACATGCAACAGTGCAGCCGAATGATACATTAGATCCGGCCGGCTAGCTCTCCCACTGGGACACGGCGAGAAAATACTGGCAGAGATTGCAGCGCCATCCGATGATCGGATGCGCACCGAGCCGCCCCACGGTGTCAGGCTCGCCCTGCGGCTGCCGGACCTCTTGCCAGTTTGGCTGGCCATTGCACCGCGGACAGCGCACCGGCGGGCGGATCTCCTCCATGCGACAGCTATAGTACCGATGAAATGGCCGCCGTGAAGATGCTCGGCCTTCAGATTCCGAACTTTACGTTCCCCGGCGTCAAGAACGAGGGGCTGTTCGAGCGCGTTGCGATGCTGGCGACTACCGCCGAGCGCTCGGGCTTCGACGCCGTCTTCGTCATGGACCACTTCTACCAGCTACCGAACATCGGTCCGCGCACCGACCCGATGCTCGAGGGGTATGCCCTGCTGTCGGCGCTGGCCGCCCGGACCAAGACGGTTCGCCTCGGCACGCTGGTGGCGGGCGTCACCTACCGGAATCCGGCCTTCCTCGCTAAGGAGGTCACGACGCTGGACGTGATCTCGGCGGGTCGCGCGATTCTTGGCATCGGCGCCGCCTGGAACGAGGACGAGCACAAAGGCTACGGCTACGAGTTTCCGCCCGTCGGCGAGCGGCTGAGCCGCCTCGAAGAGGCGCTGCAGATCTGCCGGGCGATGTTCCGAGAGGAAGCCGCGACCTTCACCGGCCGCTACTACCGGGTCGAGGGGGCGCTCAATTTCCCCCGGCCGATTCAGCCGAATGGCCCGCCGATCATGATCGGTGGCGGCGGCGAGCAGCGGACCCTCAAGCTGGTTGCCCAGTACGCGGACATGTGCAACATCTTTGGCGATCCGGCAACGGTCCGCCACAAGATGGACGTCCTCAATCGTCACTGCGAGGCGGTTGGGCGCGATCCGAAGACGATCGTTAAGACCCGGCTTGGCAGCCTGCTCATCCGCGACACGGACGCGGACGCCGAGAAGGCCTTCGAGCAGATTCTCAATATCCCGGGAATCAACAAGGACTGGGTCCGCGCCGGCTTCACGGTCGGCGGGCCGGACACGGTCACCGAAAAGGTGCAGGAGCTGTTGGACGCCGGGCTCGACGGCGTGATCTTCAACATGCCGCGCATGGAGATCCCCGAGTTCATCGAACTGGCCGGCACGACCCTGTCGAAGCAGCTCCAGAGCGCAGCCGCGCGCTGACGCGCGCTGCCATGGCCGAGGAGCGGCTCTACTCGATCACCGAGGTCGCGGAAAAGCTCGGTGTTTCGCCGGCGACAATCGCCACCTGGATCCGCCTTGGTCTCGGCACGGCAAGCCGGCAGGACGAACTTGGGCGCAATCGCTATACGGAAGCCGACATCGTCGAGATGCAGCGCCGCTTCCAGGAGCGGCAAGGCGCCAAGCGCCAGAAACCCAGCTAGGGGCAACCGCTCCGTAGAATACGAAGGCGTTTCGGGGGCCATCAAGGAGGCTGCATGCAGGCACGGCTGGTCAACACGGCACCGGAGAAGGTGGAGGCGGACGCGCTGATCCTTCCGGTATTCGAAGGGGAAAAGACGGTGTCCGCGGAGGCCGCCGGGCTCGACAAAAAACTCAAAGGAACGATCGCCGACCTGCTCAAGGGCGACGGCTTCAACGGCAAATTCATGGAGCTGGTGCCGGTTCACAATCTGGGCAGCTTGCCGAGTCGCTGGACCGTCCTGGCGGGCGTGGGCAAGCGCGAGCTCCTCGACATGGTTCGCCTTCGAAATGTCCTCCAGGCGGCCAGCCGCACCCTTCGCCGGCGTGGAAACCGGACGGTCGCCGTCATCGTTCCGATGGATGTCGCCCGCCGTGCGAGCGGCGCCGACGTGGCTCGTGCCGTCACCGAGGGCGTTGGGCTGGGCAATTTCGAGGCGGCATCGCTTAAGACCAAGCGTGACGGCACGGCTGGCCGGATCAGCGCGCTGGAGATCCTCGGCCTGAATGGCGACCGGACGGCCGCCTCAGCGGTCAAGGACGCCCTGGCCTTGAGCGAGGCCACCAACCGGATCCGCGAGTGGGTCAACCTCCCGGCCAATGCCTTCACGCCCAGCGTCTTTGTCGAGAAGGTCAAGGATGCAACCAAAGGGTCCGGCCTCGATCTCAAGATCCTGGAGCTCGACGATATGCGTCGTCTGAAGATGGGAGCGCTACTGGCGGTGGCGCGCGGCTCGGAGGAGCCGGCGAAGATGATCGTGCTGCGCTACAACGGCGGCAAAAAAGGCACTCAGTTATTGGCGCTGGTCGGCAAGGGCATCACCTTTGACAGCGGTGGCATCTCGATCAAGCCTGCCCAGAACATGGAGATGATGAAGTCGGATATGGGCGGCGGTGCCGCGGTGATCGGCGCGATGCTGGCGATCGCGGAGCTGAAGCCGAAGATCAACGTCATCGCGGTCGTGCCGACAACGGAGAACATGCCGTCAGGAAAGGCAATCAAGCCGGGCGACGTCGTCACCGGCTCGGGGGGCAAGACGATCGAGATCATCAACACCGATGCCGAGGGTCGCCTGATCCTGTCTGACGGGATCACGTATGCGGTCAACGAGGGAGCCACCCACATCATCGACATCGCGACACTAACGGGGTCCATCGCGCGAACCCTCGGGCCCCTGGCGATGGGCGCCTTCAGCAATGATCCGTCCCTGATGAACCTGGTCCGCGAGGCGGCGGACCTGGCCGGCGAGCGCGTTTGGGAGCTGCCGACCTGGGCTGACTATGACGGTCTGATCGACAGCGAGATCGCCGACATCAAGAATTCCACCGTGCCCTGGGCCGGGGCGACCACAGCGGCATTGTTCCTGCGCGAATTCGTCGACGGGCGGCCCTGGGTGCATCTCGACATCGCCGGCAGTGCCTGGCAGGATGCGGGCGAGCTGAAGACGGTCCCGAAGGGCCCGACCGGCTCAGGTGTGCGGCTGATGGCGCATCTGGCGCAACTGCTCGCCGGCCGTTAACGCGGTCCGGCGTCCATCGGCGCGCGTTCTCTGCCTGGACGAGCAGGCCCGCCTGTTGCTGCTCCGATTCCAGGACCCGTTTGATCAGAGGCTGATCTGGGAGGTCCCGGGTGGTGGTATCGAACCGGGGGAAACCCCGCTGCAGGCGGCACGACGCGAGTTATTCGAGGAAGCGGGCCTCCCGGCCGGTT
Source organism: Candidatus Dormiibacter sp. (assembly GCA_039922495.1). Classification (GTDB taxonomy): domain Bacteria; phylum Chloroflexota; class Dormibacteria; order CF-121; family CF-121; genus JALYYC01. The sequence continues at coordinate 207,739 of JBDTEO010000019.1, forward strand.
CGGTCGTCGACAAGCCAGTGGTGCTCTGGCGCTCGTTTCGCTTCAACGGCAAGGACTTTCACCAGCCTGAGCACTTTTTTCTTGCGCATGTCCGCGCTGCCGATCTGGATCTGACGCACATGCCTGAAGCCGAGGCGCGCATTCTCAAAGGCCATCGATGGTGGGCGAAATCCGAGCTTGACCAGAACGACGAGCTGGTTGAACCCGAACGGATCTCCGAGCTGGCCGCCCGACTGGGTGCTGCGTCGCCCTGGGCTGCGGAGCGTCGCGTACCCCTCGAGCTGCTCACGGAACGCATGCTGCTGCGACAATGGCGACCGGATGACCTCCAACCTTTGTTCGAGATCTATCGGCAACCCGAATTCCTGGCGCACATGCCCGCCCTCGACCTCGAAGGGACACGCGAGCAGATCCGGCGTTTTACCCAGCGGTGGGTTGACGACGGATTCTGTCAGTGGGCCGCGGTTGACCTGGACTCAGGAAGGCTGATCGGCCGAATCGGGCTGATGCGTCACCACGACTGGCCAGTTGTCGACGACCCGGTCGAAGTCGGCTGGACCTTACATCGTGACTTCTGGGGCCGAGGCCTGGCCACGGAAGGCGGACGAGCCGCTATGGAGTGCTGGCGAGACCTGTTACCGGACGAGCAGTTGATCTCGATCACGGTACCGGGCAACGTCCGCTCGCGGGCGGTAATGGAGCGGCTGGGCCTGATCTTCCGGGGATCGACGATCTGGAGGGGAGATCTCCAGGTCGTCTGGTACGCGATCGATCGTTAGGCGGATTGATGGCTAGGAGTGATGCGGCGTTGGCGTCGGGCTCGGCGTGGATGACGGCCTTCCATGAACCGTGGGGCTGGGCGTCGGTGGCGCTGACGGCCTGGCCGATGGCGACGGCAGCGGGGAGGGGCTAGGACTCGCCGATGGCTTCGGCGTCGGCGCTACGCTTGCTGCTGGAATCGCGGCCGTCTTTGGCGACGGCGAGCCAGATTTTGGCTGCCCGGACACTGTCGACGGGCGGGTATTGGCCGCCTGTGCCGGCAGGATGCGGGCTGGCAGGTTCAAGCCCGGGATGGGCGTGTCGTCGCGGGAGGTAAATAGGCCCGGGAGCAGCAAGAACAAGGCAAGCGCGAACGCAGGAGCCAGCACAAACCGACGTGGTGCCGCCGACAGCTGGAGCCTGCGCAGCCCGGTATTTTGGGGCGACTGCCGAAAGAGTGCCCGGAGCGGCGTGATTCGAATGTCTTGGGAGAGCAGACTGGCCGTGGGCGCGCTTCCCCAGGAGATGGCCTGCCAGCCGAGCATCAGGGCCATGATCGGTCCGAGAGGGCGGGGACCAACAACGAGGACCGCTCCACCGAGCACCAGGCAGGCGACGCTGATGGCGGACTCCGTCAAGGTCGAGAAAATCGCGCGGCGCAGGTGGGAAGGCGAGCGGACCTTGGGGGTCCTGAAGAAAACGCCGCGCTGCCGGATCAACCCGGCGAAGCAAGCCTGCGTAACGGTCCAGTCGAGCGCAAACATCACCATCATCGCGACCGGGACGTCTTGCCAGCGGGCGCCCGTGGCGACCTTCAGCGCCCAGCCCAGTCGAGTCAGGCCAGCAACGAGCATGACGACCGGCATTACCAGGAGCAGGCCGATCAATTGCCGCAGGAAGAGAGGATGGCCCGCGGCCATCAGGGCGGCGGTCGCCAGCAGAAAGAAGGTGAGGCTGGTAACGAGGGGATCTCCGAGCCAGGAGACGCCACCAGCAAGGTAGTGATAACGCTGGCCGATGGTCAGCCGTGACGGGGTCAGCCCGACTAGCACCTTGAGATGCCGGCGAATGATCTGGATGCCACCGAAGGCCCACCGAAATCGCTGCCGCCGCAAGCCGTCGAAGTCGAGGGGCATCAGGCCCCTGCCGAACGGGGTATTGACGTAGACCGACTTCCATCCGCGCGCCAGGATCCGGAGGGAGGCCTCGGCATCTTCCGTGATGCACCATTCCGCCCAGCCGCCGATCTCCTCCAGAACCGAGCGCCGAATGAGGCCCATCGTCCCGCCGAAGATGATCGCATTGGCGCGGGCTCGCGAGACCATGTTGACGTCAAAGAAATAGCGGTAGGCGTGGAAGAGGCCGCGAAGGTACGCGGAGTCCTGCCAATCGCGGTAATGCTGCGGGGTCTGGACGAACGCGACCTTTGGGTCCCCGAAATACGGGATACAGGCCATTAGAAAGTCAGGCTCGACGACGTAGTCCGCGTCGATGATCCCGACTACCTCGACGTCCGGCGGGAGTCGTCGTGTCGCTTCATTGAGCGCGCCCGCCTTGAATCCCGGCCATGACGGCAGATGGATGAACTGGAAGCGGGACCCGAGTGCCGTGCAGGCCTCCTGCACGGGTTGCCAGAGCGCTAGGTCCGTCGTGTTGTTGACGATCACCTGGACGATGTAGCTCGGGTAAACGAGCCGGCTCAACGCATCGAGGGTGACTTGGAGCATCTCGGGCGGCTCGTTGTAGGCAGGGACCTGCAGGCAGACCACGGGGAACTGGTGCATGGGGCGAGCCACAGGCTTCAGGTGTGGACGGCCAAGCGCATCCACCATCTCGAAGGCAAAGACAACCGAGAGCATGATGCCGAATAGCTCCAGGGCGAGCAGAAGGAGCGACATGACGAATGAGCCAAAGGGAAGCAAGCCCCGGAACGTGACCCAAACCAATGCCGCGGCGAAGAGCGCGCTCGCCAGCACAAAGGTGCTGAAGAACAGGCGAGTCGGCCACCAGAGTCCCCGGACGAGCCGAGACAGCAAAAGGACGGGCAGAAACGTTCCCGCGAGCAGAAAAGGGAAATCCTGGGGATGGCCCGTCAGCCCCGCTCCGACGGCGCCGGCGACGCAGCAGAAGACGAACGCGACGGTGGTCCCAAGTGGCCAGCGACTGATTAGGCTCGCATGCACGGTGACCATGCAGGCAAGTCCGAGGGCCGCCAGCACGCTGAACGTCAGAACGAGTTCAATCATTCCCCTCTTTAGAACGAACGCATCCCCGCGGAACTCACGGCCTCCGGCAGTGGTATTCGCGCGCGTCGAACCTGCGCAGGCTCGTTACCGAGTCGTACCTGATGAGTGGCCCATCAGCGCTGCGCCCAGCCGGGATCGGGGTACCGAGGTGCCGCGCTGGCGAAGGCTGGCGGCCAGACGAGGACGGTGCGCCCCGCCTGGACCTGCTGGACGTAAACGGATTTCGCCGTGTTGGCGCCACGGGCGTCGAACTTGATCTCGCCAAAGAAGGTGTTGACGTCCAGGACCGCCAGCGAGTCTCGCACCCAGCGCGGCACGGTTGAGTCGGCCTGCTCGATGCCCACTTCGAGCGTGAGGCAGGCGGCCGTCGCGGCGGCCGCGTGCTGATCAGGCAGATGACCGAATCGCTTGGCAGAGGCGAGGGAGTAATGGAAGCTGTCCATGAAGTAGCTGATGGGATTGCGCGCCGCTGGTGTCCACTGGGTTGCCCCGGCTGCATAGTTGGCCGACTTGTGCAGGCTCGACGTGAAGCCGGAGGTCCCGGGACCGTCGCTGAAGGCGAGCAGCTTCAGCTGGAGGTTCATCTGCTGAGCCTGCTGCACCGTGCGCACGCTTTCGGCTGGATGCCCCGCCTCGATGATGACGTCTGGGCGGTTGTTGGCCACGGCCCCGAGCTGGCCACGGAGATCGTTGACGCCGGTCGAGTAACTCGTCCCATAGACGACGTGGAGTCCTTGCGCCTCTGCGTAAACCGCGGCGGAGTTAGCCATCGCGGACGAGAGGCTGTCGCTGGCGAAGAGGAAGGCCACGGACTGCGGCTTGGGCGTCTGCGCCAACGCCATGTCGATGACGCCCTGTAGTTCGCGGCTGTCGGGCGCGAGCACCGAGAAGAAATAGTGGAAGTTGTTTTTGAATAGGGCGTCGGAGCCAGCACCCGGGCTGATCATCGGTACCTGGTGCTGCTCCGCGACGCCCGCGGCCCTGGCGGCGTCGGCGTCGTTGGACGGCCCGAGCAGGAGCGAGATGTGGTCCTTGGAGATCAGCTGCTCCGTGGCGTTCGCGGCCAGCGACGGTCGGCTCTGATCGTCGACGATCTCGATGCTGAGGGGATGGGCGACACCCTTGACCGGGATGCCGCCCTTGGCATTGATCCAATCCTGGCAGAAGAGATAGCCCTCCTTGGCCATCTGGCCGTCTGTTGCCTGGCTACCAGTCAGGGATGTGATCGCCCCGACTCTGATTGGGGCTCCGGTAGCCGGCGGGCCAATGGGCGTTACGGCCTGCGTGCAGGCGGCCAGAATTGAACTCAGCGTAATAAGGGGGCCGGCCAAGGCACGGGATCTCCGCACGATCGGTGATTATGTCCCCCCGGAGGCTGGGCGAAAGTCCGGAGACCTGTCGATTGTTTGATAGCGCGATCACCACAGTCGATGGCCTCAGGCGGCTTGTAGACTATCGGATTGTTTGCCGGGCGACGGCGAGTTAGCCAAGTGGTAAGGCAGAGGTCTGCAAAACCTCCACCGCGGGTTCGAATCCCGCACTCGCCTCCAAATTTTCGTATTCGGATTTCAGCCTCCGAAGTGATCGCTTCTAACAATTGACGGCCAATCTGACGGCCAACCAAGCATCCTGAGTCCATCTTTTTGGCTACAGGAGGTGGCCCGGATGGAGAAGCGGCAGCGTGGGCTGGGCGGGGTGTATCAGCGGCGTGATGGCCGTTGGGAAGGCCGAATTCGAATTCGCGGCGGGCGTCGGCGGTCGTTCTATGCGAGGACCCGGCGAGACGCGATTCGCCGGGTCGGGGAAGCGCGGTGGGCGCTCGGCCAAGGGTTGGGCGTCACTGCAAGAACGACGTCGCTGCGGGTCTACCTGCAATCCTGGCTGATGGTTGGCCGCACCCGGCTGCGGCCGATGACGCTGGTCACCTATGCGCGCGATGTCCGGCGCCTGACCAACGTGCTGGGTGACATTCCATTGCGCAATCTGACACCGGGATTGATCCAGTCGGCCTACGCTCGGTTGTTGGAAGCGGGATTCTCGAAGCGGACGGTGGAGCAAACGCACGCCGTCCTCCACCGAGCGCTCGACCAGGCCATGCACTGGGGGCTGACCAGTCGCAATCCGGCCGAGCTGGTGTCGCCGCCTCGATCCGTGAGACGGGAGATGACTGCGCTTTCCGGTGACCAGCTTCGACGGCTTCTGCAACTCACCACCGGAAGCCACTGGCATCCGATGTGGGTGTTGTTGGGCACCAGCGGGTTGCGCCTGGGCGAAGCCCTTGGGTTGCACTGGCAGGATATCGACCTGCCCGGGCGGCGGCTGGCCGTGCGGTGCGCGTTACAACGGCAGCGGGGAAGGGGGCTGGTCCTGGTTCCGCCGAAAACACCGAGGAGCCGGCGCACCATCTATTTGTCAGAGCTCGCCCGCTTGGCCCTTGAGGAGCAACGTCAGGTCCAATGGCGTCGCCGGAGCAGCGCGAAGCGGTGGACCAACAGCGGACTGGTCTTCACCAATCGCACCGGCGGAGGACTCGAGCAGGGAGTCGCAGAGCGAGCCCTCGTCCAGGCACTGGCCGAGGCTGGCTTGCCTCGCGTCCGGGTACATGATCTTCGCCACACGACGGCCAGTCTCCTGCTCGCGGCCGGCACACATCCCAAGCTCGTCCAGGACTTACTCGGCCACAGCACAATCACCTTGACGCTGGACACCTACAGCCACCTCACGCAGCCGCTTCACCAGGAGGTTGCCCGCACAATGGATCTGGTGCTTGCGTCCCCAGGTGGCTGCGAGATAAGCAACCAGCAAGGGGACTTATTCGGGGCACCGTGAGTGGCAGTCTTCGGGGACCGGCGATGTCTTGGTTGCTGTAGGCTGGATTTCAGCCTGCAGACGTGGCGGCAGGCTGGGCCCCGGTGATGGATTTGAATGTGACCGCATCCGGCGAGGTTCGATGGCGCTGAACTGCCCTGGGCCTGGTGGAGGCTCAGGGCTGTCCTGACTTCGATAGAGCCGCATTCTTTGAATCACGCTGCCGTCGTTGGTTGATGGCGGGTCTCGAATTCGACCGGTGTCAGCATACCGAGTGATGAA
>JBDTEO010000020.1:0-148918 GCA_039922495.1 Candidatus Dormiibacter sp.
AAACATCGTCACGATCATGGCGAGCACAACGGCGGAGCTGACCGCCCCACCGATGCCCTGGACGAAGCGGGCGGCAATCAGCATCGGCTGGTTGACGGAAAGGCCACACAGTACGGAGGCCGCAACGACGTTGGTCGCAATCCGATAGAGCCACGACCGCGCGGCCGACCGACCCTCGAACCGATCACGACTTCGCCAGGCCCGGACGAACGTGTCCTGCACGGCATCCTCAGCATCGAAGGGCGAGCCCAGCATCCGGTAGCAGTAGGCGGTCAGTTCAGCGCGATGCCTCTCCACTCGCCGAATGCGCGGACGGTCGCCAGGGTGGACTCGGGCACCTTGAGGATTGCAGACAGCATGCAATGATTGGAGACTGCGATGACCCCGAAAGGAGCTCGGCAACGCCCGTCTCGGATGCCGAGGCGCAACACGGACGCCGCACCACGCTCCGTCTCGATCGCAGAGGCCCTTGCCGGCGGCGGCGAAATGGGCGGTATGATCCGGGCCTTCGACTGGTCCCGCACCCCGGTGGGGCCGGTTGCGCGATGGCCGCAGAGCCTCCGCACCGCGGTCAGCATCCTGCTGGCCTCCGGCTACCCCATGTACATCGCCTGGGGACCCGAGTACGTGCAGTTCTACAACGATGCCTACCGCCCCATCCTGGGCTCGAGCAAGCATCCCGCGGCGCTGGGCCAGGGGACCTCTGAGTGTTTCGCCGAGATCTGGCAGATCATCGGCCCGATGTTCCAGGGCGTCATGAGCGGCGGCCCAGCGACCAGCTACCACGACTTTCTCCTGCCACTGGATCGCTTCGGCTATGTCGAAGAGTGCTATTTCGACTTCTCCTACAGCGCCGTCCGGGATGAGTCGGGTGGGGTCGGCGGTGTCTTCGTTACCTGCTCCGAAACCACCGGCCGGGTCATCGGCGAGCGCCGGCTGAGCACGCTCCGCGAGCTGGGGGCCGGTGCGCGCTACGGGACCAGCGTCGAAGCGGCGTTCAAGGGGGCAGCCCTGACGCTGGCCGGCAACCCACATGATCTGCCGTTTGCGCTCCTCTACCTGGTGGACGCCGCGGGGAGCACAGCACAGCTGGCCGGCGCCGCCGGGATGGAGGAGGTGTCGCCGGCCGCCCCGCGGCAGGTGCCGCTCGATGGCAGCGATGCGTCTGGATGGCCGCTCGGCGAGATTCTGCGCTCTCGCAAGGCAATGACGGTGGACGTCGCGGCCCGCTTCGGGACCTTCTCCATCGCGCCCTGGCCCGAGCCGGTGCGCTCGGCCCTGCTCCTACCGATTATCCAGGTCGGTGAGCGCGGCGAGGAGCAGGTCGCCAGCATGCTCGTCGCCGGCGTCAGTCCACGCCGATCCCTGGACGACGAATATCGCGGCTTCCTCGAGCTCATCGTGCGGCAGCTGGCGACCGTGATGGCGAACGCGAGGGCGTACCGAAGCGCGGTTGAACGAGCCGAGGCGCTCGCCGAGCTCGACCGCGCCAAGACCGCATTCTTCAGCAACATCAGCCACGAGTTCCGCACCCCGCTGACGCTCTCGCTCGGCCCGATCGAGGACATTCTCGAGCGATCGGCGGCGAGTGGGGATGGGACCACCGGGGCGATCTCCTCGACGGATCGTGACCAGCTCCAGATGGTGCACCGGAACACGCTTCGGCTGCTCAAGCTGGTCAATACGCTGCTCGAGTTCTCGCGCCTCGAGGCGGGCCGCGCGCAGGTCTCCTTGCAACCGACCGATCTCGCCGCGGTCACCGCTGACCTGGCCAGCGTGTTCCGGGCGGCGGTCGAGCGCGCCGGTCTCGAGTTGGTGATTGACGCGGAGCGGCTGCCTCAACCCGTGCAGGTCGACCGCGAAATGTGGGAGAAGATCATCCTCAACCTGCTTTCGAATGCATTCAAGTTCACGTTCACCGGGACCATCCGGGTCTCGGTGCGCGAGGGCGCCGCTGGCGCCGTTGTGACGGTGTCGGACACCGGGTCGGGCATCCCGGCCGACGAGCTTCCGCGCGTGTTCGACCGCTTCCATCGCGTGCGAACCACACGTTCGCGCACCCACGAGGGCACCGGGATCGGCCTGGCCCTGGTGAAGGAGCTGGTGGAGATTCACGGCGGCTCGGTGAGCGTGGAGAGTGAGGTCGGGCGCGGCTCGACCTTCACCATCACCATCCCGCGCCGCGCCGCAGACCCGTCCTCCGGGCGGGTCGCTGCGCCAGAGGCGGCCTCCCCGTCACACGACGCGATCGCCCTTGCCGAGGAGGCCGACCGCTGGCTGCCCGGGTCGGAACCTGCCGGGATGGCGACGCCGCTGGAGGAACCACTGCCCCGGGCCGGGGGCGCGGGACTGGCGATCGCGGGCGCGGCAGCCGGGGCCCGGGTGCTCGTGGCTGACGACAACCGCGATATGCGCGAGTACCTGGCCCGGCTCCTCTCGCAGTATTTCGCGGTGGAGACGGTCGCCGACGGCCGCGAGGCACTTGCCCGGGCCATCGCCGCACCACCCGACCTCGTCGTCACCGACGTGATGATGCCCGTGATGGATGGATTCGAGCTTCTCCGGGCGCTTCGTGCGAACCCGCGCATGGCCGGCGTTCCGGTCCTGATGCTCTCGGCGCGGGCCGGCGAGGAAGCGACGATCGAAGGCCTCGAGGGCGGAGCGGATGACTACCTGACCAAGCCGTTCACCGCCCGAGAGCTCGTTGCCCGGGTGCGGGCCAACCTGCTGATGGCGCGCGCGCGCTCAGCGGCCGCCGCCAGCGTGGCGCGCTACGAGGCGGCCGAGGGCGCGCAGCTTCGCGCGCACGAGGTCCTCCTGGCGGTCGCCCGACAGCTGGACTCGACGTCGGACCTGATGGCGTTCTTCGGCGAGCTGACCGCCAGGGTGTCGGGCCTGGTCCAGGGCGAGCGGGCCGTGTTCTGGCTGCTCGACGAGCAGCGTCAGACCCTGTCGGTGCAGCCCGGTGGCCACGGCTTCACCCCCGCGATCATGGTCGCGATGCGCGATCTGCCATGCCGGCCGGACGGTGAGGACATCGCGGAGCTGATCGTCTACCGCGATCTCACCCTGGGGCCATCGAACCTGGCCGATCCGCGGTTTGCGCCATACCGGGAGTGGCTCGACATCATGGGCGTGCGGGATGTGATCGCGACCGCCTGGCGCGCTGGCGACCGGCCGCTCGGCATCCTCACCGCCTACGACTCGCGCCGTCCGGAGGGCTTCACGGAGGAGGACACCTGGGTGCTGCGGATCGCGGCGCTGGCCGCCGGGCTGGTCTGGCAACAGAAGATGGCGGAGCAGGCCCTGGAAGACGCCCGTCTGCACGAGGCCGAGCAGCTCCGGGCCCAGGTTGAGCGGATGACGGAACTCGATCGGGTGAAGTCGGAGTTCCTCAAACTTGCGTCACACGAGCTGCGCGGACCCCTGAGCGTCCTGCGCGGCTACCTCGACATGATCGTCGGCGAGACATTCGGTCCCCCATCGCCGCGCCTAACCCCCATCTACCCGATTCTGCTCGCGAAGGTCGACGAGATGAACCGCCTCGTCAACCGCATGCTGGAAACAGCTCGCCTCGAGGAGAACCGCCTCGTCCTCTCCCTCGGCGACATCGACCTCAGCGCTGTGGTGCGGGAGAGCGTCGCCACCCTTGAACCGCTCCGGGCCGAGACCCACCGGTTCGAGCTCTCCTTGCCCGATCACCCGGTTCTGGTTTACGGTGACGAGCAGCGCCTGGCGTCCGTCGTGACCAACCTTCTCGAGAACGCCGTCAAGTACTCCCCCGCCGGCGGCCGGATCGCGGTAGCCTGCGCCGTCAACCCCGAAGGCACCGCCGTGTCCCTCACCATCACCGACCAGGGCATCGGCATCGACGCGGAGGATCTACCCCGGCTCTTCTCGCGCTTCGGCCGCATCGTCAATGCCGACAACAGTCACATCCAGGGCGCCGGGCTGGGCCTCTACCTGGCCCGGGAGATCGCCCACCTTCACGGCGGGGAGGTCACGATCAGCTCGATCCGCCACCGGGGGACGGCGGCTACGTTCACCATGCCGCTCGCGGCAGCGGATGACCTGCCCGGGCCGGCCCGCTCGGCGGCCTCCCCGTTCCGCGCTCGCGCCTGACGCCCTCTTGCAGCCTGGTCGGCCAGCATCTGAGGACGGAACGCGCTGGGCTACGGCAACAATGCCGCGGTGCCGCGCTACGTCTCGCTCGCCGGTTTGGCGGCCACGGCCATCACCCCGGCGCCGCGAAACAGGTAGCGTTCGTCCGGCCCGTTGCCAAGCCGGTCCCGCATTCGCCGCAGGCAGTCGTCCCGGGCGGCCGGCTCGAGCGACTCCAGGCGCAGTCGAGACGTGCTCCCGACCTGGTAGGCAAAATGATCGTCCGGCCGCCATGTCCGTCCAGGACCTTGATCGCGTGCTGCGTGCCTGGTGCAGTCACATGAGTCATCCGTCACTCCGCAAACGCTCGCGGCCCGGCTTCACGGCATCCAGACGACCTCGACCGGCCGCTCGATGAAGCGGCTGTAGCGCTGGCCGACCCGCTCGGCACCGGTACGCTCCACCTGCGACAGGGGTGCCAGCGGCCTCAGCTCCAGGCGAGCGCCGCCGGGCGCCTCCGTCCGGCGCCAGGCCCCCCGCAGCTCCCCGCCGGCGGTGATGACATTTGACAGGATGCTGGAAAAGGCGAACAGATCGGGCCGGAACGAGAAGGCCGGGTGCAGCATCGCCGACCGGTCTCGGTAGCCCACGGTGTACTCGTCGAAGTTGGGCAGCAGATGCACGGCGGCCGCTCCGGCCGGCCGCCATCCCAGCTCGGCGTCGAACCAGTAGTCCGTGCCGTCGATCGACCGGCACACGAGCGCAGTGGCGGCCAGCGCGAGGCCCCGGCGCGTATCGGCCTGCGTCAGGCCCGACCACCAGACGAAATCCTTGAGCTGGGCCGGACCATGGCTGCGGAAATAGCGGCGGGTGAGTTCACGCAGCGCATCGGCCGGCTCGAGGGTGATGACTTTCGGAACCCGTTCTTCCAGCAATGCCCAGGTGACCTGCCTGCCGCGCAGCGGGCCGCTGGTTATGAACCCGTCGAGCTCCAGCGCCATCGCCAGGTGTGGAAGCCGCTGGCCCTCGGGCGAGATGCCGGCAGCGACGAGCGCGGCGCCGAGTTCGGCCCGGGTCAGATTTCTGCCACCTTCCAGCGCCGCGTGCCAGGCGCGGCGCGCCTTCGCAACCACCGTGCGATCGATACCGAGCTGACGCCACCGACCCGGCATCCCGGAAAGGACCCGGGGGCCCGTCAGCCGGAGCAGCCAGCGGATGTCCTCGGGCAGAACGAAGTGCCAGGTTGGCCGGAGCACGTGGGTTCGCAGGATAGCGCCCCGGTCGTACAGCCTGTCGAAGGCGGCGCTAGTGACCGCTTCCGTGCGTTGCGCGATCCCCCATTTGGCGCCCGGATAGTCCTGCGACTGCACCGCGCCCATCCGGCGCACGGCGTCCACCGCCGTGGCGAAGGGCGTGCCGGTCAGTCGCTGCGCCCGAAGCCGGGCGCCGGTGAGACTCGCCACTATGCCGAGCGGCGAGGCCGGTGACGTCGCCTCGCAGGAACTACGAAAAGGGCCGCAGGCGACGGAAGTCCATCGGCACCACCATCTCTTTGGCGCCGGCCCCGATCGCCTTCTTGAATGATGCATCGACGTCGTCGACGGTGAAATACACGAGCCAGTGGCTCGGCACCTGCGCCGGCACCATCGGCTGCATTTCCTGGCCGCCGGCGATGCTCTCGCCGCCAAGCTGGAACTCGGTGTAGGGCGGGGCGTCCGAGCCCATCTCGCTGGTTTTGGGGGCCCAGCCGAAGACCTTCTGATAGAAAGGCACCGCCTTGTCGACTCCGCGGGCGTTGAGTTCGGCCCACCCGAAGGTATTGGCTTCACCCACGGGCATGGCGCCGGCCATCGCCTTGGGCTGCCACACGGAGACGAACGCGCCGGCCGGGTCCTGGAAGGTGCCCATTCGCCCCTGGTCCCCGACGTCGAACGGCGGCACGATCACCTTGCCGTTGGCAGCCTGCACCTTCTTTGCCACGTCGTCGATATTCGCACTGGACCCGCCGACCCTGCAGGCCCTGATTGTCAAATACTTCGGGCAGGACTACGCTGCGGCGGCCCGTCCGCCTCTCCCGGCCGGCTGATAGCGCGCGCTGGACAAATCCGTTCCCGCGTCCTGTAGTCAAATCAATTGGAGGGGGTTTCGGAATGCGGTCCCGATGGCTGCTGATGTTCAGCTTGGCTGCGCGCCTCACGAAGCTTGTACGTCTGCCGAATCGCTTCTCGGAACTCCGTGACCATCTCCTGGTACGCGCTCACCTCGCGAGCCGCCTCGACCTGGCCGGCAGCCGCAAGACGACCCTTGATCGCCACCGAGGCATAAAACGCGCCGTTGTAATACGGGAGCAGGTTCTCGAACTTAAGCGGCGGATCGCCCCTAGCCAATCGAGAGTGCCTCCATGATCGCTGCGTCCTTCGGCCGGTCAGCAAAGTCTCGACCCTCGTAGAGGTACCGTACGATTCCCGCTCGATCAACCAGCACCAGCGCCGGCCTGGAGATCCGTCCCGGGCCGTCCCAGAACCCGAAGGGCTTGATCGCGACCTCGCCCTCAGGGTCGCTCAGTAGATCAAACGGCAGCAGGAGCTTTTCGATCATCACCCGGTTCTGCTCCGGCGAGTCGACGGCGATGCCGTAGATACGGACACCGGTCCGTCGAAACTGGTCGATTTTCCTGGCAAAGCTGACCAGCTGTCCATTGCAGTAGGGTCACCAATCCCCGCGGTAAAAGACCAGAAGACTCGGCCCGGAAGGGTCTGGCAGCGAACGGCTTGAGCCATCCTGGGCAGAAAGCGTGAAGGTTGGCAGGCGGATGCCCCTCTTCAGCAAGGTGGCCATGTCACGTCACCACGCTAGCGGATCACAATCGTTCGGTGCCTGCAGCAATTCAAGAACTGGCCTCTCGGATCTGGCCGCCAACCTAGGGTGAGGGCAGCGGCGCAGTGGCGGCAGCTCAACCGGACGTCCTTGGCGCAGCGCTGCTGATCCACCGCCCGAAGGCACGCGTGCCGATCCAGCACTGAAAAGCCGCTGAAAGAAGCCGGGTCATCGCCGGCCGAGGGTAGTCCAGACTTTGTCCCAGCGCGAAATAGGCGGCGGTGATCACCGCGGCCGGGAGCGGCCAGGCGAGCACGGTCGCCGCCCGGATCCACGGGTTGCACTCATTTCGGAAGACATACCAACTCCAAAAGACGAGATCGGCGAGAGGGTCGGCATAGGCGCCGAAGGCGGTCTCTTCCTTTCGCGCGCGGGCCAGGCGGCCATCCAACCAGTCGGTAACAAGGGCGACCCCTGCAGTCCAGGGTGCCGCCGAAGGCGATAACGAAGGCAGGTTACCCCGCAGCAGGCTCAGATGGTTGGCGACCAGCGCGCCGCGTCGGGCATCGCCAAGCAGGCCCAGATGCGTCACCGCCAACAGCCAGGACGCAAGCGGCCAGGGCCTGGGCCGCCCTCGCATCATTGCAAAATGGAGAAGCGTCAGCTCCAGGAAGGCACGCCGGTGGGCGGCGGCCTGCTGAGCCGAGCGGACGGCACAGCGCCACAGGAAGCGTAGCCACGACGACGGGGACCAATGGTCGGCAGCCAGCTCCGCAAGGACATCATCGACGAATTCCCGACTTCCCGGCGGCCGGACAATCGGTGATCGCGAGCTCACCAGCAACGGATTTCAGCCGTGAAGCGGGGCAGGCGAGGTCGCCGCGATCAGGGCGTAGCCGAGACTTCCATCGGCCACCGCCGCCGCCGCGCTCTGGAGCATCGGGCGGACCTCCGCCCAATCGATGTTGGGCAGCGGAACGGCGGCGAGCCGGACCGCGACCTGCACGGTGAGCAGCCGAGTGCGGACCATCTCGACCAGCTCAGCAAGCGCTCCATCGTGACGTTCCACACGGTCGATCCTAAGGCCGGTGTCTTCCAAGAGGGCCAGGTACTCCTCGAGGGGCCGGGCATCACCGATACAGGCGACCCATGCCGCGAGGCTACTGAGCTCGGCAGGGAGCGGACGTGACCGCAGAAGATCGGTCAGCCCGAGCCGACCCCCGGGCCGGAGCACCCGTGCGAACTCGGCGGCGGCCGCCGGTTTGTCGGGGAAGGTACAAAACGCGCACTCGGCGATCACCGCGTCGAAGCCGCCATCCTCGACCGGCAGCCGCTCCGCGTCACCGGCGAGGAAGCGAACACGGTCGGAGACGCCATGTTCGGACGCCGCCCGTCTCGCCGTGACCACGTTTTCAGCGCTGTAATCCACGCCGACCACCGAACAGCCAACGGTTCGCGCGAGGTGGATGGCCGAGATTCCGCGCCCGCTGGCCACATCAAGCACTCGGTGTCCGCGCTCAAGCCCAATGACCTTCGCCAGATGCTCCGTCAGTCGTAATCCACCCGGGTGCAGCGATTCACCGAGAAGCAAGCGCACCCAATCGCTCGCATACAGGCCGGCGCAGCAAGTCTTCACAACCTCGGGCGCCGGAACGAGTGAGGGCTGGCTCATCGGTGCCGGCCATTTCCCTGTACCGGGTCCTGATCGGTGAATCGAAACGTGATCGGCTCCGGCGCATAGGGCACACCCTGCCGGCGCGCTCGCTGCCGCGCTCGCTCGCGAGCCGTGAGCTGCTCCCGAGCCTGCTCTCGGTATCCGATCGTGTTGTAGGCGCAAAACGGGATCTGGTGGCCGCCCGGAAGGAGGAATTCCTTGCAGCACTTCATCAGGTTCTTCTGGTTGAAGGTCCACGGATCCATGAAGTCCTGCATCATGATCATGAACATGCGGTCGGCGAGGGCGCCCAAGTCGAGAGCGTCGGGGAGGCCGCAGGCCGCGCAGGTAACGGCGAAGTTCCCGGCCGCCGTCTCAGAGCCGGGCACGGCCGAGGACGACCACAGCCCCTCGAGCGCCTGCCGGATGTCGCGACCCACATCGACGAAGGCGCGGTTCGTGATGTAGTCGAGGTAGTCGTCGACGTTGAGGACGCGCGGCAATGGGATCACCTTGTCGCCATCGACGTACGCATAGGTGACCGAGTTGCACGTGGGGAAACAGCACGGGACCGGGACGAAGTCGTCCTTGCGAAAAAGCCCCTCGGTTTGGGTAGCGATCGCGTGGATCACATCGGGAATGGTGATCCGCTGCATCGGATCGTGAGCCACGTGACGGCCCGCGTGGAATGCCGGCTGGAAGTTGATCCCCATCACGGCGGGGTGGCCCAGGCCAAAGCGAACGATTTCGCCGATCTCGTGCTCGTTGACGCCGCGCTCGACGGCCGGGACGAGGATGACCCGACAGCCGATGCTCGCCAGCCGGTCCAGGGCCCGGAATTTTTCCGCAAGGATGTCCGGCTCGCCCCGCAACACCCGGTAGGTCTCCGGCTCGAAGCCGTCAAACTGGAAATAGATCGTCGGCCGGATCTCAGCCAATTCCGCCAGGAAGGCGTCGTCCTTCGCGATGCGCTTGCCATTGGTGTTGAGCATCACGTAGCGGATGTTTCTCGCCTTCGCGGCCCGAAGCATCGGGACAATCTGCGGGTGGATGCTCGGTTCCCCCCCGGAGAACTGGACCACCTCGGGGTTACCTTCGGTGCGCACCAAATCGTCCAGGATCTCCTCGACCTCCTGCAGGGTGAGGTTGAAGCCGGACCCCGCGTTCGCAAAGCACAGCGGGCAATCCATGTTGCAGGCACTGTTGACCTCGATGATGCCGAGACAGGCGTGCTGCTGGTGTTCAGGGCAGAGTCCGCAATCGTACGGACAGCCGGCGCGGACCTCGTGGCTAAAGCGCAGCGGGATGGTTCCGGGCTTGTTGAATTTCGCGAGTCGCACGTAGGCTTCGGCGTCGCCATAGATAAGCGCCTCGAACCGCCCATGGTTTGGGCAGCGCTTGCGCATGTAGACCTTGCCGTCGCGCAAGACGATGTGCGCGTCGATCACCCGTCGGCACTCCGGGCAGATACTGCGCGTCAGCTCGAAGAAGACGTAATCAGCGTCCTGCTTGATGCGGACTTCAGCCGTCGGAAGCTCAGCCACCCAACCCTCTCACTCGTATAGGCTAAAGGGACCGTATCTGGATTGATCTGGGTCCGGATCGGTCGTCGTCAGTGAGCACCATAACCCTATCGGCATCCGCGGCACCAATCCGTGATCTGGATCACACGTTTCAGGCTCGGATGCTCTGCTGAGCCGAGCGGTACGCTGAAACCTGCGATGGCCCGGCCCGGCCCGGCCCGGCCAGCCAGCACCCCCGCTTTGCCTCGCCGACCTTCGCGGTGAACGCCGCTGTCTGGAGGATCTGCGCGGCCGACCAGCTATCCTCGTCTTCCTCCGATACCTGGGTTGACTCGCCTGCGAGGAGCATCTGTCGCAGTTGCGGCAGCGGCAAGCCGAGCTGGCGCCGGCGAGGGTGGTGATCATCACCTTCGCCTCTGCCTCTAAAGCAGCACGGGTGCTTCAGCCGTGGCTCACCGCGTTCGAGGTCTGGGTGGACCCGGAGCGTGAGGCCTACCGCGCGTGGGGTCTGGGAAGACGGAGGCTGGTTGCCGTGCTGAACCTCGGCACGGTGCGGCTCTATGCCCGTGCGTTCCTTCGCGGAAGACGCTGGCGGCCGCGCCAGTGGGACTTTGGCCAACTTGGCGGCGAGGCGGTGCTCGACGCCGATAGCGTGGTCCGCCTGTGGCATCCAGAGAGGACCGCAGACGACCGCCCAGCAATCGATGCTTTGATCCGGACGCTCCAGTAGGGTGAGCCCCGTCTCCATGACGCCCATCACATCAGCGGGACCACCCAAGCTGCCAGAGTTGTGTGAGCATGAAGCGGATGCGGACAACAACGGGGCCAGACGCATGCACCCCGTGGAGGGAGACGCCGTAGCAGGGACTCTCGTCGTGCTCGATGGCAGCACCTTCTTCGTCTCCGACCCGACGGGGAATGTGGAGCCGGGGCACGGGGCTACCGGGTTCTTCTTCAAGGACATGCGCCACCTCTCCACCTGGCGCCTCTTGGTGAACGGACGGCCGATGCAGCTACTGACGGTCCGGACGCCCGACTACTACTCGGCCCGCATCTTTGGAACCCTGGGGACAGCGCGGGTTGGGCTCAACCCAACGATCTCCATCCGTCGCGACCGGTTCGTCTCCGACGGGGTCCATGAGGATATCGTCGTCGAAAACAACTGCGATTCCGAACAGGAAGTCCGGCTTGAGCTCGAGTTCGGTAGCGACTTCGCCGACCTGTTCGAGGTCAAAGCCCGTGAGCTGAAACCACCGGCCACCAGCGTCGAAATCGGCTCAGACCGTGTCAGCTTGCGGTACGAACACGAGGGGTTTGTCCGCGGCACCACGATCGCCTTCAGCCTGCCAGCGACGATCGACGAAGAGGGCGTCCGGTTCGATCTCCAGCTGAAGCCCCGTGAACGGTGGCAGCTGTGTGTCGACGTTCTGTGCCTGGTCGATGGCACGACCATCGAACCTGGACAGCGGTGCGGTTCCTTTGGCATGGCCAAACCCAAGATGCCGATGGCGCTCGACCAGTGGTTGGCCGATGCCCCGCGGCTCGAGGCAGATTCGGACACCGTCCGTCATACGTACCGGCAGAGCCTCGTAGACCTGGCGGCGCTCCGGTTTCGTCCAGACGAAAACGTCTCATGGTCGCTTCCGGCGGCCGGACTCCCGTGGTTCATGGCGCTCTTCGGGCGAGACAGCTTGATCACCTCCTATCAGGCGTTGCCCTTCCAGGCTCACCTCGCGCAGACGACGCTCGAGGCGCTCAGCGCCATGCAGGCAACCCGCATGGACGACTTCACAGATGCCGAACCCGGGAAGATCCTGCATGAGCTTCGGTGCGGCGAGCTTGCCCGACTCGGCAAGGTTCCGCACACGCCCTACTACGGAACCCACGACGCGACGCCACTCTTCCTCATCCTCCTCGACGAGTACGAGCGGTGGACCGGCGATACCGCCCTCGTCCATAACCTGGAGCCCGCGGCCCGGGCAGCCCTGGCCTGGATCGAGCGCTATGGCGACCTCGACGGCGACGGCTACCTCGAGCATCGAACTCGTTCCTCAAAGGGCCTTGTCAACCAGGGCTGGAAGGATTCCTGGAACTCCATGTTGTTTGCAGACGGCCGGGTTGCGGAGGGGCCGATCGCCGTCTGTGAGGTCCAGGGCTACGCCTATGACGCCCGGCTGCGAGCCGCCCGCCTGGCCCGCTCCATCTGGAACGACACCGGCCTGGCAGACCGGCTCGAGGCGGACGCGGCCCTTCTCCGCAGCCGCTTCAATCGTGACTTCTGGAGCGAGTCCCGGGGCCATTACGTCGTGGCCCTGGACGGGCAAAAGCACCAGGTCGACGCCCTCACCTCGAATATCGGTCACCTGCTCTGGAGCGGGATCGTCGACCCGGAGCGGGCAGCGCGCACCGTTGAACGGCTGATGGCGCCGGACATGTTCAGCGGCTGGGGCGTGCGAACGATGTCGGCTCGGGACGCCGGCTACAACCCCATCGAGTACCACAACGGGACCGTTTGGCCGCACGATACTGGGCTCATCGCCGAAGGCATGCGACGCTACGGTTTCACCAGAGAAGCGGCGACGTTGGCGATATCCATCTTTGACGCGGCGGAGGCCTTTGCTTATCGCCTCCCTGAGCTCTTCGCGGGGTTCCCGCGTGAGGAAACTGGCGTGGCGGTGGAGTATCCGTCCGCATCTCGGCCGCAGGCGTGGTCGGCAGGAGCTCCCCTTCTCGCGCTTCGGACCCTGCTAGGTCTGGACGTGGTGGACGGCGTGCTTCACTCCCAGCCTCACCTCCCAAGCCAGCTTGGTCGACTCCGCCTGGAGGGCATCCGGGTCAGGGGCGGGCAGCAATCGGCGGGATGACCCTCACCCGCATTCGTCGTCCGCGACTATTCTGACGGTCAGCGACCCATCAGCCGGCGGAGCAGTCGGCCCTGCCATCCGCCGGCAAAGTCAGCGATGGTCGCCCGTGAGGCCAGCTGCTGGATTCCGAGACCGTACGTTGGATAAACGTGGATCGTGGAACTGAGTTGCCGCAAGGTCGCCTTTGACTGGATCGCCAGTGCTAGCTCGTTGATGACCTCCCCAGCGACCGGCGCGACGACGGTCGCGCCGACCAGGATGTTGTTGCGGGCGACCAGTTTGATGAAGCCGTCGAGTTCACCAGTCGTCTGAGCCCGATCGATGCGCTCGAGTGGCAGGCGCAGGACTTCCGTCCGGCCAGCGCCGCTCCGCGCCTGCTCCTCCGTCATCCCGGCCTGTCCCACTTCGGGGTCGGTGAAAACGACCCAGGGCACTCCATCACGCTTCCCGCGCATCGCTCCGGGAAAAAGGGCGTTGCGCGCGGCAACGTAACCCTGCCAGCCGGCGTAATGGGTGAACTGCACCGAGCCGGCCGCATCGCCGGCCGCGTAGACGCGGGGATTGCCGGTCCGCAGCCGGGTATCAACCGAGATCCCATCCTCCGTCGAGGCAACGCCGGCTTGCTTGAGATTGAGAGCGTCAAGGCGTGGCCGCCGACCGACCGCCACCAGGACTGCGTCGCCTTCGATGCGTGAGCTGCCCACGGTTAACGCGATCCCGTCCGACGTTTGCTGCACGCGCTCGACCGGTGACCGAGTGTAGACCTGCACGCCTTCCCGCACAAACCGATCTGCGAGCACGGCGCTGGCGTCAGGATCGGCCAGCGGCAGGATCCGATCCGCGCCTTCGACCAGGCTGACCTCCGACCCGAGCCGGCGGAATGCTTGAGCAAACTCAGCCCCGATCGGCCCCGAACCGAGGATGAGCAAGCGACGCGGAAACGTCTTCAGGGCAAAGACGTCTTTGTAGGTCAGAAACGCAATGTCGGCCAGCCCGGGGATGGGTGGGACCAAGGGCTCCGCGCCAGTGCAGACAATGAAGCGTCGACCGGTAGCCCGGGAGTCGCCAATCGTGATCGCATCCCGACCAACGAAACGGGCCGGGCCGAAGGCGACGTCGATGCCCTGCCGCGCCAACTCGTCGGCCGTTTCGAAGGCATAGACGCGCTCAATCGCGGCATGGACTCGGTCCATCACGCTGCTGGCATCAACGGTGGGAGCAACCGATGCAGCCCCAAAAGCCGCCGCCTGCCGCAGGCACTGCACAATTCCAGCGGTGTGGATGAATGCCTTGCTGGGCACGCACCCCGTCCATGTGCAGTCGCCGCCAATCCGCTCTTTCTCGACGAGTAACACTCTTGCGCCGACAGCGCGGGCGAACGGGGCCGCGATCAGCCCGGCTGAGCCGGCACCCACCACCACGAGGTCGTATGCGGCATCCATGCGCCCGATCCTACGCCGGCCCCGCAGGAGAGCGGGCTAGGCTACAGGAAACGCTAGAGGAGGACGTCATGAGTTGGGTCACCCAATCGCTGGACGCCGCGGAAATGGACCACATTCTCGCCTCTCACAGTCTCAATGCGGATGCGCTGCGGGCGCACCTCCAGCTCTACCGGACCGTCATGTTTGGTCAATCGGGCTTGACTCGGGCCGAGCGCGAAGCGGTCGCGGTCACCGTCTCGGCCGCCAACCACTGTCACTATTGAGTCGTCCATCACAGCGCCGCCCTGGCCCGCGAGTCGGGGAACGGCGCGGTCGCGGAGGCGGTCGCCTCCCTCAGCCCGGAGCTTCTGCCTGAGCGCCTCCGCTCACTGGCTCATTACGCGATCAAGCTCACCCGCACCCCGGAAAAAATGGTCGAGGCAGACCTCGGCCCGCTGCGGGCATCCGGGCTAAGGGATCGCGACATCGTCGATCTGAACCAGGTCGTTGCCTACTTTAACTACGTCAACCGGGTGGCGCTCGGGCTAGGCGTCGAACTGGAAGGCCGCTGGGACGAGAACTGAGGTTCGGGCTCACAAGGGTGAAATCCGGTGGTTCCCGCCGGCGCATAGTACCGGGTATGGGCAGCGGCCTGACTAGTCGCGGCGGAGCCGCGGCGCGCCTGTTCCTGGTCGGCGTCGCCACGACCGTCCTGCTGGCCGCCTGTGGCGAGGCGGCGGCACCGTTGGCCGCGGCCCCCAACGCCAGCGGCGGAGCGCCGACGGCCAGCACGGTCCAGGGATTCAAGCGCGTCTTCGATCAGCCACGCCTGAGCAACGGCCACCCACTCACGCTCTTTGTGGGCGGTCAGTTCTGCCCATTCTGCGCCTCGATGCGCTGGCCACTCGTCAAGGCCATGAGCCGGTTCGGGAGCTTCAGCGGGCTCGGCCAGATCACCAGCCAGCAGGGCACCGACGGTTTCAACTCGATCTGGACATATGACCTGACCAAGGCCACCTTCCACAGCGATTACGTCACCCTCCGCATGGTGGAAGTCGCCGACGTCAAGGGCAACCCCCTGCAGCAGCCCGACGCTGAGGCGACGGCGCTCCTCAACCAGTTCGATCCAAAGGGATCCATCCCCTTTGTCTTCGTCGGCGGCAGTTACGTCGCGCAGCTCCCGTACTCCCCGGCCCTGCTGCAGGGGAAGAGCTTCCAGCAGATCCTCGACGACGTGAACTCCAGCCATCCCGGTGAAGTGGGCCGGGCCATCGATGCCGAAGCTGACGCGATCACCGCCATCATCTGCAAGACGGACGTCGCCCAGCCGGCGACCGTGTGCAATCAGCCCGGCATCCAGGCGCTGACGCAGCGCGCGCCCTGATTTCGATGGTCGCCCGTGCCTCGTTGGTGGAGGTGTATCGCCGGCGACCCTACCAGTTCGCGGCCATCCTCGGGGCTGGCGGGATGGCCATCCTCCTGGTTTGGAGTAGCCAGATCGTGACGATCTTCCCCCAGGGCGGACTCTTCCTGGATGTCGATGCCTTGACGATGATCGGCATCGCGCTCGCCGCTGCATTGATGGGTTTGACCCTCCCGCTCCACTGGTATGCATGGCGGCGAAGCCGAGTTGTGGCGCCCGCCTCCGGGATGGGTTTGGTGGGAACCCTCTTCAGCGTCGGATCGCTGTCCTGTTGCGCGCCGCTGCTCTTGCCCGGCGTGCTCAGCCTGCTGGGATTCAGCGGGACCACGCTTCTGGCTTTCAATCTGCGCCTCCACCAACTCCGGCTGCCCCTCACCGCCGTGGCCCTCGCGTTCCTTCTGGTCAGCCTCTGGATCGGGCTACGAAACGTGACCCGGAGCTGCCGGATACCGGCATGAGCATCCGCCGCCCCGTACTGTGGGCAATCCTGGCTTCGGTGGCACTTGTGGCGGGGATCGTGGCGATCGCCGGCCAGCACCGCTGTTTAGGACAAATCGATCGGGATGATGTCGCTGGTAGCGAAGATCGGGCCCACCGTCAGCCCGAGCCGCCCGTAGACCGCCTCCGGCACCGAGATGTCGGCCAGGTGGAGTTGACCCACCCAGGGCCGGGCGCTCGGTGCGAGCAGCCCGCGCTTCGGCAGGGCAAGGGTGAGCGTTTCGGTGGCGCGAATCGTGGGATCGGACGGCTCGCCGCTGTCTCCGTCAAGCCCGGAGGGTAAGTCGAGGGCAAGCACCCGACGACCCGAGGCATTCGCCGTGCGAATCAGCGACAGGACCGGCCCAGCGGGCGCGCCGCGCAGGCTGTACCCAATGAGCGCATCGATGACGAGGTCCGCCTGAGCGAGGTCCAGCGCCCCGTCGCCTATTGAACGAATGCGAATCCCCGTCCACTCTAGGGCGGTAAGCTGCTGCAGCGGCACTCCGCGCATGTCGTCGCGCGACTGAGCCAGCACGACCGTGACGGCCGCCCCCCAGACCGAGAGGCGCCGCGCGGCAACCAGACCGCCCCCGCCGTTGCCGCCTCGCCCCGCCAGGACGCAAACGCGCCGGACACGCACATCTCCGCCAAGCATGCCGCGGGCATGGGTGGCCAGGCAGCGGCCCGCGTTTTCCATCATTTGCACCAGGCCGATCCCGACTTCCTCGGTCATCAGCCGGTCCACCTCTCGCATCTGGGCGACCGAGACCGATGTGACGGCGATCACGGTTTTCCGGCCGGCGGGGTGTCAGGCTCTGGGTGAACGGTGAGGTGAATTGCGATGTTTGGGACCGCCGGGCTCGAGACCATCATCCACGACAATAAGCTGCCCGCCGTGATCGAGGAGACCGGGCAGACCTTGCGAAAGCTAGTGCACGACGAGCGTGGCTTGCATTCCCAGGCCTTGATGGCCGTCGATCGGGCAGAAGAACTGGTACGTCCCCGGCTTGAGGGTGACGGTGAAGCCTTCCGAATGCCCGGGCCCGAACGCAAGGTCGGGCGTGTGGCCGTCGATTCCGTTGCCCGTCAACTCCAGCGCATGGCTGATGGTGCCGTTGTTGACCGCGGTGAACGTGTAGATGCCGGCGTCAAGGGAAAGCTGGGCCGGCATGATGCGGTATTCGCTCAGGTGGAGCGTGTTGACCAGTGGCGGCTGGTTCCCGCCTGGACCCGCGCATCCGGCCAGCGCCAGTGCGGCGACCAGCGCTGGGATTCGGAGGAGAGAGGCCGGCGACCTGAGGCGGGTTCCAGGCCGCCGGCCAGTGGAGGCGGGGACGATCACTTGACGATCAGATCGACCTTGTCGGCGACATCAGGCATAAGCGGGGCATGCTGGTTATCGACCAAAAGCGCAAAGAACGAGTGCTGACCCGACGTCAGGGCCTGCGTGGATGCCTGGAAGGTGACAGCGCAACTCATCCCCAGCATCGTGCCCATGCCCATCATCGGACCGTTCATGCTATCCACGTTGATGTGCCAGTGGCCGTAGCCCTTGAGATTGGCCTTGCCAAACAGGTCGCAGGACGGATTGAAATTGTTGATGGCAACCTGGACGGTGAAGTTGCCCGACACGGTGTCGCCGTTGTGCGGCGACAGAATCGTGATCGACGGTGTACCCAGGCTGGCCGCGGTGATGGCCGGCAGCGCCGACGCCGGTTGGTAGGTGAAGGTCATGTCCTCCTTGCCCTTGGTTACTTCCTCGTGATTATTCAAGGCGGGAAGCACGGTCAGCGTGTGCTGGCCTGCCGACACGTTCCGCATGCTGATACTCGCGGAGTCGGTGCAATACATGTTCACGAGCGCGTGATCGAGCTCGATGTGGTAGTGCCCGATGCCCTCTTTGGGTGGCTTACCCGCCAGCGCACAGCTGAGCTGGTAGCCCGTCACAGCCACTTTGACGTCCAACGAGTTGGTCGTCACGACGGCCCCGGTTTGCGGCGACACGAACTTAGCCGTCATGTTGCCGGAGGCCTCCGGCATCATGGACATCGACGGCGACGGCGAGCTGGCCGGGGCGGTCGCCTGGCTCCCACAGGCCGCCAACAGCAACGGAATGCCAATCGCCAGCGCTCCAAGCGAACGTGTATGGGTCATCGTCCCCACCTCCATGTGTCTTACCCATCCCTATGCGCGTGGAACCGCTCCCGGATTTGTGGAAGGCGATCCGGCGGCAATCCGTTTACGATCGGGGTGCCCTAGATGAAGGTAGAGAGGCTCGCTGGTGGCCAGGCTGCAACCCATTTCGACAGGATCACGGAGGGTCCGCTGGCCGAGGCCGCGGATGGCGAGCTGCTGAAGCAGATCGCGTCGGGCAGCGAGGAAGCGTTTCAGATTCTATGGAACCGCTTCGGCGCCGCAGTCTACACGGTGTGCCGGCGCCGCCTCGGCGATGTCGGGGGCGCCGAGGATGCGACCCAGGAGACGTTTACCAGTGTCTGGCGCCGGGCTGGGACTTTCGACCCCGCCCGTGGCTCCGCCGCCGGCTGGCTCTACGCCATTGCCCGCAACGCGGCCGCGCAACTGGTCCGGCGTGGGCAGACCGGTTCCACGCTGGCGGTGCTGAGCGACCAGACTGCTGACCAGGAACACGACCCGGTGATGGGCCTGGCACTGCACGCGGCGCTGACCCGGCTGCCCCCAACGGAGCGTGAGGTGCTGGAGCTGGCCTACTTTGACGACATGACGCAGACGCGGGTCGCCGAGCGCCTTCGCCTTCCGCTTGGCACCGTGAAGACCCGGACTCGGTCCGGCCTGCACCGCCTGGCTCGCTACCTCGAGGACACACAGGGATGAACCCCGACGACGTCGAGAACCTCTTGCGGCGAAGCGGGCGGCCGCTGGAACCACCGGCCCGCTTACGACGCAGCGTCTTGCGGGTGCCGAGGGGCCCGCTACCCAGCCGCCGGACCCTATGGCGAGTCCGGATTGCGGCCGCCGCCGCAGCGCTGGTGCTCGTGACCTTGGGCGTCGTGGCGGTGCAGCAACTCACCGCCTTCCGTCCCGTCGCAGCGGTGACGCTCGTGGGCCCTCCCGGGACAAAGGCGGTCGCCGAGGTGGGACCGCCCAGCGGGCCGAATCGCCCGGTGCGGCTGGTGGTCCAACATCTGCAGGCTGGCGGCCAATCGTATTACGAGCTGTGGTCGCTCGCGGAGCGCCCACCAATGATGCTGACCAGCTTTATGACGGATGCCTCAGGATCCTGCACCCTGACCTTCTCGATGCCGGCGTCCGCGTCCTGGAACGACCTCGTGGTCACGCCGCAAGACCAAAGTAGCAGTTACCTCCTGCGATCGAGTCGGTAAGTCCGTCCATGCTGATTACGGCGCTGGCCGCTGCGGCACTCGGACCGACTTGTGAGCGAGGTCACCATGCCATCGGGTTATCCGCAGTCATACTGCATGCGTGGGCATGGCACTGCGGTGACCCAAGCCAACGTCAGCCCGGAAGGCCCTGAGCCAAACACTTTGACGGTCGTCGAGACTCGCGGCAAACCGCCAGTCAAGCTGCATCCACCGATTGGCGACTATGCCCTGCTATCAGACTGCCAGGGGTCGGCGCTGGTCAGCCGTTCAGGTTCGATCGACTGGGCTTGCCTCCCTCGCTTTGACTCACCCGCCACCTTCGCCCGAATCCTTGGCACGGCCGCCGGCCATTGGCTGATCAGCCCGACAGGCGAAGTGGCCAGCGTGACCCGTGAGTACCTTGCGGGGACCATGGTGTTGCGTACGACGTTTAAGACATCAACGGGCCGGGTCGCCCTGACTGATGCCATGCCGCTGGCTCCGAATGACCGTGACCATCAGATTGGGAAGCGATCGCCGCATGGAATCGTCCGGACTGTCGAAGGTTTGGAGGGAACGGTGGAGGTCGAGTTCGAGCTCGCCCCTCGTCCCGAGTATGGCCTCACCGTACCGATCCTGGAGCGCCGCGGGGCCGGGGTCACGTCCCGCGGCGGCCCCATTAGGTATTTGGTGTCGTCGACTGTCCCCTTGCAGTCCCTCGGAGGGATAGCTCGCGCCCGATTCTCAGTGGCGCACGGCGAGCACCAGAGTTTTGCACTTCGCACTTCGTCACCCTGGGACCATTCGGAAAAGCCGTGGCCCGCTGCTGAGATCCGTTCGCTGCTCGAAGGGACCGTGGCTGGATGGCGCTCGTGGTCGAAAATCCATCAGAGCTACCGCGGGCCCTACGCTGACCTCGTCCATCACAGCGGACGTGTCCTGCAGGCGCTCACCTACGCGCCGACCGGAGCCATCGTGGCAGCGCCGACGACATCACTGCCGGAGCGCATCGGGGGAAGCCGCAACTGGGACTACCGGTACACGTGGGTGCGCGACGCGAGCTTGACGATGGAAGCGCTATGGGTTGCGGCGTGCCCGGACGAGGCGGCCGACTTCTTCGACTTTTTCGCGATCGCCGCCGGCGGCATAGTCGATGGCGCGAGCCCTCTCCAGATCCTGTACGGGGTGGGCGGCGAGCGGTTGGTTGCAGAATCGGAACTCAGCCATCTTCCGGGATATCGTGGAAGCCGCCCGGTTCGGATCGGCAACGGCGCTTGGAACCAGGTCCAGCTCGATGTCTTCGGCGGACTGCTCAGCGCCGCCGCGCTCCTTGCGGGCCAGGTGGGAAAGTTCTCGCCGGCGACAGCCGCCTTCCTGGCGGCCGTGGCAGACACTGCGGCAGGGCGCTGGACCGAGCCGGATCAGGGTATCTGGGAGGTACGGGGCGGACCTCAGCATTTTCTCCATTCGAAGCTCATGTGTTGGGTTGCCCTGGACCGAGCGATCGAGCTCGCGCCGCTTTTGGAGGCCGCGCAGCGGATCGCGTACTGGAAAACGGTCCGCGACCGGATTAAAACGGCCATCCTGGAGCAGGGCTGGAGTCAGAATGCCGGGGCCTATGCGCAAGCATTCGGCTCAGATCACCTCGACGCTTCGGTGCTCCGAATGGCCATCGTCGGCTTCCTGCCCGCCAACGATCCGCGGATGCGCGCCACCATCGACGCGATCGCCCAGCGGCTCACCGACGCGCGGGGGTTCGTCTACCGCTACCGATCCGCCGACGGCCTGGAGGGGGGCGAGGGGACGTTCGCGATCTGCACCTTCTGGCTGGTCCGCTGCCTCGCGCTGCTTGGAGAGACGGCTCGCGCCCGCGAGCTGTACGAAAGGATTTGCGGCTATGCCAACGATGTCGGGCTTATGAGTGAGGAGGTGGATCCGGCCTCGGGCGAGTTGCTCGGCAACTTCCCTCAGGCGTTCACCCATATTGGCCTGGTCAACGCCGCCTGGGCAATTGCTCTTGCCGAGGGCAAGGCAAGCTGGCGCGGAGGACCCAGTGGTGAAGCGCAAGCCGGAAGTACTCGATCCTTCGATCTCAAGCCGTAGTTATGCGTTCGAGTCCGTAAGTCCGGTTGGGACTGCGAGTCGGCATCAGGGCATGACCCTGACGCCGTGCCAGAAGGCCAGGTGGTCCTTGATCTGGCTCGCCGCCTCCGAGGGAGCCGGATAGTACCAGGCGCCGTCCCGGTTCGTCTTGCCGTCGACCACGATGTCGTAATAGCCGGCCAGGCCCTTCCACGGGCAGCGAGTGTGCGTCGTGCTCTGGGCCAGGAATTCCCGCCGGATGCTCTCCGGCGGAAAATACTGGTTGCCTTCGACCTCGATGGTTTGATCGCTGTCAGCGATCACGACGCCATTCCAGACCGCCTTCGGCATGCCTAGCTGGCCACCTGCCGGCGGAACGGCCCATAGGCAATGAGCAGACCGAGGATGGCGCCGAACATCAGGTGAACGAGAACCCCGGACCATTCTGGATTGGCGCCGAGGTACGAACTACTCGTCCCACTCAAGAGACCGCGCAGCACAACCCAGTACATCAGCACGTAGACCGCCATCCCGTAGATCATCCCCACCACGACGGCGGCGATCCCACGCAGTTTCAGGACGGTGGCGACGCCGAGGAAGATCAGCCCGAAGATCACCGAATTCATCATGTGACCCATCAGCCCGAGGATGAAGGGGAGCATCTGGAAGTCGTGGCCCGGATGCCCGATCCCTACCGACTGAGCAATACCCTGTGGCGGCGCCCAGAGAGTGCTCGTGAAGATGCCGACGATCATCGCCCACATGGCGAAGACCAGACCGGCGATCAGGCCAGCCGCTCCCGCTCGCACGGCGGACGACGCCGACCCACCCCTTTCGCCCGAAATCGCTGTCGCGCTCATGGCAGTTCCTCCATTTGTTGGAATCCGTTTGCTTCCCAGCCTAGACAGCGACGGCTCCAGCGTCTGTGATCTGCGTCACGTTATTTCCGGGCGGCCGGCTGTACGCTGGATCCATGCCCGACAAGCTCTGGTACCTCCGCCGCTTGAACCTCTTCGAGGGCATGAGCGTCGAGGAGGTGGAACGGATCTCGCATGACCTGCGGATGCGGACTTGCCCGGCCAAGTCATCCGTCCTGGACGGCTCGACGGAGCACATCTACATGGTCAAGCACGGTCGGGTTCGCCTGTATCACGTCACGGAAAACGGCCAGGAGGTCACCACGGCCGTGCTCGGACCTGGCCAACTATTTGGCCTGGGCGCGCTCTTTGCCAGTAGCGGCAATGCCACGTTTGCCCAGGCGCTCGAGGACACCCTGGTCTGCGATGCCGCCGCCCAGGACTTCATTAGCATGATGGCCCGCCATCCGATCTTGATGGCAAGGGTCATGATGGCGATGGCGCGGCAGATGCTGCGTCTCGAATCGACGATCGAGAGCATCGCGTCGCGCCCGGTCGCGGGCAGGCTGGCGGACCTCGCGATCAGCCTCGGCGAACAGACTGAACGGAGTCCCAACGGCGCCATCCTCTTGCCCGCCTACTCGCACGAGGAGCTGGGAAAGATGATTGGCGCAACCCGCGAATCGGTTTCGCGCACCCTTGGTGACTGGCGACGTGCCGGCATCATCAGCACGCAGGGTCGACGGATCGTCATTCGAAAGCCGGCGGCCCTTCGCGCCCAGGCCGGCGGCCACGATCCGCTGCCGAGAGGAGGAGCGGTATGACCGAGCAGGCAGACGTGGTGGTCATCGGGATGGGTCCCGGGGGCGAGGAGGTTGCTGGAAAGCTCGCTGAATCCGGGCTACGCGTGGTGGGGATTGAGAAGGAGCTCGTCGGCGGTGAGTGCCCGTACTGGGGCTGCGTGCCCACCAAAATGATGATCCGAGCTGCCGACCTGCTCGCCGAAGCCCGGCGCGTCCCCGGATTCGCCGGGAAGGCCACGGTCACTCCCGATTGGGCGCCGGTCGCCCGGCGCATCCGCGAGGAAGCGACCGACAATTGGAACGATCAGGTGGCAGTCGACCGCTTCGAAAAGAAGGGTGGCCAGTTCGTGCGTGGCGCGGGCCGTCTCAGCGGTCCGGCGGAGGTGTCCGTCAACGGCACCACCTACCGGGCATCGCGCGCGGTGGTCCTTGCGACCGGCACGCAGGTCAACGTCCCGCCGATCAAGGGCCTGGACCAGGTGCCGTACTGGACAAATCGCGAGGCAGTGAAAACCGTAGAACTCCCGAAATCGTTGGTCGTGCTGGGTGGTGGCGCGGTCGGTCTAGAGTTCGCGCAGGTCTTCGCACGCTTCGGGGTGGCCGTCACGGTGGTTGAGGCTCTTCCCCGTCTGCTCGCCACCGAGGAGCCCGAGGTCGGGGAGCTGGTCGCGCCGATCCTCACCAAGGAGGGCATCGTGGTACGGACCGGTACGAGGGTTACCGGCGTCACCCTCGATGGCAGCTCAATCGCGTTGCAAATCGAAGGCGGCGAACGCGTGATCGGCGAGCGGCTGCTTGTCGCGACCGGTCGGAGCGCGAATCTGAAGCAGGTTGGCGTCGAGACGGTCGGGATCGATCCGTCAGCCCGTTGGCTGCCGGTGGACGGTCACTTGCGCGTGCGCAAGGGTCTTTGGGGTGTCGGCGACGTCACCGGCCACGGTCAGTTCACCCATGTGGCCATGTACCAGGCCGGCATTGCCGTCACCGACATCCTGGGCAAAGACGCGACACCTGCGGATTACCGGGCACTGCCTCGGGTGACGTTCACCGACCCGGAGATTGGCGCCGCCGGGCTCACTGAAGACCAGGCCCGTGAGCAGGGCTTGCGCGTTCTTACGGGGATGGCCAAGGTGCCGAGTTCAGCCCGTGGCTGGATCCATGGGCCCGGAAACGAGGGGTTCATCAAGCTGGTCGAAGACGCCGATAAGGGCGTACTCGTTGGCGCCACGTCGGCCGGACCGCGCGGTGGCGACGTGCTGTCCATGCTCGCCCTCGCCATCCAGGAACGCATTTCGACCTCGGCTCTTCGCCGAGTGATCTACGCGTATCCGACCTTCTACAGAGGAATTGAAGACGCGCTTCGCGCTCTTGTTAAAAGGGAAGACTAGATGGGAGGTAAGTGGTCACATGGAGTGTGCCGAGTGTGGGTGTAAGGTCGAACGCGGCGGGATCAGAGTTGAAGTCTGCGGCAAAGCCAACTGCTGCTGCGCGGAGCTGCCCACAAGAAAACAACGCGAGCGATCCGGAGCGGAGTCGTAGCCAGCCCAACGCTCGGGCGTTAGCTTGGGCACGGCAGACCTTACGGTCCGCTCGCAACGCCGCGGTTATGGTCTGGCGCCTCCGCTGCGCGAGTCGTTGCCGCGACATCCCGTCGCGGGAGGTCCCGTAGGCTGCGGCTCTGCGTCCCCGATGAGCCGAAACTGTCGCCTCATCTTGAAAGCTGTTCACACTAGCCGATCGAAAAGCGCTCGGGGCCAGGGGCTACGAGCGATGGACGTCCCTTGGTACTGTAGCCGCGTACCGGCACCTCTCGGCTTGATCAGAAACTCCTCATTTACGGCCGGTGACGGCTGCTCGACAACCCGCGCATGCGCCGCATCAGGCCCCTGGCCAACCGTCGCCGTCAGCTGATAGACGAGGTCTGGCCGCGCATCGATGTCTAGCTCGAGACCAGGTAACGCAAACTGTGGATGGCTGGCCACGATCCTCACAGTGCGCGACTCGGATGCGCTAGGACTGACGATGGGAGGTCCCGGTGGATCGAGGCGCCCTTACAGATCTGCGGCATTCAGGAATGATGAAGACTTCGTCCAGTCGCGCGTTCATCTGGATGAGGGCAGATGATCGAGAGAGTTGGACGAATTCTTCATTCGTTAACGGGGTAGCGATTTGAATACGTGGCCGCCCGGCGAGCGAGCTACTGGATGCCTCCAATGCTGCTGGCGAATTACAACGTATTACCTACTAGGGGTGGCTTGGGGAGAATCGGGCGGGCCGTCAAGAACGCGCGCGTGGCTCGGTCTGGCCGAAGTGACCCCAGTGCGTAGCGATGATGAGAAGCAGACCGCCAAGCGCGAGCGCGATGCCAGCGACAGCCGTCCTAGCAGTGGCAAACTTGAACAGCGGGAACTGCGCGGCAGCGAGCCAGATCCCGGCGAACAGCATAAGCAGGAACCCGACTTTGGCGAGTAGTACGCCTGTCGAATGCGCGAAACCGGGGACTGTGTCCATGCCTGGCATTATGGACGGTCGTGCCTTCCCGTGCCTAGAGGTTGTGTCTAAATTCGTACGTCTATGCGCTGTTGGTCGTAACCCGTGCAACGACACTTGCGAACTTCATTGTTGCGACAGGGTTAGGTCTAGATGGTCCTGCGCGACGAATGGATACGTCCCGGTGATGTGCTCCGGCAGGGACGCCGCCGACGGATCGTTGCGCAGCCGCGCCGCATGGATCGCCCGGAGAGCCTCGGGCACCCAGTGCTGCAGGGCCCGCCGCGGCGCTGGCTTTGGTGGACGAGTTGGGCTTGGACACCTACTACGCGTTCCAGGCCACGCGAGCCGATTTGCTGCGGCCGCTGGACCGGACGAGCGAGGCTGCGAGTGCCTACGAGCGTGCCGCTGTGGCGCCAACGGACGCTGAGCGGGACTTCCTCAGGGTCGGTGGTCGAGCTCCGCGCTCAAGCTCAAGCTCAAGCTATTAGCGGGAGACGAGTCTCGAACTCGCGACCTCAACGTTGGCAACGTTGCGCTCTACCAACTGAGCTACTCCCGCACGAGTTGCCATTGTAACCGGGGCGTCAAGGGCCCGTCACCGCGGCGAAGGCCAGGCCGCAATGGTCGGGCGCTTGACTGGCATGGATGGGTACCAGGGGGGTCCTTTTTCGTGTGGCCGTGGCCGGTGGCCTGGCCTTCAGCCTCCTTCTCAGCGGACCGCTTGCCAGCTCAGCGGACGAAATCACCGATGCCCAGGCACGCCTCCAGGTCATCGGCAAGATCAAAGGCACGCTCCAGGACAACCTCCAGCGGGCCCAGGCGCAGGAGATCGCCCTCCAGCAGCAGATTCAACAAACCCGCGACACCATCAACCAGACAATGGACCACATCACGGCCGCCGAGCAGCGCATCTCCACGCTCGAGCGCCAGATCGCTGCCCTCGAGGCGAAGATCGCCGAGGCCCGGATGCTCCTGTTGCGGACCAAGGCGGAGTACGCGTCCTTCGTCCGGGCAACCTACAAATCCGACGCCGATCCCTTCGCGCTGCTGCTCGGGTCGCCAGACTTCCAGACCTTTCTCAACCGGGCCGTGGCAATCGAGCACCTGACCTTTATGAGCCGGCAGTTGCTGGATCAGATTCACGCGACCGACACCCGGCTGCACGATGAGGAGGCGCTGGTCCAGACGCAGAAGAAGGAAGCCGACAAGCAGCGCGCCGACCTGGTCACCCAGCAGCTCGCCCTGGTAGCGCAGCAAGCCCATCAAAAAGAGCTGGACACCAGGCTAAAAAACAGCATCTCGCAGGTGAAGTACGAGCTGGTCGCCATCAACAGCCAATCCGCGGCCCTCGCCCAGCGGATCGCGGACATGGAGATCGCCCGGCAGGATCAGCTGATCGCCGAGGCCGAGCAGGCGGCCTGGCAGCAGGCGCAGTTCTGGATGCAGAACAACCTGTTCAACCTGCCGAATGCGAGCGCGACGCACTCGACGAAGTACCCCTTGATCTGGCCGCTGCAGCAGGGCACGATCACCCAGGTCTTCGGCCCCTCCAGCTATCCGTTCGAGCCGCCCGGCTTCGGCTTTCCCCATTTTCATACCGGGATCGATATTTCGTACAAGCAGGGCACCCCGATCCTGGCGGCGGACGACGGGGTCGTCGTGGCCGCTACCACCAGCCTGATGAACGGGCAGATGGTCGGGTACGGTAACTACGTGATCATCGCTCACCGCAATAACTACTTCTCGCTCTACGGCCACCTGCTCGGATTCCAGGTGAAAGCGGGCGACACCGTCCGCCAGGGCCAGTTGATCGGCTACGAAGGGTCAACCGGCAACTCGACCGGCCCGCACGTCCACTTCGAGTACCGCTACGGCGGCCAGCCGACCAACCCGATGCCCTACCTGCCGCCCAACGGCCCGAACACCCTCAGCCAGTAAGGGCGAGCCGGCCGCGGCTGGCGCGGCGGACGCGCACGTCGAGTCGGTGGCGCCGCTGCTCGAGGTCCACTCGCCAGCGATCGTCGCGGATCACGGCCATCGTCAGCAGGTTGAGGGCTTCGGCGACCACGCGCAGTGCCCCAGCGGGGTCGCGCGCCTGGTGCTCGAGGAGCTTTGCCAGCTCGATAGCAGCCGGGTACGGGTAGCACTGTGTGCGCCAGCATTCATCCAGCACCTCTTTCGCCTCGTGCCATCGGCCCTGCCGGCGTAGCAGTCGAGCCAGGCGTAGGCCCACCGCGCCCCGCTGCGTGCCCGGCATCGCATCGCTGTCCCAGAGGTAACGGTATTCCCCGATGGCCTCACCATCAAAGCCACGTGCCTGGAGAAAGCGCGCGCGGCTGAACCGATCGAGGGGATGAAGCGAGGCCCCGTTGGCAAGCAGGGCGTCAAGTCGGTCCACCAGTCGTGCCATCGAGAGAACGTCCTGGCGGTTGTGCGCAAAAATGGGCTCCATGGCGTCGGGGCCGGCGCCGCGAAGCCAGGCAAAGTAGCGGCCGGGAATCATCCAGCCGGGCAGGTCCTCGTGGCGATGGAGGTCAAGCACAGCCTGCTCGATCGTTTGCAAGGCGCAGTCCGGCAACCGAGGCCTGAAGATCCGGCGCGCGATTGGTAGCAGATCCAGGTGGAACGCCACCGACCAGGCAGGGCGAACACGCCGCATGACGAGCCGCGTCTGCAAGAGCGGCCAATCGAAGGTGCGCCCGTTGTAGGTGACCAGGCACCCGGCGCGGCTGACTCGTTGGCCAACCGCCCACAGCAGCGCCGGCTCTTGATCCAGATCCTGCAGGAAATACTGCGCGAGCCTGATCCCATCGCCGTCCCGCCAGGCGAGGCCGATGAGAAAGGCGACCACGCCGGAGCCGCCCGACAGCCCGGTGGTTTCCGTATCGAGGTAGAGGGGCGATTCGAGCGCGGTCGGCTCCAGGCCCAGGCATCGCGCCAGAGCTTCCGTGGCCGGGGCATCATCCTCAGCAAACCACTCCTCGCGCACGGCCACCGGCCCAAACGGGGTCTCCTCGGTGCTTGTCCCGATGGGTGCCGCTTGCGGAGCACGCGACGCGGCCCGTCGCGCGTGCCGCGCCCCGAGTTCTGCCAGGCGGGCCCGGAGCGCGTCGAGATCGCCGTTCATGCCACCAGGGTCAGCGCAGCCATCTCGAGCAGGCGGAGGGTCACGGCCTTCCCCTCCTCCCCCACCTCGAGCGCCGGACCGACGCAGGATGGACAGCCGGTCTCGCAGCCGCAATCGCTCACCAGCTGCTGCCCGGCCCGAAGGACGGCCGCGGCGGTCTCCAGCAGCCGGGCGCTCATGCCGACACCGCCGGGGTAGCGCTCGTAGACGAAGACCGTTGGCGTGCCCGTGTGCGGGGCGCGGGTTTCGGCATAGGCGCCCAGGTCCCGCGGGTCGCACATCAGGAAGAGGCAGGCGACCTGGGTCAGGACGTTGGCCAGGCCCTGGAGGCCACCCTGCAGCGCCGCTCGCGAGAACTGGCTCGCCACCTCGGGCGGCACCTCCATCCAGAAGGCTGTCGTGTGCAGTTGCTGCTCCGGCAGGCTGATCGGTCCGGAGCCCACGTTTTCGTAAGTGTGGAAGCGAATCTTCTTGAAGATCGTCGGCAGCGCAATGACGCGGACCTCGCCGTGATGCACCGGGATCTGCTGCGTGCGGCTTGACTTCAGCGTCTGGAGGACCTTGATGCTGACCGCGAGGTTGGCGTCGGTGTAGTAGTCCACCTTGACCGGGCGCACGTAGGCCTTCTTCTCTTCCCAATCGAGGCGATCGACGTGGTACTGCAGCCCTTCGTGCAGGTAGATCGCCTCTTCATGCAGGAAAACCGGTGCCGAAAACTGGTCCATTTCGCCGACCACCCTGGCGCCGCGGGTGACATCGACGATGACCACGTTGTCCGCATTGGCGCTTCGCAGGCTGACTCCCTCCGCGGGGAAGGCGTCCGCGCTCCAGTGCCAGGCGTCACCCGCCAGGTGGACCGCGCCATCCTCTTCGAGGATGCGCAGCAACTCGGCGACGGGCGCCTCGCCGAACGACTCCCGCTGGGGGAGCGGCAACTCGAACGTCGCCGCCTGGAGGTGGGCGCTGAGGATCAGCAGGTTGTTCGGATCGATCAGGCCCTGTTCCGGATCGCGTCCAAGAAAATACTCGGGATGGTTGACCAGGTACTGGTCGATCGGCCTGCTCGACGCCACATAGACCGCCGCGGCCGCCTCGCGACGCCGGCCGGCTCGGCCGATCTGTTGCCAGGCGCTCGCGATCGTGCCCGGATAGCCGCACAGGATGGCGGCATCGAGATGGCCGATGTCGATCCCCAGCTCGAGCGCATTGGTGCTGACGACGCCGCGGACCGTGCCATCGCGCAACCCGTGCTCGATCTCGCGGCGCTGGAGCGGGAGGTATCCGCCGCGGTAGCCACGAATCGCGCGATGGTCGCCCAGGCGATTGGCCAGCGCCTGCTGCAGGTAGCTGAGCAGGATCTCGACCTGCAACCGACTGCGACCGAACAGGATCGTCTGCACGCCGCCGCGCAGAAACGCTTCGGCGATGCGCTGGCTTTCGAGCGTCGAGGACCGCCGGATGCCGAGCTCGCGGTTGAGGACCGGTGGGTTATAGAAGAGCAGACGTTTTGGCCCGGCCGGCGCGCCGTTGTCATCGATCAGCGTCATCGGCCTGCCGGTCAGCCGCTCCGCCAGCTCCCGAGGGTTGGCGATCGTCGCCGAGCAGCAGATCACGATTGGATGGCTGTCATAGAAGGCGCAGACCCGCCAGAGCCGGCGGAGGACGTTGGCCAGGTGGCTGCCGAAGACGCCGCGGTAGGCGTGGAGCTCGTCGATCACGACGTACCGGAGATTGGCGAAGAGCTTGACCCAGCGGGTGTGATGGGGCAGGACGCCGGTGTGCAGCATGTCCGGGTTGGTCACGACGATGTGGCCCGCCTGGCGGATCGCCTGCCGGGCACTGACCGGGGTGTCGCCGTCGTAGGTATAGGTCTTGATGTCGGCGCCAAGCCCGCCGACCAGCCCGTGCAGCTCGGCCAGCTGGTCCTGCGCCAGGGCCTTGGTGGGAAACAGGTAAAGGGCCCTGGCGTCGGGCTCCGCCAGCACGGTCTGCAGGACCGGGAGGTTGTAGCAGAGGGTCTTGCCCGAGGCCGTCGGGGTGACCACGACGACGTCCCGCCCCTGCAAGGCCCGGGCGACCGACTCCGCCTGGTGGGTGTAGAGGCGGGTGATCCCGCGCCCACCCAGCGCCCGGGCAATCCGGTGGTCGAGGGCCGCCGGGAAGTCCGCGAAGCGGGCCGCCCGAGCGGGAATCGTGTGATCGAGGGTCAGGCTGCGGCGGAATTCCGCCTGGCCCAGGAGCCGATCAAGGACCACATCCACAGACATGCCCACGCATCTTAGCGAACATATGTTCGCAACGCAACCCCCCCGACCCCTCCCCACAAGGAGAGGGTTATGGCGTCAGTCGCGAAGCCTGAAGTACTTGAAGCCTTCCGCCAGTTCCAGTTGCTGACTCTTCCCCATCTCGGCGGCCCGTTCCCGAATCGTTCGATCGAGCTCCGCCCAGTCGCCGATCTGGCTCTTGTGCTCGCGGAGCGCCTCGATCTTGGTATCCATCGTCTCGGTGATGTCGACCCAGACATCGGCTTCGTTTGAGCCGGAGAGGTACACCTCCCGCACCTGGTGCGGCTCGAGGCCTTCCTCGAGCAGCTCAGGAAAGACCAGCCGTGTGTCCGAGCCGGGAATGATGGCATCCAGGGCGGCCTCGCCGGCCGCCCGGTGGTCGGGATGATTGATATAACGCTGACCGGTCCACCGGCGCGTCGGGTCGGGCGCAACCACGACATCCGGCTTGCAGCGGCGGATCCAGCGCGTAATCTGCCTGCGCAGGTCCAGGGTGGGCTGGAGGGACCCGTCGTCATAGCCAAGGAAGAAGACATCCTTGACGCCGAGCTTGAGCGCCGCGGCACGCTGCTCGGCGTGGCGGATCTGCGCCAGCCGCTCGGCGGTCATCGCGGGGTCGCTGCTGCCGCGGTTGCCATCGGTCAGGATCAGGTAGGTCACGTGCCGCCCTTCCCTCGCCCACCGCGCCACCGTCCCGCCGGCGCCGAACTCCGCGTCGTCGGGGTGCGCCATCACTACCAGGACCCGCTCGAACTGGTCGCCGGACTGCATCAGGCCGGCGTCGGGATCGCGGTCGAGACTTCGTAATCGACGAAGTCCTTGAAATGGGCCCCTTCGCCGCAGACGGGGCATTTCGGATCGCGCTTCAGGCGCAGCGTCCGGAATTCCACCGCCAGCGCATCGACCATCAAGAGGCGCCCGATCAGCGGCTGGCCGATCCCGAGGAGCAGCTTGACAGCTTCGTTCGCCTCCAACAGGCCGACGATCCCCGGCAGCACCCCAAGGGTTCCGGCCTCGTCGCAGCTGGGGGCGAGCTCAGCGGGAGGCGGCTCGGGGAAGACGCACCGGTAGCAGGGCCCGTCGAAGGGTTTGAAGACGCTCACCTGGCCGTCGAAGCGAAAGATGCTGCCATGCACGACTGGCTTGCGCAGCAGCACGCTGGCGTCATTCACCAGGTAGCGGGTCGGAAAGTTGTCGCTTCCGTCCACGATCAGGTCGTAGTCCTTGACGATCTCGACGATGTTGTCGCGCGTCAGCCGCTGCTGGTAGGGCACGACCTTGACGTCGGGGTTCAGGTCCTCGAGCGTTTGCTTCGCCGAGTCGACCTTCGGCTGGCCGATCCGCTTGCTGTTATGCAGGATCTGCCGCTGCAGGTTGCTCTCGTCCACGACATCGGAATCGACGATGCCGATGGTGCCGACGCCGGCGGCGGCGAGATAGTAGGCGGCCGGAGAGCCCAGTCCCCCGGCGCCGATGATCAGGACCTTGGAATCGAGCAGCTTGAGCTGTCCCTCTTTGCCGATCTCAGGGATGAGCACGTGCCGGCTATAGCGCTTGTGCTGCGCGGGGGTCAGGTCGCGGGGTTTGACGAACTTGAACCCACCGTCCTTCCACGCGCCGAAGCCGCCCTTGAGCGAGGCCACGTTGTGATACCCCATCTGCTGCAGCGTTTCAGCTGCGAATGCCGACCGGTTGCCCGCCGCGCAGTAGGTCACGACCGGCGTCTCGTAATCCGGCAGGTACTGTTCGACCCGGGACTCGAGATTGCCGCGCGCGATGTGGAGGGCGCCGGGGATGACGCCCTGCTCGACCTCGTCCTGTTCGCGGACGTCGATCAGCACCGGTCTCGCGTCGCCGTTTCGGGCGGCGTCGAGTTGCCGGGCATCGACCTCACGGATCCGCGTCTTGACGGCGCGGAGCATATCGCGATAACTCGCCATGGCCTCTTAGAGTTTACCCACCAGCGACGGAAACTATTCCCTAGATGGCGGTCGGGGTCCGAGCCTTCGCCAGTTTGGCGATGATGGCGTCCGCTACCTGACTCGTCCCTACGGCGGTGGGGTCATTCCGGTCAGCCTTCATGTCGTAGGTGACGTAGCGCCCTTCCCGGATGGTTTCCGCGATCGCGCCTTCCAGCATGTTCCCGGCATAGGTCTCGCCCAGGTGGCGGAGCATCATGACGCCGGAGAGCATCATCGCCATCGGGTTGATGCGGTTCATCCCCGCGTACTTGGGGGCACTCCCATGGGTCGCCTCGAAGAGGGCGACCGTGTCGCCCAGGTTGGCGCCCGGCGCCAGGCCCAGGCCGCCGACCAGGCCGGCCGCGAGGTCCGACAGGATGTCGCCGTAGAGGTTTGGGAGAACCAGGACGTCGTACTCCTCGGGATACTGGACCAGCTGCATCGACATGTTGTCCACGATCCGGTCATTGAACTCGATGTCCGGATGCTCCCTGGCGATCTCCTGGGCAACCTGGAGAAACAGGCCGTCGGTGAATTTCATGATGTTGGCCTTGTGGACCGCGGTCACCTTGCGCCGGCCGTGCGTGCGTGCGTACTCGAAGGCGTAATTGACGATGCGCCTGCAGGCGGTGATCGAGAGGGCCTTGATGCTGATGCCCGAGTCAGGCTTGATGGTCTTCCTGGTCCCCTCCTCGATCTGCTTGATGATGGTTGCCGTCTCGGGTTTCCCTTCCTGGAACTCGATCCCGGCGTAGATATCCTCGGTATTTTCGCGGACGATCACGAGGTCGATGTTCTGAAAACGGGACCGCACCCCTGGGTAGCTCTTGCAGGGGCGCACCAACGCGTAGAGATCGAGCTCCTTTCGCAGCGCCACGTTGACGGAGCGGATGCCTTTGCCGAGCGGAGTGGTGAGCGGTCCTTTGATCGCGACCTTGTTGCGGCGGATGGAATCCAGGACATGGTCGGGCATCGGCGTCCCGTATTGATCCATGACCCCAAGACCGGCGTTCTGGACGTCCCATTCGAACGAGACGCCGGTCGCCTCGAGCACACGTCGTGTGGCTTCGCTCACCTCAGGACCGACACCGTCCCCGGGGATTAGGGTTACGCGATGCGCTGCCAAAACGGACCAAGTCTACCAGCCACTCCGTTGCTATCCTCTACCTGTGACCCCCACGGATCTGCAGGCCAACCCGTTCGAGACACGGGCAGAGAGCCCACGCGCGCGGGCCAACTATGAGCTCTGGATCAAGCACGCCCGAGCCGAGAATCGCCGTGAATTGGATCGGCTGATCAGCACCCTGCACGAGGACTGCGAGTACGAGGTTGTCCCCCTCGCGCAGCGCTGGCGGGGAAAGGCCGAGGTGCGCGAGTTCTACCTCGGGCTCTGGCGCGGGATCCCGAACGTCAAACTCACCTTGCTGAACCGCATCGATGCCGAGGACTGCATCGTGGAGGAGTCGGAGGTGTGGGGCCGCATGGAGGGCCCGCTCTTCGGCGTCGAGCCGAGCGGACAGGAGCTTCGCTATCGGGTCGTGATCTTTTTCCCGGTGAAGGACAACCTCTTTACCGGTGAGCGCGTGTACTTCGACCTGGCGGAGTTCGCGCGCCAGGTGCCGGCAGCGAGACCCCTGCTGAAGATGAACGCCGTATAATCCCGCCCGCAGCATGAAGGTTGGCGTTCCGAAGGAGATGACGGCCGGCGAGCGGCGCGTCGGTCTTGTCCCCGACGGCGTCACCAAGCTGGGGGCGGCAAAGCTCGAGCTCAGCATCCAGGCCGGTGCGGGCGGCGAGGCCTTTTTTCCCGACGAGGCATATCAGAAAGCCGGGGCTACCATCGTGCCTGACGCCCAAAGCCTGTTCAAAGGGGCGGACGCCATCCTCAAGGTGCAGCCGCCGAGCCTCGAGGAGGTCGCCTGGATGCGCGCCGGTGCGCTCTCGATCAGCTTCCTCCAACCATCGACCCATGCGGACGTCGTCAAGGCGCTGGCCCGCCAGCAGGTGACCGCGTTTAGCCTGGAGCTCGTGCCCCGCATCAGCCGGGCGCAAAGCATGGATGCCCTCTCCTCGCAGGCCGGCGTGTCCGGATACAAGGCGGTCCTGATCGCGGCGACGCGGCTACCCAAGTTCTTTCCGCTCCTGATCACCGCCGCGGGCACCGTCACGCCCGCCCGGGTGCTGGTGCTCGGCGCCGGCGTTGCCGGCCTGCAGGCGATCGCCACCGCCCGACGACTGGGCGCCGTCGTGGAAGCCTACGACGTCCGGCCGGCGGTGAAGGAGGAGGTCAAGAGCCTGGGAGCCAGCTTCGTCGAGCTTGCGCTCGAGGCCCAGGAAGGGCAGGGCGGGTACGCGAAGGAACAATCCGAAGAATTCCTGAAGCGGCAGCGGGAGCTGATCGGCGACCATGTCGCCGCCGCCGACGTCGTTATCACCACCGCCGCGATCCCCGGACGACGGGCGCCGGTCCTGGTGACCAAGGACATGGTCACTCGGATGCGCCCGGGATCCGTCATCGTCGACCTCGCCGCCGATAGTGGCGGGAATGTCGAGTCCACCAGGTCCGGGGAAGTGATCGTCGTCAGCGGCGTGACGGTCGACGGCACCCGCAATATCCCCAGTACGATGCCGGTCCATGCCAGCCAGCTGTTCAGCCGAAACGTCAGCGCGCTCCTGCTCGCCCTGGTTAAAGACGGCAAGCTCAACCTCGATTTCAACGACGACATCGTCAAGGGCGCTTGCCTGACCCACGGCGGTGACGTGATTCATCCGCGGGCGAAAGAAGTCCTGGAAGGGTCGAAGCCTTGAACGCCGGGCTTTTCAATGAGTTCACCTTCTTCATCCTCGCGATCTTCGTCGGCATCGAAGTGATCTCGAAGGTGCCAACCATCCTGCATACGCCGCTGATGTCCGGCACCAACGCGATCCACGGCATCATCCTGGTCGGCGCGATCCTGATCGCGGCCAGTGCCAACAACCCACTGCAGATCATCCTGGGCCTGGTGGCGGTCACGCTGGCCACGATTAACGTCGTCGGCGGCTTCGTCGTGACCGATCGCATGCTGGAGATGTTCAAGGGTCGCCAGGCGCCGGCGCGGCCGGAGAAAAAATGAACCTGGCCATCGCCTTCGCCTACTTGGTCGCCGCCGTCCTCTTCATCCTCGGCCTGAAACAGCTCAGCTCGCCGAAAGGCGCGCGCCAGGGCAACCAGACAGCGGCGGTTGGCATGGTCATCGCCCTGCTCGCGACGCTGCCCCTCCTCCACTTCACCACCGCCGGCCTGGCCGTGACCGTCCTTGGAATCGTGATCGGCGCCCCGCTGGGCGCGATCTCGGCGCGCCGAGTCAAGATGACGGCGATGCCGCAGATGGTCGCGGCATTCAACGGCGTCGGCGGGGGCGCCGCCGCGCTGGTGGCCGTCTCCGAATTGCTCAGCCAGGGCGACCATCCCGCCTTCGCGATCGCCTTTCCCAGCGTGCTTTCGATCGTGATCGGCGGCGTCTCCTTCGCCGGCAGCGTGCTGGCCTTCGCCAAGCTGCAAGCGTTGCTCACCGGCACGCCGATCAGCTACCCCGGCCAGCAGATCGTCAACGCGCTCCTGGCCCTGGCCATCGTGGGCCTGGCGATCGCGATCGTACTGGTCGCCTCGATTCCTCTCTACTTCGTCGCGCTGCTCATCCTGGCGCTTGTCCTCGGGGTCGCCTTCGTGCTGCCGATTGGTGGCGCCGACATGCCGGTCGTCATCTCCCTGCTTAACGCCTTCACCGGCCTGGCCGTCGCCGCTAGCGGCTTCGTGCTGGGCAACTTCGCGCTGATCGTCGCCGGGACGCTGGTGGGTGCCTCAGGAACGATTCTCACCAAGCTGATGAGCGAGGCGATGGGGCGCTCACTCGCGAATGTGCTCTTCGGTGCCTTTGGCAGCGTGGTTGCCGGGCCCGCCAGCGCGACGAGCGCCGAAGGCAAGAGCGTTCGGTCAGGCACCCCCGAGGACGTCGGCACCATGCTGGCGTACTCGCGACGCGTGATCATCGTGCCTGGCTACGGGCTGGCCGTAGCCCAGGCGCAGCACGCGGTGCGCGAGCTGGCCGACGAGCTGGAGAAGCGGGGCGTCGACGTCGACTATGCGATCCATCCGGTGGCGGGACGCATGCCAGGGCACATGAACGTCCTGCTTGCCGAGGCGAACGTCCCCTACGAGCAACTCAAGGAGATGGACGAGATCAATTCCGAGTTCAAGCAGGCTGACGTGGCCCTGGTGGTCGGTGCCAACGACGTCGTCAACCCGGCGGCCCACAAGACGCCGGGGAGTCCGATCTACGGGATGCCGATCCTCAACGTCGAGGACGCAAAGAACATTGTCTTCATGAAGCGGAGCCTGCGGCCGGGGTTTGCCGGCATCGACAACGAGCTGCTCTACGATCCGAAGACGATCATGCTGTTCGGCGACGCCAAGGATTCACTGACCAAGCTGGTGGCGGCCGTCAAGGCCGCCTGACTACTCGGCCGGCTCAGGCTTCAGGTCGAGCGCCAGCGAGTTGATGCAGTAGCGCTGGCCGGTCGGCTGCGGGCCATCGTCGAAGACGTGGCCAAGATGTGATCCGCACCGCTTACAGACGACCTCCGTGCGGCGCATGAACAGACTGTTGTCGGACCGGAGCTCGACGTTTTCGGTGTTCGCCGGCTCATAGAAGCTGGGCCACCCCGTTCCCGATTCGAACTTCGTCTTCGAGCTGAACAGCTCAGCGCCGCACGCAGCGCAGCGGTAGGTCCCGTCCGCCTTGGCGTGGACGTACTTTCCGGTAAAGGGCCGCTCGGTCCCCTTCTTGCGCAGCACGTTGTACTGCTCCGGGGTCAGCGTCTCGCGCCACTCCTCGTCGGTTTTCTTGATCTCGGTGGTCACGGGGTTGAGTC
Organism: Candidatus Dormiibacter sp.; assembly: GCA_039922495.1. Classification (GTDB taxonomy): domain Bacteria; phylum Chloroflexota; class Dormibacteria; order CF-121; family CF-121; genus JALYYC01. The sequence goes on from JBDTEO010000020.1 coordinate 38,144, forward strand.
TAGGCGGCGGGGAGCCCGCTTGCTCCGATCGAACCTGAATATCACGACGACGACGGCCACCAGAAGGGCCGCAATACCGATCAGCACCGCCGCTTGCCGGTAGGCTCGAAGCGCCTGCGCGACGTGGCCCCCGACGGTTACGCCGAGGAAGAGAAAGACGGCAATCCAGGCGGCGCTGGAGACGGCGACGCTCAGCGCGAAGACCGGATAGGGCAGCTTGAAGATGCCGGCGGCGACCGTAAGCGGCACCCGTAGCCCAAAGATGTGGCGCCCGAAAATCAGGGCCCAGGCGCCCCAGCGCGTGAACCACAAGTCGGCTTGCGCCATGCGCTGCGGCGTCAGGTGCAGAATCCGGCCCAGCCGGCGGTCGAGTAAGCCGCGTCCCCACTTGCGCGAGATGAAGTACAGGTTGCTGGACCCGAGGACGACCATCGCCGTGAGGCCGAGCCAGGCCGCAACCCAGGCGGCAAGGTCGGCCGGCACATGGTGCCCGACCCACATCACGACGAAGTCGCCCGGGACCACCATCGGGATGCCTGACTCCTCGATATAGAGCAGCGCGAAGGCGGCGGCGCCACCAAAGCTGTGGAAGGCAGCCCTGATCAGTGGGCCGACATCGTCGATCGCGCTGGGCACACTCCCGTCCTCGAAGACGACCAGGATCAGCGCCAGGAGGAGGATAAGCGCAAGACCGACCCCGGCCGCCAGACCCCGACGGCCCACTCGAGGTGGCGTGCGCAGCAAAATCATCCGCTCCATTCCTCTGTATATCGACCTGGGTAGCGAAACCGTGCGTTCAAGAGTGCCGAGGGCCAGAATCGGACTGGCGACACCACGATTTTCAGTCGTGTGCTCTACCAACTGAGCTACCTCGGCACGAGTCGGTATTCTAATTCCCCGGCCGGTGGCGGACAAGGCGCCCGGCATGGCATGCTCTACGGATGGTCGGGTCAACCCCATTCGTGGTCCTGGGGATCGTCCTGATGGTTGGGGTGGCCGGAGCGTTCGTCGTCGTAGCGCTGCGGTTGACCTCGAGCCGGCGCAACGCCGCGCTGGCATTTGGCCTGTTCCTGGTTGCCGTCACCCTCGGCATCGCCGCGCTTGCCACGTTGACGTTCTTCAACAAGTCCAGGTTCGGCTAGATGGGCGGCACCAGGGAAGACCCGAGCCACCGAGAGGAGCTCACGAGCGAACTCACCACGCTGGACCGGCAATTGCGGGAGCTTTCTGACCAGTGGGACGAAGTCGAGGCAACGATCAGCGAGAAGGTCCGGCGGCGCCGGGAGCTAATCTCGCGCCAGGAGGAGACCAACGAGGACCACTCGGACGAGTTGAACCGGCTCCAGTCTGATGTCTTTGCGCTGCGCGACCGGCTCGACCAGCTGCGCGACGCGCGCCTGGATTTCAGCGCGCTCTCCCGGATCCTGAAGCAGGCTAAGGCCTAGCGCGGTGGCCCCGGGCGTACGCGCCCGGGGCCCGATCGAGCCGGGATTACGCTTCTTCCGTCGCCGCCTCCGCCTTTGCCCGGCGACCGATCTCGGTCACGACCGCCGGGTCGGCGAGCGTCGTCGTGTCGCCGAGTTCCCGCTGTTCGGCCACATCGCGCAGCAGCCGCCGCATGATCTTGCCAGAGCGGGTCTTGGGCAGCTCCGGCGTGAAGACGATGTTGGCGGGCGCCGCGATCTTCCCGATCTTTTTGCTCACGTGGTCGCGGAGCTCCTTGAGCATCTCCGGGGAGCCTTCCGCGCCTCCCTTGAGCGTCACGTACGCCACGATCGCCTGGCCCGTCTGCTTATCACTCCGACCGCACACCGCCGCCTCGGCCACCTTCGGGTGGTCGACGAGCGCACTTTCGACCTCGATCGTCGAGATCCGGTGAGCGGATACGTTCATGACGTCGTCGACCCGGCCCATCAGCCAGAAGTCGCCATCCTGGTCGACCCGCGCGCCGTCGCCGGCGAAATAGACGCCCTTGAACTTGCTCCAGTAGGTCTGGAGGTAGCGGTCGTGATCCCGGAAGATCCCCCGCAGCATGGCGGGCCAGGGCCGCTTGAGCACCAGGTAGCCGCCCCCGCCCGGGCCGACCTCCTCGCCCGCGTCGTTGTAGACGGCAGCCTCGACCCCCGGGAACGGCTTGGTCGCCGAGCCCGGCTTGAGCGTCGTGATCCCCGGGAGCGGCGTGATCAGGATCATCCCGGTCTCCGTCTGCCACCAGGTATCGACTACCGGTGTCTTACCGCCGCCGATGTGATCCCGGTACCAGATCCATGCCTCCGGGTTGATCGGCTCCCCGACCGACCCCAGCAACCGCAACGAGCTGAGGTCGTGCTTCTGCGCGTACTCCGGCCCCCACTTCATGTGGGTCCGGATCGCCGTCGGGGCCGTGTAGAGCACGTCGACCTTGTAGCGCTCGATGATCGACCACCAGCGGTCCTTGTCGGGAAAATCTGGCGTTCCCTCGTAGAGGATGCCGGTGGTGCCGTTGCAGAGTGGGCCGTAGACGATGTAGCTATGGCCGGTCACCCAGCCGATATCCGCCGCGCACCAGTAGACCGAGTCCGGCTTGATGTCGAAGATGTAGTGATGGGTGCTCGCGGTCCCGACCAGGTACCCGGCGGTCGTGTGCACGATCCCCTTCGGCCTGGCCGTCGTGCCGCTGGTGTAAAGCAGGTAGAGCAGGTCCTCGGCATCCATCTCCTCGCAAGGGCAGGAAGCCGGGTCGGCACTCGCGTCCTTCACCAGCTCATGCCACCAGAGGTCTCGGCCCTCCTTCATCACCGTTTCGCCGTCGGTTCGACGCAAGACGACGGACTTCTTGACCCTGGGCGCCTGGTCGAGCGCGGCGTCGGCGTTCTTCTTGAGCGGGACCCGTCCACCCTTGCGCCAGCCCTCGTTCTGTGTGATCAGGAACTCGCACTCCATATCGTTGAGCCGGCCTGACAGGGAGTCGGCGCTGAAGCCGCCGAACACGACGGTATGCGGGGCGCCCAGCCGGGCGCAGGCGAGCATCGCCACCGGCAGCTCCGGCACCATGCCCATGTAGATCCCGACCGGCGTGCCCTTCTTGACACCGAGCTTCTTCAGGCCGTTGGCAAAGCGAACCACATCGCGCTGGAGATCCTTGAAGGTGATGGTCCGAAGCTGGTCCGCCGGCTCGCCCTCCCAGTGGTAGGCGACCTTGTCGCCGCGACCCGCCTCGACATGCCGGTCGACGCAGTTGTAGCAGGCATTCAGCTTCCCGCCGAGGTACCACTTGGCGTAGGGCAGCTTCCATTCGAGGACCTTGTCGAAGGGCTTGAACCAGGTGACCCGCGTCTCCCCTTCCGCCTTCCAGAACTCCTCGAATCCCATCGTGTAGATGTCGGGCTTGGCGTTGGCATTCGCGGCAAAGTCGGGGGGCGGCGGAAATCGCCGCTCCTCGACCTGGGTCGATTCGATCGCATGCGCGCCCGTCTGCGTTTGCATTACCGCTGGACCGGGGCGGGCTCGCGGAACCCGCTCGAGCCCACCGCGGACTCGCGCCATAAGGGTGTGCCGACCGGCAGGTAGGGCCGTGTGCCCATCGAGTTGATGACGTCGGCCGCGGAAGTGTACCAGGCGACGAACGCCGTGATCACGCCCACGTAGCCGCCCAGATGGATGATGTCGACGTTGCCGGCAAAGAAGCCCCAAAAGAGCAGGATCTCGGTGATCTCGAGCGTCAGGAAAACGGCGAAAACCGCGGCGTTGACGCGCAGCGCCCAGAGCATCATGTAGGTGTTGAAGATGGCAAACCCGAGAAGAAACCATCCGAGCGAGACCGTGACATCCGCGGCGACGACCTTGCCGAAGGCGGCCAGCGCGAGGTACGTTCCCAGCGCGAGCCAGAAGCCGCCGTAGGTTGAGAAGGCGGTGGCGGCGAAGGTATTCCGGTTGCGGAACGCCCACATCCCGGCCATAAATTGCGCCAGGCCGCCATAGAAGATCGCCAAGCCAATCACGATCGTATTGGCGTGCTTGTCGAAGCCGAAGAGCCCGGCGTTGTGGGCGCTCAGGACGAACGTGGTGAGCGCGAAGGCGGCCAGGCCGAGCGGGCCTGGATCGGCCACCACCGGCGTCGTCGCCGGTGTTGCCATAATTCGCTGTGAGTCGTTGATCGCCATTGAATTCACTCTCCTCGCAAAGTCGTTTACCAACAGTGCAGAGCGAAGGCGCGGCTCAGGGGGCATGGGGGCGGTGCGGGAACCGGACTACAGCCGCAAAAAAGGCCGTTGCTTCCACCTCCCCAACCGAAACGCGATCTCCTGGATCCGAGCTTACAGTCGACCTAGAACTGGCGGCCAGCTGATATATCTCCTCCCAGCGGAGGCCATCGCAACGATTCCCACTCCCGAGCCCTTGGCTGGCCGCCTTAGCTTGACAATACGCCGTCTACGCTTTCTGTCAACTACGGCTGGGGCGATTCCCTCTGCCGCCCTTCCGAGAGCCGTTTTGGCCTGCACTCGTTCGGCACCGCCCCGGGTAAAGAGCCATCCGGTCACGAGGGCCACCGCCTCCGGGGCCCGAGGCACGGGAGGCAGCCCAGACCTCGTCGAATTCGGCGTCCCGAAACGGGCGGACTGTGACGCGTCGCCCTTCGACAGACTCAATGCCGGCAACCGGCTCAGCGGAATCTGGGCGGTGAGGGACTCGAACCCCCGACATTCTGCGTGTAAAGCAGACGCTCTACCAGCTGAGCTAACCGCCCGGGCGGGCTCAATTATGCAACGCGGGCGGCGGGCCGGCCGATGCGCGCAAGGTGCCACGTCAGGCGGGTGATCACGGCTTCCTCCACCGCCGCCATTGGCGGGGCATGGCCGAGTTGGCGTTCCATCGAGGTCACACCCTTGTCCGGGATGCCGCAGGGCAGGATGTGGGTGAAGAGCTCGAGATCGGTCGTCACGTTCAGGGCAAACCCGTGGGTCGTGATCCCCCTCGCGAGTTTCACGCCGATCGCGGCGATCTTCTCATCGCCGATCCAGACCCCGGTGTATTGCTCCATGCGGCCGGCGCTGATCCGGAATTGCGCCAGCACCTCGATCAGGGTCTCCTCGAGGGCGCGGAGGTAGGCGCCGACGTCAGGATTGGCGCCCAGATCGAGGATGGGGTAGCCAACCAGTTGGCCCGGCCCGTGATAGGTCACATCACCGCCGCGATCGACCTCGAGGCAGGTGATGCCCCGCTCCGTGAGTTCGGCCTCCGTCAGGTAGACATGGTCGCGGGTCCCGCGGCGCCCGATCGTATAGGTGTGTGGATGCTGAAGCAGCACGAGGGTGTCCGGGATGCGGCCGGCGGCACGATCCTCCGCCAGGCGGTTCTGCAACTGCCAGGCCTCCTCGTAGGGGACCAGGCCGAGCCGGCGGAGGTCCATCAGGCTCAGCCCGCCGCCGCCCGCTCCGGCACCTGGCTCGCGGCGTGGTACGAGCTGCGGACCAGGGGACCCGATTCGACGTGGCGGAAGCCAAGGGAGAGCGCCTCCACTTTGAGCTGGGCAAATTCTTCCGGCGTGACGTAGCGGACCAGGGGCAGGTGATTCGCCGTCGGGCGGAGATACTGGCCGACGGTCAGGATCTCAACGTCATGGGCACGCAGGTCGCGGAAGACCTGCACGACCTCGGCCAGATCCTCGCCCAGGCCGAGCATGATGCCCGACTTCGAGTAGACGGTCGCGTCCATCCGCTTGGCGCTGGCCAGCAGTTCCAGGGATCGCGGATAGCGACCCTTGGGCCGCACCTGCGGATAGAGCCGGGGCACGGTCTCGATGTTGTGGTTGAGGATGTCGGGCCGGGCCCGCAAGACGGTGCCGAGCGCCGCCTCATCGCCCATGAAGTCGGGGATCAGCACCTCGATGCCGCAGTTGGGCAGCCGCTTGCGGATCTGCCGGATGGTGCCGGCGAAGATCGCCGCCCCGCCGTCCTCCAGCTCGTCGCGGTTGACCGACGTAATTACGGCGTGCTTCAGGCCCATCCGCTCGACCGCCTCGGCGACGCGAAGCGGTTCTCCCAGGTCGAGGGTCCCCGGCCGCCCCGTCTTGACGGCGCAGAAGCCACAGGCCCGTGTGCAGGTGTCGCCCAGGATCATGAAGGTCGCGGTCCGCGCCTCCCAGCACTCGCCGATGTTGGGACAGCGGGCCTCCTCGCAAACGGTGTGCAACTCGAGTCCGCGCATGATGCCCTTGAGCTCGTTGTAGTGCGTGCCGCCAGGGAGGCGGACTCGCAGCCAGTCGGGGCGGTGGGTATCGATCGGTACGCTCGCGTTGCGCTTCGAGCGGCCGTAGAACTTCAGCGGGGCAACGTCGGCCATCGCCTTAAGTATCTCGTAAAGTAGAAATTGCCGCGTGAAACCACGGATCACCGTCATCACGCTGGGCGTGGACGACCTGGATAGGGCGCTGGCCTTTTACCGTGATGGCCTTGGCCTCCCCACCCAGGGAATCTTCGGCACCGAGTTCGAGCACGGCGCGGTGGCCTTCTTCGATCTTCAGCCCGGTCTGAAGCTCGCCATCTGGCCGCGCGAGAGCATGGCGCACGACACCGGGCTGGCCAGGCCCGACCGCAGTGCCACCGGGTTGACGATTGGCCACAATGTCGGCGGCAAAGACGACGTCGACGCCGTTATGGCGCAGGCAAAGAGAGCTGGCGCGAAGATCGTGAAGCCGGCCCAAACCACATTCTGGGGCGGATACGCCGGCTACTTCCAGGATCCCGACGGGCACCTCTGGGAGGTGGTCTGGAATCCGGAGTTCGACCTGTCCGATTAGTCTCGTCCCGATCACCTGTCCAATCACGTGACGCCGCAGGATTAACGGACAGGAGACAGGACATGGAAGCAAAGAACCTCGACATCTACGTGCGCTCTGGGTCGACGGAAAGCTCTATTTCGTGAGTGGGCCTGGGACACGCAAGAGCAAAAACCTGGCCAAGAACCCGAACTGCGTCGTCTCCGTGTCGCTGAGCGACATCGACCTGACCGTCGAAGGCACGGCAGCCAAAGTGACCGACGCGAAGACGCTGCAGCGGCTTGCGGAGCGTTATACCGCCCAGGGATGGCCGGCGCGAGTGGCTGATGGCGCCTTTACCGCCGAGTACAGCGCCCCGAGCGCAGGACCTCCACCCTGGGACCTCTATGTGGTAACCGCAAAAACAGCGTACGGGGTGTCGACTGCGGAGCCGTTTGGGGCGACCCGCTGGCGCTTTGCCTAGGACGTGCGGGAGTTCGTCAATACAGCGGGATCTGCTCGGAGAATCCCTCGAGCCAGTGGCGCACGCCCTGGAGGAAGCGGGCTGCGGAAACGCCGTCCAGGACCCGATGATCGAAGCTAAGGCATAGATTCATCATCGAGCGGACCGCGATGGCATCCCCCTCAATTACCACCGGCCGCTTCACGATCGCGTCCATGGCCAGGATGCCGGCCTGCGGCGGGGCGATGATCGAGTAGGAGAGGATCGTTCCGAAGGTTCCCGGGTTGTTGACGGTGAAGGTGGCGCCCTGGACGTCATCCAGGGTGAGCTTCCCAGCCCGCGCCCGGCGGGCGAGATCGTCCGTCGCCTTCGCCAGCCCCGAGATCGACAGGCGGTCGGCACCCCGGATCACGGGGACGATCAGGCCATCATCGACGGAGACTGCCACGCCGATGTTGATCTCCGGGTGCTGAACGACGCCGGCGTCGCTCCAACTGGCGTTCAGGATGGGCACCGCCTTGAGCCCTTCCACCACGGCCTTGATCATGATCGGGACATAGGTGAGATCGATGCCCTCGCGCTCTTTGAAGGTCGCCCGGGCCTGCTGCCGGAAACGGACGACCTTCGTCATGTCGACCTCGGCCACGGTCCAGGCATGGGGAATCGTTTGCTTGCTCTTCACCATGTTGGTGGCGATCGCTCGCCGCATTGGACTCAGGGGGATGGCCTGACCCGGGGCTAGCGCTGGGCCCGAGGGCGCCTTCCTCCCCTCCCCTGCCCCACCGTCCGCGCGCTCGGGCTGGCTTCGCGTTGCGACGTACTCCTCGACATCCTTCTTCGAGATCCGGCCGCCGATCCCGGAGCCGGTGATCCGCTCCATCTCCGCCTCGGAGATCCGATGCTCGTCGACCAGAGCTCGGACTGCCGGCGAGAGCCGAGCCCTCCCCTCCTGCGACGACCCGCCGTTGGACGGGGCCGCGGGTGTCGGGGCTGCGGCGGGGCCGGCCGCAGGCGTCGGGCTCGCGGCGGGGGCGGTTGGAGCCACCGAGGCGGCGGTGCTCGACGCGGAAGCCGCCTCCTCGATGACGGCGATCTCGGTGCCGACCGTGACCGTCGCTCCCTCGGGGACCTTGATCTCCCGGAGCACGCCCGTCAGCGGGGCCGGCACCTCGGCGTTGACCTTGTCGGTGATGACCTCGACCAGAGCCTCGTACTTCTTGACCTGGTCACCGGGCTTCTTCAGCCACTTGGCGATGGTCCCCTCGGTGATCGACTCACCCAGCTGGGGCATTTTGACCGACGCCATCAGAGCTTGGCCAGTTCCCTGGCCTTCGCCAGGATCTTCTCCACGTTGGGCATGAAGGCCTCTTCGAGCGCGTGGTTGAAGGGCATCGCGGGAACGTCCGGAGCCGTCAGGCGCATGACCGGCGCATCGAGCGCGTCAAATGCGTTCTCCATGATGATCGCGATCACCTCGCCCGCGATGCCGCCGAAGCGGTTGTCCTCGTGGACGACCAGGACTTTGCCGGTCTTCCTCGCGGTCGCGATCACCGCCTGCTCGTCCATCGGCTTGATGGTGCGCAGGTCGAGCACCTCCGCTGAGACGCCTTCCTTTTCCAATTTCGTCGCCACCTCGAGGCAATGGTTCAGCATCAGGCCATACGCGATCAGGCTGAGATCGGTTCCCTCGCGTTTCACCTCGGCCTTCCCGATTGGCACGATGCTATCGCCATCCGGCACCTCGCCCCGGACCAGCCGGTAGGTCCGCTTGTGCTCCAGGTAGAGGACGGGATCGGGATCCCGCACGGCTGCCTTCAGGAGGCCTTTCGCATCGGCCGGCGTGCTGGGAATGACGACCTTCAATCCGGGGATATGGCCAAACGTCGCTTCGATGCTCTGCGAGTGGTAGAGCGCGCCGTGGACGCCGCCACCCCATGGCGCCCTGATCACCATCGGCAGGTTGAAATCCCCGGCGGTCCGGTAGCAGAAGCGGGCCGCCTCCTCGATGATCTGGTTCATCGCCGGCGCGATGAAGTCGGCGAACTGGATCTCGGCGATCGGCCGCATGCCGTTCACCGCGGCCCCGATTGCCACGCCGACGATGCAGGACTCGGCGAGCGGCGAGTCGATCACCCGATCCTGGCCATATTTCTTGAACAGGCCGTCGGTCGCGAGGAAGACGCCGCCCCGGTTGCCCACATCCTCCCCGATGATGAAGACCGACGGGTCGCGCTCCATCTCTTCGTCCATCGCTTCACGGATGGCCTCGATGACGGTCTTGCTCGCCATCAGCCCGTCACCTCCTTCTTGTACACGAACTTCAGGAGCTCGTCGGCCGTCGGATCAGGCGCCTGCTCGGCGTACTCCGTCGCCTCATCGACCTGCTGGTCAACCCGTTCGGTGATAACTTGCTCGACCTGGTCCGTGACAACACCGGCACCGCGCAGGTACCTGGCGAATGCCCGGATCGGGTCCTTCGCTTTCCACAGCGCCACCTCATCCGCCGAACGATAACGCTTGTCGTCGTCATCGCTCGAATGGGCGGTCATCCGGTAAGTCTTGGCCTCAATCAAGGTCGGGCCCTCGCCGCGCCGTGCCCGTGCGACCGCCTCATGCGCGACTTCGTAACAGGCCAGCACGTCGTTGCCGTCGACGACCACCCCCGGAAAGCCATAGCCCGCGGCGCGGTCCGCCACGTTTTCGATGGCCATCTGGTGCGTCTGCGGAACCGAGATCGCATAGCCGTTGTTTTCGCAAACGAACAGCACCGCCAGCTTGTGGATGCCGGCAAAGTTCATCGCCTCGTGGGCATCGCCCTGGCTAGCGGCTCCCTCGCCGAAGAAGGTGGCCGTCACCGTATCCTCCTTGCGTTGCCTGGAGGCAAGCGCCACGCCGGCCGCGTGCAGCAACTGGGTGGCGACTGGGCTCCCGCCAGTGACGATATGGAGGCGTTTGCTCCCGTAGTGGCCGGGCATCTGGCGCCCGCCGCTGTTGGGATCTTCGCGCCGGGCGAAGAAGGACAGCATCTGGTCGCGGGCCGTCATGCCGAACCAGAGGACGACGCCGGCGTCACGGTAATAGGGGGCGACCCAGTCGTGGCCGGGCTTTAGCGCCGCGGCGATCCCGACCTGGGCGCCTTCCTGGCCCTGGCACGAGATGACAAAGGGCGCCCGCCCCTGGCGGTTGATCAGCCACATGCGCTCGTCCACCGCCCGCGCTAGGCGCATGACCTCGTACATGCGCAGCGCCTGGTCGTCACTGAGGCCAAGTGCCCGATGCCGGTCTTTGCCGCCCTTCGCCTGAACCGGTTGTGTGCTGGTGGCCATGCCCTAGATGTGGATCGCCATGCCGTCCACGGCGAGCGCGGCCTCCTTGAGCGATTCGGACACGGTCGGGTGGGGATGAATGCTTGCTCCGATCTCCCACGGCGTTGACTCCAGTAGCTTCGCCAGGGCGGTTTCGGAGATCAGCTCGGTCGCCGAGGGCCCGATGATGAAGACCCCAACCAGATCGCCGGAGTCGGCATCACTGATGAGTTTCACGAACCCTTCCGTCTCGCCCAGGATCACGGATTTGGCATTGCCGGCCAGTGGGAATTTCCCGACCTTGACCTTCATACCCTTTTCTTGCGCCTGCTTCTCGGACAGGCCGAGGCTCGCGACCTGGGGGTAGCTGTAGGTGGCTCGCGGGACGCGGTTGTAATCCAGCGGTTTTGGATTCTTGCCGGCGATCTGCTCCATGACGTGCTCACCTTCGTAATAGGCGACGTGCGCGAGCAGAAAGTTGCCGATCACGTCCCCGGCCGCGTAGATGTTCGGATGACTCGTCTGGTAGTGCTCATCCGTTTTGATGTAGCCCTTGTCCATCTTGATGTCGAGCTTCTCGAGCCCGAAATCTTTGACCAGGCCCTCGCGGCCGACGGCGACGAGCAATCGCTCGCCCTGGATCGACTGTGACTGGTCCCCCACCTTGACCGAGACCGTCATGGATCCGCCGGACCGCTTGAGGGTTTCCGGTTGGACCTGCGCCCCCGTGAGCACCTTGATCCCTCGCTTGGTCAGGACCTTGGCCAGTTGCTGCCCGACATCGGCATCCTCGAGTGGCAGGAGCGTCGGAAGGAACTCAATCAACGTGACCTCCGCGCCGTAGCCGTTGTAGACGCAGGCAAATTCGGTCCCGACGGCGCCGGCGCCGACGATCACGATCGACTTGGGCATCTTGTCCAGGTTCACCGCATGGTCGCTGTTGATCACCCGATCGCCGTCCATCTCGAGGCCCGGCAACGACTTCGGTCGCGACCCGGTCGCCACCAACAGGTTCTTCGCGGTGACCGTCTCGCCGCTCTCTTTCACGACAACTTTGCCGGCAGACTCGATGACCCCATGGCCTTTGAAGACCGTGATCCTGTTCTTCTTCATCAGAAACTCGACGCCACGCCACAGCTGGGTGACCACGGCCTCCTTCCGCTTCAGGACGGTAGGCCAGTCGATCTGCAGGTTATCCGCTTTGAGGCCTAGCGATCCCATGGTGTGGATCTGGTGGGCAAGCTCCGACGAGTGGAGGAAGGACTTGGTGGGGATGCATCCGCGATGGAGGCAGGTCCCCCCGAGCTTTTCCTGCTCGATGACGGCAACCTTGAGGCCGAGTTGGGCTCCGCGAATAGCGCCGACGTACCCGGCGGAGCCACCGCCGATGACGGCTACGTCGAATGCCTCATCGGCCATACAAGACCTGATTGTAGCGACCACGGATCACGCCGCCGCCGCCCCGGGTGGCCCGCCTAACTCTCGACGAGCGCCAGCGCGGCCGAGAGCTGCGTGTCCTGTGCGAACGTGTTCGCGCTTTGATCGACGGCGTACTCGTCGGTCGGTTTCGCCAGGGTGACCGTCCGATCAGGCGTAATCCCCGTCTTGTCGATCGAATGACGATTAGGCGTCAGCCAGTGGGCGATCGTCAGGTGCAGGTCCCCATCCCGCAGCGGGAAGTCTTCCTGGACCGAGCCTTTGCCAAACGACTTGACGCCAAGCAGCGTTGCCCTCGAGTGGTCCTTGATGGCCCCGGCGGTGATCTCTGCGGCACTCGCCGAGTTTTCGTTCACCAGGACGACCAGGCGATTGGAAAAGGCGCGTCCGGTCCCAGTCACATTCTTGACCTCTTCCTTTCCGCCTCGCTGCACGAGGATCGTGCTCACCCCGCTCTTGACGAACTCGCTGATGACGTCGTTGGCGGAGTCGACGAAGCCGCCGGGGTTGTCGCGCAGATCGAGCACGACGAGATTGACCGAGCCCTTGAGGTTGTCTTTGAGCGCCTGGTCGAACTCGCTGGACGTCCGATCCCCGAACTCGAAGATCCGAACATAAAGAACCCGGTTGTCGAAGACATGGGTGGCGACACTGGGGACCGTGATGATCTCGCGCACGAGATCAATTTCGAGCGTTTGACCAGCTCGATCCAGCTTGAGCTTGACGTGCGTCCCCGCCTTCCCGCGGATGTGGTTGACGGCATCGTCGGCGGTCCATCCCTTCGTGCTCTGCCCGTCCACGGCCAGGATGGCGTCGCCGACCTTCAAGCCGGCCCGCTCGGACGGCGTGCCAGGCATGACGCTCGCGATCTGGATCTGGTCTCCCTTTTGGAGCACCGAGGCCCCGATGCCAGCGAAGGTCCCGCTGAGAAAGGTTTGGTTCGATTTGTACTGCTCGGGCGTCAGGTACCTGGAGAATTGATCCCCGAGCGCGCTGACCATGCCGGACGCGGCGCCTTCGGTCAGCTTGACGCCATCGGGATTCGGATTGATGTAGTGATCGTGGATGGTCGTGAAGATCTCATTGAGTCCCGCGTAGTCGAGGTCGTGCGCCGGCGGCTGGTAGAACATCGCCGCCTTCACCCACGCCGGCGCGAACCCGCCCCAGTGAAACTGGACCATGTTGCCCAGGTAAAACGCCAGCAGCGCGACGACGACCAGCGTGACGGTATGGCGAGCTCTGGGCATCAGCCGATTATTGCTCAGGCAGCCGGGAGGTAGGCCAGCGGATCGACTGGCATCCCCCCGAGATCGATTTCGAAATGCAAATGCGGCCCGGTCGAGGCCCCGGTGCTGCCCTCGTATCCGATGACCGTGTCCTTCGCGATCTGGGTCCCGTCCGCCACGGCGTAGCCGGAGAGGTGTCCGTAGAGAGTCGTGAAGCCGCCGGCGTGCACCACGATGACGTAGTGTCCGTAACCACAGAGGCCACCCCACGAGCACCCCATCGTGTAGTTGTGCACGATGCCCCCGTCCGCAGCATGGACCGTCGTACCGGCATCGTTGGCGATATCGATGCCACTGTGAAAGTGCCGCGTGGCACACGACGGGTCATAGGGTTCGAATGGATAGGTTGTACAGCCAAAGCCTTGCGTGATGTATCCATCCATCGGCCATTTCCATTTGCCGGAGGACCGGGCGCGGAGGCTTTCTCCGAGCACCGCCGCGATCTGTGTCTGTAAGGTCTCCCGCTGGGCTTCCATCTCGGCAAGCTGCTGGGCGAATTTCGCTTCGATCACGGCGACTTGCTGTTGGGCGGCTGCCCGCTGGGCGCGCATCGCCTGCAGCTGGGCCCGTTGATCCTTGATCGCTTTGACGACCTGGGCTTGCTGCGCCCGCTTGGCGTCGAGATCAGCCTTCAGGCCCTCGATCGCAGCCCGCTCCGCGCGGAGCGCCACGACCTGGCGGCGATCGTCCTGAACGATGTCGTTGAAGAAAAACGCGCGATTCAAGAGATCGGTGAAGTTGACGGCGGAGAGCACGAGCTCCAGGCCATTGACCTGCCCGCTTTTGTACATGATGCGCATCCGCTTGCCGAAGTCGGCGATATGTTGGGCCAGCTCGGCCTGCTTGACCGCGAGATCCCGCTTGGCTTGCTCGACCTGGGCGGCGAGCGCAGCGAGCTTCGAGGTCTCCTGGTCGATCTGGATCGCGACGGTTTGAAGCTGGGAATCGAGCGCGGCGATCTGCCGCTTGATGGCGTTTTCCTGGTCCAGCAGTTGCTTGAGTTGCGTCTTGGTGGAGATGATTTGCCCGTTCAGGCCCCGCAGCTGCTGCTGCTTGTCGAACACGCTGTCGGACACCGCCGTGGCCAGGAGGAAGGTCAGGGCCAGGACCACGATGGCCGGTCGAAGCCGGGTGGCTCTCACTGCTTCAAGAACCGCCGCACGCCAAGGTAGCTGCCGACACTCCCCAGCAATAAGCCAAAGACGAGCATCGCCACCAGCACCAGCCGGAGATAGCTCGGATCGAACGCGAGTGGGACGAAGATCAACACCGTCTGGAGGTTAGAAACGGCTGGATGGTATCCGAAGCCGACGATCAGGACGGCCACCACCGCGCCGACGACGCCCACGAACAGCCCCTCGACGATGAACGGCCAGCGGACGAACCAGTCCGTTGCGCCAACCAGCTTCATCACCTCGATCTCCTTGCGGCGGAGATAGATCGCGGTCCGAATCGTCAGCATGATGATGAACACCGAGAGGCCGGTCAGCCCAATGATCAGCGCGACGCCGGCGATGCCGGCGACCCGCGCCAGCAGGATGATCTTGTCGATGACGCTCGGCTCGTAGTTGGTCGCGGGCGACTTGTCCACCAGCGGCGAGGTGCGGACCTCGCGGTCGATCGCCCCCAGGTCACGAATATCCCGGACGGTGACGTCCAGGCTGGCCGGCAGGGGATTGGTGCCCAGCGTATCGATGACGCTCGGGTCGAGCGCCGGCAGCTGCCGGAAGCGGGCCATCGCCTGATCCTTGCTGACGTAGATCACCGCGCTCACCCGTGGGTCGTTTTCCAGGTGCAGCTTGAAGTCCATGGCGCTGGCCAGCGGCGTGGTATCCGAGAGGTAGACCGAGATGGCACTGGCCTTGGTCTTCTCGAGCGCCACGATCTGGTCGAGGGAGTGCAGCACGAGCAGCAGGCTTCCCAGGGCGAGCAGGACCACCCAGACGATCAGGACGCTGGCGACGCTGACGGCGGCGTTCCGCCAGAAGTTCTGCCAGGCGCTGCTGAACGCGAAGTTAATGCGATTCCAGAGCCGGTGCATGGTACCCCCCCGCGTCCTCGTCTCGGACGATCTGTCCGCCTTCGATGGCCACGACCCGTCGCCGCATGACGTCCACGATCTCCCGGTTGTGAGTGGCCATCAGGACCGTCGTGCCCCGCGCGTTGATCTGCAGCAGCAGCTGAATGATCTCCCAGGAAGTGGCCGGATCCAGGTTGCCGGTCGGTTCGTCGGCGAGGAAGATCTTCGGATCGTGCACCAGCGCCCGCGCGATCGCCACCCGCTGTTGCTCGCCACCCGACAGCTGGTCGGGAAACTTGTCCTCCTTGCCTTCGAGGCCGACGATGCTGAGGACCTCCTCGACCTTGGGCTTGAGGTGGCGCAGCGCGCCCTCGGTGACCCGGAGCGCGAAGGCGACGTTCTGGAAGACGGTCAGGTTGGGCAGGAGCTTGAAGTCCTGGAAGACCATGCCGATCTTTCGGCGGAGGAAGGGCAGGTGGCGGCGTTTCAGACGCCCGAGTTCCTGCCCTTCGATGCGGATGCTGCCGGCCGTAGCCTTCTCCTCGCGGATGAGGAGCCGGACCAGCGTCGACTTGCCGGCACCGCTCGGGCCCACCAGGAAGACGAAGTCCTGCCTCGGGATGATGAGATCGATCTCGCGCAGGGCCACGGTCCCGTTCGGGTACCGCTTCTGCACGCCTTGCAGGCTGATCTGCGGGGGCGATGGCGTCACCGACGCCATCCGAGGCCTCCCGGACCAGGTCGCTTGGGTCGCTCGTGTTTCAGTGGGTGCTGGCACGTGAACAAGTCCATTCCGAGAACCGAAGCTCCAAGGAGCCATGGCCGAGCCGGCCTATCGACAGCGGAAGTATAGGACATGCGGTCTCTGCTTGCTACGCCGGATCACTGGCGGTGAAAAGGCGCTGCCGATCGCTCCTTATACTCACCCCATGCCGAACGCGCCTGCGCCGCTGATCGCGGTCGAACGGGGCGGGATCCGCGAGGCGACGCACGCGGGCCAGCTGGCCGCCGTCGATGCCGGCGGACGGGTCCACTATCAGCTCGGCGATCCGGAGGTTGTCACCTACTTTCGTTCCTGTGCCAAGCCCTTTCAAACCATCGCCTCGCTTCGCGCCGAGATCGTGCCGCGCTACGAGCTGACGCCCGAGCACATTGCGCTGATGTCCGCCTCGCACAACGGCGAGCCCCGCCACCTGGTCATCGTGCGGGAGCTGCTGGCGCACGCCGGGCTGGAGGAGGGAACGCTGCAATGCGGGGCGCACTGGCCCTATTACGAGCCGGCCGCGGCGGCGGCCCGTCGCGAGATGGCCGAGCCGATCGCCGTCTTCAACAACTGTTCCGGCAAGCATGCCGGCATGCTGGCCGCCACGCGGTCCAGCGGCGCGCCACTCGAGCGCTACCTGGAGCCGGACCAGCCGGTGCAGCGCCAGGTTCGCGCCACTGTCGCGGAGTTCGCGGGCGTCCACCCGGAGGAGATCCGGTGGGGGATCGACGGCTGCAGCGCGCCCAATGCCGCCGTTCCCCTGCGGGCAATGGCCCGCGCCTTCGCCACGCTGGTCACGAGCGCGGATGCCTACGCCCGTGCCGTGGTCGACGCCATGACCGGCGATCCGTACCTGATCGGCGGCACCGACCGCTTCGACACGGCCCTGATGGAGGTGACGGCCGGCCGGCTGCTGGCCAAGGGCGGCGCGGCCGGCGCTCATTGCACCGCCGATCGCCGTTCGGGCCAGGGCCTCGCTGTCAAGCTCGACAGCGGGGACGGCACCTGGACCGCGGTGGCGGTCATGGCGGCGCTGAGCCAGCTGGGCTGGCTGGAGCCCGCCGAGGCGGCCAGTCTGAGCCGCTATGCCCGGCCGGCGCTGCGTAACGTCCGGGGGCTGGAGGTCGGCACGGTCCGGCCCCTCCTCCCCGATCTTGTAACGGGCGTGTAACGCGAGGCGGAGCCGGGCCCCGGCCGGGTTATACGCCTGTGCGGCGACTGCTCGGCTGGCCCGACAAAAAGGCCCTCGCCATCACGGGCCTGGGCCTCCTCCTGCTCGGCGCCTACACGGTCGCGCTGCTCGGGCCCATCGTCGCCCCGGCCACGCCCAGGGCCGACGACTTCCAGGATTATCTCTGGGCTGCCCACCGGATCGCCGTGGGTGGAGACCCGTATGGCAACTTCACCCGCACCCGCGTCCCCTGGGACTGGTCGCTCAACAGCGGCTACATCTACCCCGCGGTCTTCGCCGCCGTCCTGGTTCCCCTCACCTGGATCGGGAACGATCTGGCGGTTCGGATCTGGTTGCTCTTCATCCAGGCCTGCGTAGTGGCCAGTGTCGTCCTGATCTATGCGCGCATCGGCCGGCCGAAGCGAGGGGAGCTGCTCGCGCTTGTCGCCGTCCTGACCACCTTCTTCCCTCTGATCAACACCATGTGGACCGGGGCCATGAACGCCATCCTCCTGTTGTTGCTGACCGCCGGCTGGGCCGCGTGGGACCGGCGTCAAGATCTTCGAAGCGGGGTGCTGATCGGTCTCGCCGCCGTCTTCAAGGTCTTTCCGGTCGCCCTCCTTCCGTACCTCGCCTGGCGGCGAGACTGGCGACTGGTTGCCGCCGCGCTCGTCACCGGCGCGGCCGGCTTGCTCGCCTGCCTGATGGTCACGGGCGTCGACCACAACCTCTACTACTTCCGCGACGTGCTCCCGCATCTCGCCGGCGGGACCGGCTACCGCGAGAACCAGTCGCTGGCCGGTCTAGCGGCCCGGCTTTGCCAGCCCTCCACGGCCGACCACGGCGGTGGCGCCGGCTGGTGCGGACGGCTGGTTGCATGGCCGTCCACCCTCGTGCTGATCGGCCTGCTCGCCGTCGCCGTCCGGCGCCCGGTTCGCTCCTCGCTGGAGTTCGCGCTGGCGATGACCGCCCTACCGCTGATCAGCACCGTGACCTGGAGCTTTCATCTTGTGGTCCTCATCTTCCCGATCGTGGTCCTTGTGCGCGCTGCCTCCGAGCACACCGCCTCGCGGGGGCAGACTCGCCTGCTGCTCCTGGCCTGGCTCTGCTTCTCGGTGGGGCCGGCCGCCCACTACGCGCTGATCTTCGCCCCCCTGCCGTCACTCCCCGGCTTGCTCGACCTCGTGCCGCAGGCGGCCACCCGGATCGCCGCAGAGTCGTATCTGATCGGTACCGGCGTTGTCTTCGCCAGTCTCTGGCTGATCATCCGCCGGCAGCGCGCCCAGGCCGCGATCCCGACCCGACTCGCCGCCTGATCAAGCGGCTTTCGGGTCGCGGCCGGCGTCCCAGCGCAGAAAGGACTCCATCAGGGGCTCGATCGCGCCGTCGAGCACCGCCTGCACGTTGCCGATTTCGAAGCCGGTTCGGTGGTCCTTGACGAGGGTGTACGGATGGAGGACGTAGCTGCGGATCTGGCTCCCCCACTCGTTGGATTGATGCGCCCCTTTCAATTCCTGGCGTTGCTCTGACCGTTGCTGCTCGCGGAGCGCGACCAGCCGCGAGCGCAGCACCTTGAGGGCCATATCCCGGTTCTTGATCTGGGAGCGCTCGTTCTGGCAGGTGACGATGATGCCGGTGGGCAGGTGCGTCATCCGGACCGCGGACGAGGTCTTGTTGACATGCTGGCCGCCCGCCCCGCTCGACCGGTAGACGTCCACCTTGAGATCATCCGGGCGGATCTCGATGTCGCCGGTGTCTTCGATCTCTGGAATGACCTCGACCAGGGCGAACGACGTATGCCGCCGGTGCGCCTGGTCGTAGGGCGAAAGGCGCACCAATCGGTGGACCCCGCGCTCGGCACGCAGCCAGCCGAAGGCCCGTCGTCCGCCGATCCGGACGGTCACGCTCTTGTAGCCGGCTTCCTCCCCCGGCGACTCGTCAAGCAGCTCGGCTGGCATCTTGTTGCGTTCGGCCCAGCGCAGGTACATGCGCAGCAACATCTCGGTCCAGTCCTGGGAGTCGGTTCCACCGGCTCCGGCATGGATGCTCACCAGGGCGGCGTGGTCTGCGTAGGGATTGGCAAAGAGCAGGTCCACCTCCTGCTTGTCGACATCTTTCTCGAGGGCCTGCAACTCCTCGCGCAGGGTGCCCTCGAGCTCGGCGTCCGGCTCGGCGAGCGCCATCTCGGCCAGGCTGATCAGGTCGCTCGCTCGAGTTTCGAGGCGCCGCCAATCGGTCACCTCTTCCCGGAGACCCTTGGCCTCCTGGCTGAGGCGCTGGGCGCGCGGCGGATCCTGCCAGAGATCGGGGTGGTTTAGGTCCGCCTGGAGGTCGTCGAGGCGACGGCTCTTGTCGGGGAGGTCAAAGATGCTCCTGGAGCTGGAGGATCTTCTTCTTCAGATCGCTCGCCTGCTCGCGGATGTCTTCGACGGCCTTAATGTCCATGGCAGTTCTTGAACCGTTTGCCGCTCCCGCAAGGACAGATGTCGTTGCGGCCGACCCCGGCGAAGTTGAACGATACCGGTCGCTGGAAGGGCGCGCGCGCTCCGGAAATCGACGCGGAGCCGGCCTCGGCGGCCTTCGGCGGACGCTCGACGTCCTCCGGCCGGACCGGATTCGCGGCGGAGGCCGCCCGAGCCCGCTCGGGCTTGGTGCCGGAAGCCTTGACGGGCGTCGTCGGTGTTTTCTTCTTTCCCATTGGCGCTACATCTTACCGGCTGCTCGGGCTACTGCCCATGGCATTTCTTGTATTTTTTCCCGCTGCCGCAATAACAGGGGTCGTTGCGACCGATCTTGCCCGCCGCGGCCAGGGTCCCTGCGCCATGGCCATTGGGCGCGCGCGCGCCCGCCAGGGCCTCGGGTGGATTGGTCAGCGCGATCGGCGGCGGCGGTGGCGGCGGCGGATCCTTGACGAGCTGGACCCGAAACACGGTCGAGGCGATGTCGAACTGGATATCGGAGAGCAGCTCCTGGAACGCCTGGAAGGCCTCGTTCTTGTACTCGATCAGCGGATCCTTTTGGCCGAAGGCGCGCAGCCCGATCCCCTCCTTGAAGTGCTCCATCATCGTCAGGTAGCTAATCCATTTGGAGTCGATCGTCTTCAGCACGACGAACTGCTCGACCTTCCGCATCATCGGCTCGGTCACGTCCGCCTCTTTGGCGGCGTAGGCCGCCTCCGCGTAGTCGAAGAGCCGGTCCGTGACCGCCTCCTTGGTTTCCCCGAACTCCTCCGCTGGAATCTCCTCGAAGGGCGGCATCGGGAAGACGGTCTGCAGTTGGGCGACGAGGGCGGAGAGGTCCCAGTTGTCCGGATGGCGGGACTGGCAGTGTTCGTCGACGGCGTCCGCGACGACCTTTCGCACCCAGGTGAGGACGAGCTCGCGGAGGTCAGCTCCCTCGAGCACCTTGCGGCGCTCCCCGTAGATAATCTCGCGCTGCTTGTTCATGACGTCGTCGTACTCGACCAAATAACGGCGGGCATCGAAGTTGTGGCCCTCGACCTTGGTCTGGGCACCTTCGATCTGGCGCGAGACCATGCGCGACTCGATCGGCTCGTCGTCGGCGACCCGGAGCATGTTCATCATGCCCTTGATCCGCTCGCCGCCGAAAATCCGCATCAGGTCGTCGTCGAGCGCCAGGAAGAACCGCGATGACCCGGGATCGCCCTGGCGGCCGGCGCGGCCGCGCAGCTGGTTATCGATCCGGCGGCTCTCGTGGCGCTCGGTGCCCACGATGTGCAGGCCGCCCGCGTCCACGACGCCGGGCCCCAGCACGATGTCGGTGCCTCGGCCTGCCATGTTGGTGGCAATCGTCACGGCGCCGGCATGGCCCGCGTTGGTCACGATCAGGGCCTCCCGTTCGTGCTGTTTCGCATTGAGGACCTCGTGCGGCACCCCACGCTTCTCGAGCAGGCGGGCGAGCTTCTCCGACTTCTCGACCGAGACCGTACCGACGAGGACGGGCCTGCCGGCCTGCGCCAGCTCGACGATCTCATCGGCAACCGCCTTGAACTTGGCGTCCTCCGTCTTGTAGATCAGGTCCGCATGGTCTTCGCGGACCATCGGCCTGTGGGTGGGGATCACCACCACCTGGAGCTTGTAGATCTTGTCGAACTCCTCGGCCTCGGTAACCGCTGTCCCAGTCATGCCCGCCAGCTTCTCGTACAGGCGGAAATAGTTCTGGTAGGTGATCGTGGCCAAAGTCTGCGTCTCCTGCTGGACCTTGACGCCCTCCTTCGCCTCGACGGCCTGGTGCAACCCATCCGCCCAGCGACGCCCGGGCTGTTGCCGGCCGGTGAACTCGTCGACGATGATGACTTCGCCGTCCTTGACCAGGTAGTCGCGGTCGCGCTTGTAGAGGGTGAACGCTTTCAGCGCCTGGTTGATCTGGTGCGCCTCGTCGACATGCTCGAGCTCGTAGACATTTTTGATGCCGGTCCAGCGCTCGATCTTGCCGATCCCCTCTTCCGTGAGCGCCGCGGACTTGGTCTTCTCGTCGACCGTGTAGTCGGTCTCGGCGAGCCTCGGGATCAGCCGCGCGTACTGGTAGTACTTCTCCGTCGATTCCTGGCCCTGGCCCGAGATGATGAGTGGCGTCCGGGCTTCGTCGATCAGGATGCTGTCGACCTCGTCGACGATGGCGTAGGTCAGGGTTCGATGGACGCACTGGCTCAGGTCGACCGCCATGTTGTCGCGAAGGTAGTCGAAGCCGAACTCGCTGTTCGTGCCATAGGTGATATCGGCCAGGTAGGCCTCAGCGCGGGAGACCGGCCGCAGGTGCTGCAGGCGGGGATCGGGATGGGTTTCATCGAGGTAGTCGGGGTCGTACAGCAACGACATCTCGTGCCCGATCACGGCGACCTTCAAGCCGAGAAGGGTGTAGATCGGCGCGTTCCACCCGGCGTCGCGGCGGGCCAGGTAGTCGTTGACGGTGATGAGGTGCGCGCCCTTGCCGGCGAGCGCATTCAGGTACAGGGGAAGAACCGCCACCAGGGTCTTGCCTTCGCCGGTTTTCATCTCGGCGATCTTGCCCTGGTGCAGGACGATCCCGCCCACCAGCTGGACGTCGAACGGACGCAGCCCGATCGCCCGCCGGGCGGCCTCGCGCACGACCGCGAAGGCTTCCACCAGGAGATCGTCCAGCTGTTCGCCCTGCCGCAGGCGCTCGCGAAACTCCTCGGTTTTGGCGGTCAGCTCGGTGTCGCTGAGCTTCTGGATCAGCGGTTCGAGCTCGTTGATGTCGGCGACCCGCTCGAGGTGGCGCTTGACCTCCCTCGCGTTGGGATCGCCCAGGACCTTGGTGATGACGCTCATTTAGCTACGGATATCCGCAATGCATAAGGATACCCGGCAAGGCACGCCTCAAACGCGAGCCGCGCTTCAGTGCGATGCGAGCGTTTGCGGCGTTTGAACCTCGGCTGAACAATTCAGCCGAGGTCCGCCTGGACGACGCCGAGCGTCGAGTCGTGGCGCCGGTAGAGGACGTTCAGCTCCTGGCTGTCCTCGTTGAGGAAAACAAAGAAGGCATGGCCCAGCGAGTCCATCTCCTCGCTCGCCTGCTCGACCGTGATGGGCTTGAGCTTGAAGCGCTTCACCTTGGCGACCCCGTTGGAGGGCCGGGGGGCGGTCGCGGCCCGGGTGGCGGCGCCGGCGGCCTTGGCCGGCCGGTGGTCCTTGAGCCGTTCCTTGTGGTCACGAAGCTGCCGGTCCATTTTATCGATGACCAGGTCAACCGCCTCATTCATGTGCTCGGCCGACTGGGCCGCCTTGAGAATGTTGCCGGTCCGCCCCGCGACATGCACGGTTAGTTCCGCCACTTTCAGGTTCTCGGTACTCTTGTTCTTCTCCGTCCCGAGTTCCATGCGGGCCTCGAGAACATGATCGAAATGCCGCGCCAGCTTTTCCAGCTTGGCCTGGGCGTAGGCCTTTATCTGGGGATCGGCCACGGACTTCTTGGCCTGGATCAAGATCTGCAAGGGCCTGCCTCCATCGCGAGATCTCGCGTGGACCGAAGTATACCCTCAGGGGGTCTATTCGCTTACTTGCCCGGGCGTTCGTTGGCGCGGCGATCCGGGAAGACGCGAGCGAGCTCCGGCGGAATCGGCACGCCGGCGGCAAAGAGCTTGTCCATGATGTGCGGGCGGATCCCGGTGGCCCGGAAAACGCCGGTCATGATGCCGTCTTTGTCCGCGCCGTGCGATTCGTAGAGGAAGATCTCCTGCATGGTAATGGTGTCGCCTTCCATGCCGGTGATCTCGGTGATGCTGGTGACCTTGCGCTGGCCGTCCCGCATCCGGGAGAGCTGCACGATCAGGTCGATGGCCGAGGCGACCTGCTGGCGGATGGCCTTCATGGGCAGGTCGATCCCGGCCATGAGCACCATCGTCTCGAGACGCGAGAGGGCATCGCGGGTGGTATTGGCGTGGAGCGTGGTCAACGAGCCGTCGTGACCGGTGTTCATCGCCTGGAGCATGTCGAGCGCTTCGCCCGAGCGGCACTCACCGACGACGATCCGGTCGGGGCGCATGCGGAGGGCGTTGATGACGAGTTCGCGGATGCCGACCTTGTTTTCGCCGTTGAGGTCGGGCGGCCGCGACTCCATCCGGCAGACATGTTCCTGGTGGAGCTGGAGTTCGGCCGCGTCCTCGATGGTCACGATCCGCTCATCGGGAGGGATGAACGAGGAGCACACGTTGAGCAGGGTCGTCTTTCCAGTCCCGGTTCCGCCCGAGATCAGGAGGTTGGAGCGAGCCATGACACAGGCCTTGAGAAAGCCAACCGCCTCGCCGGTGATGGTGCCGAAGTTGACCAGGTCCTCGGCCTGGTACGGATCCCGCGAGAACTTTCGGATGGTCAGCATCGGCCCGTCGAGCGCGATCGGCGAGATGACCGCGTTTACGCGCGAGCCGTCGAGCAGACGGGCATCCACCATCGGCGTCCGGAAGTCGATCCGGCGGCCGACCGCGGAGACGATGAAATCGATGACGCGGAGAAGGTGATTCTCATCGTCGAACTTACGATCGGTCAGCAGAATCTTGCCGCCGCGCTCGACGTAGACGTTTTCATGGCCGTTGACCATGACCTCGGTCAAGCTGTCGTCAAGGACTAGATCCCGGATCGGTCCGAGCGCTTCGTAATACCGGGCGAGCTCGTCCTGTGAAACTTCGGACGCATTGACCATGAAGCTAGATCCCCCAGATTGAGAATTTGGGAATAGTCGGACTATTCCGGCAATGTAACGAGGGGGGCCGCCAAAGTATGCGGCACGGCCAGGACCAGAAAGGCGGCCACCGAGCCGCCGGCCGCTTCCAGGGCGTCCGCAGCCGCCCGTAAGGTCGCCCCGGTGGTGCACACATCGTCGATCAGGCCGATAGCCGTTGGTGGGCCCGCTGGGCCAACCCAGCGGAAGGCCCCCGCCACGTTCGCCTCCCGCTGGCGCCCGGTGAGCCCAACTTGCGGTGCCGTGGCTCGAACTCGCGCCAGACCGGCGACCACGGGGAGGGTGAGCGCCCGGCCCAACTGGTTCGCCAGCTGCTCCGCCTGATTAAAGCCGCGCTCCCGGGCCCGGTCGGGGTGCAGGGGGACGAAGCTCAGGGCCTGCAGCGGGAGCTCGGCCTTGAGCGCGCTGGCGATCAGCGGCAACGCCAGGGCGGACCCAAGCGCCGGCCGGCCGCGATATTTGAAGGTATGAATCGCCTGCTGGAAGGGCCCGTCGAGCCGCGCCCCGGCGAGCAGGGGCAGTCCCGCCAGCGTGGCGTGCGGCGCCGGGCGCAGCGAGGCCGCGCAGCCTGGACACCAGCGAGTCCCGCGTCGCGCGCAGCCGCCGCACGACGGGGGAAAGATCAGGTCGAGAAGGTCGCTAGGCCGCAACCGTCAACCGGTCGCCGCGCTTGATGGCGTGGCGGCGAACCGCCCCGGCCGGGAGCTCGGCCACCTTGTCGGCACGCCAGACGAAGGGCACCATGCCGGTCCAGGGTCGAACCCGCTCGTAGGCGCGCACCACCGACCCGCCCTTGTCGAGAAAGACGGCGTCGATTGGAAAGCGCATGAACATCATGTGGATGCCATTGCAGGAGTTGATCAGGAGGCCGCCGTTCTCGGGCAGCCCGCGGCGGCCCATCAGTCCCATGCCGCGGCTCCAGAAGTTGGAGGCGACCTCGAGCGGCTCGGCGACGATCGTCCCGTCGTCTTTTGTCAGTCGCAAAACTCTTGACATGTATTATACCTGGCCGGTTTTCAGGGAACCCAAGCCCGGGAAGAGGACGCCCGGCGCCCTCTCCCCGCGGTCCTATTTGTGGGTGAAGGTGTGCATGATGAGGATCACGGCGGGTCCCATCAGCACGATGAAGAGCGTTGGGAAGATGCAGCCAATCATCGGGAAGAGCATCTTGAGTGGCGCCTGGGCGGCCTGTTCCTCAGCCCGCTGACGGCGACGGCGACGCATTTCTTCCGACTGGATCCGCAGCACCTTCGCGATACCGACGCCCAACTGCTCCGACTGGATCAACGCCTGGATGAACGTGTGCAACTCTTCGACGCCGGAGCGGCGGCCCATCTCGTCGAGCGCCTCGAGGCGGGGCCGGCCGAGCCGGATCTCATTCAGCACCTGGGCGAACTCATCCGAGAGCGCGTTCTTGAACTTTTCGGTGAGCCGGCCGATGGCCGCATCGAAGCCCAAACCGGCTTCGACGGAAATCGTCAGCAGGTCGAGGGCGTTGGGCAGGGCGAGGCGGAGCTCTTTCTGCCGGCCCTTGATCAGGTTGTTGAGCCACAGATCAGGAAGGAAGCGGCCAAGCACGAACCCGAGGGCGATCGCGCCACCCTTGATTGGCAGGCTCGACGCACCGAGCACGCCGCTGAGTCCGAGGGCAACGAGCGCCATGACGATGCCGGCGATGACCTTGAGTACTTCGAAGCCGTTGACGCTCAGGCCGTACGGTCGCCCAGCAAGGTTGATCTTGTTCTGGACCACGAGCTGGCGGTTCTTCGCCATCCGCGAGGTGAGGAGGCTGCCGATCCGCTCGAGGGCCGGCTTGATGAACCGCTCGCTGAACGGCAGCGAGAGTTCGATCTCGTCGAGCGTCAGGTTGTGATCGCGGTACTGGGCCAGGCGCTCAGCGATGAGGTCCTGCCGCGGCTTGGCCGTGACGGCCTGTACCGCGATGAAGACGCCGCTGAAGGCGAGAAAGGCGAAGACGATAGTAAAAATATTCATTCCCACTACACCTGGATGTTCGTGATTTTCGAGATGATCCCGTAGCCGATCGTGATCGAGACCAGGCCCATCCCGATGAGGACGTAACCAAGCCATTCGTGGAAGAGCGGAGTGATGTAGCTCGGGCTGATGAACGTGAGCAGCAAGGCCAGGGCGAACGGCAGGCCGGTGATGATGTATCCGGAGGCCCGCGCCTGGGCGGTGAGCGTGCGGATTTCGCCCTGGATCCGGATGCGTTCCCGGATGGTGAAGGCGATCGTATCGAGAATCTCGGCGAGGTTACCGCCGACCACCCGGTGGATTTGCACCGCGGTGACCATGAGGTCGAAGTCCTCACTCTCGATGCGCTTGACCATGTGCTGGAGGGCGTCATCGACGGACACACCGAGGTTCATCTCGCGCGTTGCCCGGCTGAACTCGTCCGCCATCGGCGGCGAGGAGCTCTTGGCGATGGTGGCCATCGCCTGGGCGAAGGAGTAACCGGCCTTGAGGGCGTTCGACAGCAAGACGATCGTGTCGCCGAGCTGATTGTTGAAGGCCTTGAGGCGACGGCGCTGCCGGAACTTCAGGAAGAAGCCCGGCGCGAAGTAGCCGACCGGGAGGCCGATCAGGGCCAACGCCGGATTGTGAAACCGCAGGAAGATGACCAGGCTGAGGAGGATGATGAGACCGACGATCACCATGACGTACTCGGAAACCCGAAGCTTCAAGTCCGCCTTGGCGAGCTCTTCGGTGAGCTTGGACGTCCGGCCACCCTTCTTGGTCAGGCTCTTGTTGAAGCCCTCCATCAGGCCTTCGACCAGACCGCTCTTTTTACCCGGCACTGCCGTCGGGTTGTAGCCGTCCATGTGCAGATCGGTAGCATCCTCCGGCTTCCGGTTTGCGGCGAGTGCCATGACCACGATCAGGGCGCCAATCGCCGCCATGGCCGCGAAGACGAGTTGAAGCGACACTTATTTGCCTCCTTGTCCAGCAGGGTCCGGTACGGGTGTGAACAGATCCTTCGACAGGCCCTCACCCGACGACTGCAGATGATCGAAATACTTCGGAATGATCCCCGTGGCCGTGAAGTAGCCCTGGACCTTGCCGTCTTCGCTAACGCCGGTTTGCTTAAACATGAATATGTCCTGCACTTTCACCTGGTCGCCATGCAGACCGAGCACTTCGCTGACGGCGATGATCTTGCGGGACCCATCGCGAAGGCGGCTCTGCTGCACGATGACGTTTATGGCGGACGAGATCTGTTCCCGGATCGCCCGGGAGGGCAGCTCAGCACCCGCCATTAACACCAACGTCTCGAGGCGGTTCAAACTGTCACGTGGCGAGTTTGCGTGGATGGTCGTCAACGATCCGTCATGACCGGTGTTCATGGCCTGGAGCATGTCCAGGGCCTCTCCTCCGCGGCACTCTCCGACTACGATTCGATCTGGGCGCATGCGCAGCGCGTTCACGACGAGGTCCCGGATGGCGATCCGGCCTCGGCCCTCGACCGTCGCCGGTCGTGACTCAAGTGTTACAACGTGCTCCTGGTTCAGCTGGAGCTCAGCGGCATCTTCGACGGTGACGACCCGCTCCTCCTCGGGGATGAAGCTGGAGAGCACGTTCAGCGTCGTGGTCTTGCCGGAGCCGGTGCCGCCCGAGACCAGCATGTTCAGCTTCGCCCGCACGCAGGCGCGCACGAACTGGGCCATCGGGTCGGTGAGGGAGCCGAACTTGATCAGGTCGGAGATCTTGTACGGGTCCTTGGAGAATTTTCGGATGGTCAGGACCGGGCCGTTCAAGGCCAACGGCGGGATGATGACGTTGACACGGGAGCCGTCCTTGAGGCGGGCATCCACCATCGGTGAACTCTCGTCGATGCGCCGGCCGATGGTTGAGACAATTCGGTCGATCACCCGGCGCAGCTGATCGTCGCTCTCGAACTGGATTGACGACAGGGTCAGCTTGCCTTTGTGCTCCACGAACACCTGGTCCGGACCGTTGACCATGATCTCCGTCACCGTTGGGTCATTGATCAGGGATTCGATCGGGCCGAGTCCAAGGAAGTCATTGAGGACCGAATCCAGCAGCCGCTGGCGCTCCGGCTTGGTCACGGTCAGGCCCATCTCGGTGATGACCCCGTTGAGCGCGTCGGTGATCCGGCCGGCCCGCTGCTCGCGGTCTTCCTCCTCGGAGGCATCGAGATCCTCGATCAGCCGGGCCTGGAGCCGGTTCTTGATCCGCTCGGCCTGCACCTCGAAGGGGCTCCGGGTCCGGGCGACGGGGTTCTGAACGCGCGGCGCGGTGGCGGCTGAGCCACCCTGGGGCACGAAGGCGCCATCGGGCACGCCCGAGGGATCCGGCCCCTGCTGCTTCTGGACGCGATCGAGAAGCGACACGGGCTACCGGCCCTCCGCGCATTTCACTGCCGGACCTGCAAAGGTCGCGGGGAGTGACGGCCGTCGCCGGCCGAAGACAACCGAGTCCATCTCTATGTCTTAACGCCGGGCGAACAGACCCTTGCGGGGTTTCTTGTCTGTCCCTTCCGGCTCGGCGACCTGGGGAGTCGGCAGGAGCTTGGACACCAGCTCACGAATGCGCTGGCTGATCTCCGCCTCCGGGTGGGTGCTGACGAACGGGTTCCCCCGGTTCACCGAGTTGATGACGAGCTTGGCGTCGTTGGGAATCTGGCCCGCGATCGGAAAGCGAAGGTTGGCCTCGACACTCTCCTTGTTGAATTCGGAATGGGCATCCGACTTGTTCAAGAGCAGGACCACCCGGTCCGGAGAGATCGAGAGGGAGTCGAAGATTTTCAACGCCAGCTTGGTGTTCTTGATCGAGGGGATGCTGAGCGAGGTCACGACCACGACCTTGTCGGCGTGGTCCAGCACCTCGAGGTTGATCTCGCCCAGGTGGGCGCTGCTGTCGACAATGATGAAGTCGAACATCTTCCGCAGCTCGCTGAAGATGCGGCGGATATGGTCGACCGTGACCAGGTCGGCCAGCTCCGGGCTGGTCGGGGTGAGCAGCACCTTGATCCCGAAGGGGCCGTCGACCATGATCTCGCGAATGAAGTCGGCATCCATGTGATCGATGTTCTCGATCAGATCGGTGATGCCCTGGGAGTGGTCCAGGTTGAGCAGCACGCCGATATCGCCAAACTGGAGGTCGAGGTCGACGAGCGCGACCTTGCCCTTCGTCTCGTTGGCCATCGAGACCGCCAGGTTGGCGGCCAGCAGGGACTTCCCCACGCCGCCCTTGCCCGAGTAGAAGAAGAACACCTGGCCGCTCTCGCTCCGACGTGGCGCCTCGCCACCCGGTGGGGCGGCCGCGACCGGGGCCGTCGCGCCCGTCGACTTGGCCATGAACGATTCCTTCTTTTGCTCGAGCTGATAGACGCGGCGAATGCTGGCAATCAACTCGTCGCCTGAGAAGGGCTTGATCAGGAACTCTCGGGCACCCGACTGCATCGCGCGGCGAAGGTAGTCGCGTTCGCCCTGGACGGACATGATGATGACCGGGGAATTGGGGGCTTCCTGGGCCAGGGTCTCGGTCGCCTGGATCCCGTCCATGATCGGCATGTTGACGTCCATCAGAACGATGTCCGGCACCAGCTTCTTGGCCTGCTCGACACCCTCTTTCCCGTTGGCGGCGGTGCCAACGACCTGGATGTCGGGCTCAAACGACAGGAGCTTCTGGAGGTTGTCCAGGGTGCTCGAAATGTCGTCAACGATGAGAACTTTGATCAGTTCGGTCATGCCACTATCTCTTCAAAGACGTATCCCCGCGAAATCTTCCGATTTCGCGGGGACTCTGTCAACGTATTTCTGGTGGTCTAGTGGATCCCGTAAGCGCCCGAGAACTGGTCGATGTCGATTACGGCGCTCGCCGGTTCAGGCACATCGTAGTCCTTGACCGACTTCAGGACGAACTTGTAGTTGGTGTTGTCGAGCGCCCACTTGAGCTGCTCCGCCTGGTTGAGCGTCACGATGACGGTCAAGCTGGACGAGATGCCGCGGGTGTTGGCGCCACCGGCCGGTCCGACCCGGATGACATGCAGGTTCGTAAATGCGGTCTTCGTCTTGGATACCTTCGCGTTGGTCGGCGTGTACGAGACGATCACGTCGACGCGGTCGTCTGGCTGGATGTATCCACCGGCGCCAACGAGCTCGCCGGTCGGAATCTGCATCGCGACCTGTCCACTCGGAATCGGGAGGAAAGCCTGCTTGGCGGGCTGAACCTCACCGGCGCTGTTGACGAGGTCGTAGTCGATGATCGCCTGGTTCTGATGGATCGCGATGCCGGCGTACTTGCCGACAACCAGGTCCTTTGCCCGGAAGGCATACGGCGGCGCCTGATCCGTGGTGAAGTTCTGAACAGTCACCATGTCCGCTGTGATCTGGGTCGACGCGGGGATGTCTTTCAACGCTACCACCGCTGGCACGTTCTTGTTCCCCCCTCCGATCGCTGTCGTGCCGCCCGAGGTCCGGCCTACGAGCAGTGCGCCTCCAAACGCCACAATGGCAAGGAAAATACCGAAGATCAAGAGGATGCGGTTGCTCTTCGGCTTAACCTCCGTCGCCAATCGACTCACCTCCTGATTTTCTGCGTCCTCGCTCCACGCTGGGCGTGACGTCTTCGCATGCTGTATCTAGAAACACCTGCCCTTCCTTGCGCAGTTCACGGACTCGAAAAAAGCTTGAGCGCCGGGGCGACGGCCCAGAACGGGCGGGGAAAACAAAGAGGGCCTGCTTGCGCAGACCCTCTCTTGTTCGCTCCACGGAGCAATCGATACTTACTGGCCGAGACCGCCCGAGATGTTGCAGAACACGTTCTTGACCTGGTTGCCAAGAATGATCAGCACGACGATAACGACGACGGCGATCAAGACGAGAATGAGGGCGTACTCGACCATGCCCTGCCCTTCCTCACGGTTGAGCAGCTCACGGAGCCTAAGGTACAAATTGGTCAACATGCGATTCACCTCCTTACTGTGTGCAGACCCAGTTTCACACCGGGCCGTCAACCAAGCAACGCTCGGTGAGCCAAAACTTGGCCAAGAAAATTTCACGACCCTGTAACAAACGTCACGGGCGCCTGTGTCGGGCCGGTGTCCGCGCGCGGGCTCCTCGCCGCCGCAGAAGCGGCAGGGCTCGGTTTGCCCTAGCTCGGACGGCCCGCCACGCGCCCTAAGCTAAGCTGCGGCCTCGCGGCCACGACACCGTTGCCGTTCGCCTCTACTGCTTAGCCTGCTCCCTGGCTAGCGCTTCGCGAGGGGGACTTCGACCTTGACCTCGGTGCCGCGGCCGGGTTGGCTCCTGATCTCCAGAACGCCTTTTTCCAACTCGGCGCGCTCACGCATACTGATCAGCCCGAGGTTCTTATTTTTGTGCAGGTTGGCCTCGGTCCGGGCGACATCAAAGCCCTGGCCGTCGTCCTTGATCACGATCACCACCCGGGTGGGCTGCATGTTCATCGTGACCTCGGCCATCTTGGCTCTCGCGTGCTTGTGGACGTTGGTCAGCGCCTCCTGGATGATGCGGAACAGCACCCCTTCAGTGTTCCCGGGAAGCCGCCGCTCCTGGCCAACCACGTTAAAGCGGGTCGCCAGGCCATAGCGGTCCCCGTACTCCTTGATGAATTTCCGCAGGGTTGGTATCAGCCCAAGGTCATCTAATGTCATGGGGCGCAAATCGAAAATCAGCTGGCGCGTCTCTTCCAGCGCGTTCCGAACGCTGTTCTTGAACTCCGCCAGCTCGGCGACCAGCTGCTTCGGATTCCGGTCCAGCAACCGCTCGAGGATCTCCGCCTGCAACACGAGGTTGGCCATCGATTGGGCGGGCCCGTCGTGCATATC
The DNA here is from genome assembly GCA_039922495.1 of Candidatus Dormiibacter sp. Classification (GTDB taxonomy): domain Bacteria; phylum Chloroflexota; class Dormibacteria; order CF-121; family CF-121; genus JALYYC01. The sequence goes on from JBDTEO010000020.1 coordinate 70,374, forward strand.
CCGCGCAATGCGCATCCGCTCTTCCTCGATGATCTGGAACACCTGCCGCGACGCATCCCGAAACTGCTTATCCCCATCAGTGGCCGGATGAACGCCGTTCTCGCCATAAATCCGCTGCAGGTCCGACAGGATCTGACTGGCCGAGCGAAGAAACTGGCCCTGGTCCTTGAGCTCGGCCCGCCGAGCCGCCAGCGCCTCGTATTCGAAATGCGCCCGCTCTACGTTCAGCTGCGTCTCGCGGATGTTGGCGAAGGTCTCCTGGACCTCCGACGGAGAGAACTGCTTCAGGTTGTTGAGCAGATGTTTCTCGACGACCCGCGACTCCTCCGACAGCTCACGCATCCGGTCCAGCGAGTTCTCCAGCTCGCGAGCTTTCTGCTCGGCCGTCTCCAGCTCGGCGTCGACCAGCTGAAGGCGGGTGGTCACCGACTGATGGACGAGCAGGAAGGGATCGAAGGTCTCATCCGTGGCGGCCTGGATCGCACTCATTTCAGGAAAAGGCCCCCCCTCGGCGGCGGAGCCGCGCTTGGCGGGCCATATGATAGCAGGAAAATTGCCAAATTCCTGTCGAATCATGGTAGGCGATGAGCGATCGAGTCTCCTTCCTGCTCGGGCGCGCCCTTCCCCTTGGCGTCTTCGGCTTTCTGGTCGCGATCCAGGCGGAGCTGGCGTTCGGCGGGGTGCAACACGCCTTCCAGGCGTCGCTCGACCGCGCCGAGACAATGTACCTCCTCAACCGCCTCCTGACGCTTGCCTTCTTCAGCTTCCTGCTCGTCATCTATGCGATGCGGAGCCGCGCCATCGCCAGCGACCACAATCCCCTGGCCATCCTCGCCGCGATGCTCGGCAGCTTCATTCTGTATGCGCTGTGGCTCTTTCCGGGCGGGGTGCGCAGCTCCGACCTCCTGGTCCTGGGCCTGAGCGACATGCTGCTGGCATGCGGCATGCTCTGGGCGATCTACTCGCTGAGCTACCTGCGGAACCGATTCAGCATCGTGCCCGAGGCGCGCGGGCTGGTCGTCGGAGGGCCCTACCAGTTCGCCCGGCATCCGATCTACCTGGGTGAGATCACGGCCGGCCTGGGCCTGGTGCTGCCCACCATCCTGACGCCGCACCTGATCGTTTTCGTCATTTTCGTCGGGGCGCAGCTTATTCGAACCTTCTACGAGGAGCGCGTCCTCCGCAAGACCTACCCCGAATACACGGCATACGCCCGTCGCACCCATCGACTGATCCCGTTCATCTTCTAGGGGGCGAATTCGGACCCGCCTGCAAGGGGACGGCGCACCGGGCCGTTACATGGCTGTTAAATTGGCAATCCTGGCACGTCCCGCAGCCGACTTCCACCCGGAGCCAGCCCTGACGCATGGGCGGGAGCGTCTCTACCGCTGGCTCGACCTGCCACGGTTTTTTACCATCGCCGTGCTGCTTACGATGGTGATCGCGGCCGTTCAGCCGGTCACCGACCCTGACTTCTGGTGGCACGTCACCACCGGCAACTGGATCCTGAGCCACCACACGGTCCCCCACCACGACCTCTTCACCTATACCGTCACGAGCCATCGATGGATCACCCACGAATGGCTCAGCGAGGTGATCCTAGCCGCCCTGTTTGCGGTCGGTCACCTTCCCCTCGTCAGCCTGGTGCTGGGCGCCGTGACCGCCGGCGGCTTCCTGCTCGTCTACCTGGCGATCGACCGGCGGGTCAATTTCGTCATTGCCGGATGCGCGCTGGTGCTCGGCGTCGCCGCCGCTAACCCCATCTGGGGACCGCGGATCCAGATGATCACGTTCACCCTCGCCGCGCTGACCTACTTGTGGATCAAGCGCTACTGCGAGGGACGCAGCCGCGCCCTCTACGCCTTACCGGTGGTCATGCTCTTCTGGACCAACCTGCACGCCGGGTTCTTCATCGCCTACGCCTTTCTCGGACTCACGCTGCTGGCCGAGGGCATTCGATGGGCGCTGCATCGGCCCGGCGCCCTTCCCACCAGGCGGCTCCGGAACCTCGGCCTGGTCCTGATCGCGTCGCTGGCGGTCGCGATCGTCAATCCGAACGGCTGGGACATCTACCTCTATCCATTTCAGACCATCTCGAGCGGCGCGCAGCAACGGCTGATCGTCGAGTGGTTCTCGCCCAACTTCCAGATGTCCCAGATGTTCGCCTTCGAGGCGATGATCTTCCTCCTGATCGGCGGGCTTGCCGTGGCTCGCCGGATCGATCTCCGCCAACTGCTCTTCCTCTGCGCCGGGCTCGGGCTGGCGCTGCATTCGGTACGAAACCTGTCCTTCTTCATGCTCCTCGCCGTCCCCGCCCTCGCCGATTACGGACAGCAGGCGTGGGATCGCCTTGGATGGAAATGGCGGGCCAGGCGGCGACCCACCAATGGCCTGAGCTTCGGGCTCCACAGCGTCCTGCTGCTGGTCCTGACCGCGGTGGTGCTGGTCGCGAGCGCGCCAAGCCTGCTGCAGCGGGTCGATGGGAAGCTCGTCGCCCGCGACTTCCCGATCAAGGCGGCCACCTACCTGGCGCAGCACCCGGCGCCTGGTCACATGTTGAACGTCTACGGGTGGGGCGGGTACTTGATCTATCGGCTCGCCGGGGTTCAACCCGAGCAAAAGGTGTTCATCTTCGGCGACGCGGCGGTGACCGGCGACCAGTTGCTCCTGGACTACAACCATTTGCAGTCGCTCGGCCAGGACCAGGCAAAACTGCTCGATCGCTACGGCATCAACTGGGTCATCTTTCACAGTGATGACCCGATCATCACCGAGCTTCGTCAGATCCACGCGGCCCCTGGGCAATCTGGTTGGTTCGAGCTCGGGACCTTCGATAAAGCGACCATCATGATGCGTGAGACACCGGCGAACCGTGCCTACGCCCAGTCTGTCCCGCCGTCGTGATTGGCTCGGTGCGCCGCCGCGCCTTCCGGCTGACCCTGTTCCTCACCTTCGTCGTCGTGCTCGCACTCGCGAGCGCCAGGCAGCTCGTCATCTCCCCGTCCCATGGCCAGGACTTTCGTGACTTCTTTGCCGCCGCCACCCTGATGGCTCGCGGTGGCGATCCCTACGATGCCGGCGCGCTGGCCCGTGAGCAGGACCACCTCTACAACCAACCGGACCACCTGCAGCCGGGCGACACCAACTTCTATGGCCCGATTCCCTACCCGCAGGGCCCCTGGGTGGCGATGGCGCTAATCCCCACCACGGCGCTCCCCTGGCAGGCGGCCTACCTTCTCTATCTGGCCGGCGCGATCACGGCGATCGCCGCCGCCGCCTGGGCGTTGCTGCGCCTCTTCGGCTGGAGCGGGCGCGCCCTGTTGCTGGCGACCGGCGCCGTCGCGCTCTCGCCGGTCGCGTTCATCAACCTCTTCCAGGGCCAGCCGGTCCCGTTTCTGTTTGCCGCCTTCGCCGGCGCCTGGATCCTGTTGCGGCGCCACCGGCCGCTCCTCGCCGGCGCCCTGCTGGCGCTCGCCTGGATCAAGCCGCATATCGGCCTTCCGCTCCTGGTCGTCCTCGGTGTGCTCCAGCCCGCCGCGGTTCGGGCCCTGGTCATCGGTTTCGCGGCCGGCACGGTGGCGCTCTTTGCGCTCGCTGCGGCCGTCATGCACGGCGCCCTGCTCGACTGGCCGCAGACGGTCCTTGGGCAGTGGTCGGGAGCGCTCCAGCAGGCTGACCTGGCGTCGATCAATGCCTTCTCCTATCCGGCACTCCACGGCGTGGTCCGCCAGGTCGCCGTCGGCCTCGCCCTCCTGGCGGCGGCCGGCTACCTGCTGTGGACCTTCCGCCACCGCGCCGCGTTGCTCAGCCGGGCCATGACCGTGCTGCTGCTGACGCTGCTGGCGGCGCCTTACGCGCACTCGTACGACACCCTGCTCCTGGTTCCCGTCATCCTCGCGCTCCTCGGATCGCACTACGAAGGCTGGGTGGATCCGGTGGTCGAAAGCGCGCTCTGGGCCTTCACCATTTTCCCGCTGTTCTACTTCAGCGGGTTCCACCTTGGGTTTTTCAACGGCTTCACGGCGATCCCGGTCGTTCTGCTCGGCGCGGCCTGGCACCGCCGTCGGATGGTGGCGAGCTCTGGCGTCTCCCTGGAGGCCGCCGCATGAGGCACTGGTACGGTGTCCGCCGTCTCTACGAGCAACGGTTTCGCGAACGCGTATTGCTCGTCCTTCTCCTTGCGATCGGCGCCTATTACATCGCCTGGTCGGTGAGCCAATGGATCGCGCTCGACGCGGCTGCCCTCCGCTTCGACTTCGTCAACTACTTCGGCGGGGCGCAGGCGGCGGCCCACGGCGCTGACATCTACGCCGACTTCAAGCGCTCCTGGGGAACGCAGGCCTGGGTGGTCGCCTACATTTACCCGCCATTCTTCGCCCTGGTGCTGGCACCCCTGACCCCGCTCGGCCTGGTCGCGGCCGGCCGGATCTGGCTCGTGGTCGTCCACGTCGCCTTCTTCGGTGCGCTGGCCCTGATCCTCAGGGCCCATCCCGAACTGTCGAAGAGTGCCCGCCGCCTCTTCCTGCTGGCCGCCCTGGGATTCATGCCGGTGTACCTCAACCTCAAGTTCCAGCAGGTCGCGACGGTCTGGTTGCTCCTGCTCGCCGGAACATTGCTGGCGTCGCTGCGCCGGCGCGACGCGGCCGGCGGTGTCCTGATCGCGCTGGCAGCCTCCTTGAAAGTGAGCCCGATTTTCTTCATCCCGCTCTTTTTTCGCCTCAAGCGGCGGCGGCTCGCCCTGATCAGCAGCCTCGCCCTGGTTGCGGTCACGGCGATCACACTGCTCGCCTCGCCCGGGAGTTGGCAATTCTTCACGGTGGTGCTCCCCCGCATCGGGCTCGGCACGGCCAACTGGGACAACGGCTCGGTCGATGGCCTCGTGAGCCGGGTGGTCGAGTACGCGCCTGGCATGGCCGGCGGCGCGACGCAATTCCTGGCCAAGCTGGTCATCGGCCTCGCCGTGGTCACGGTTATCGGATGGACGCTGTGGTGCGCTCGCGGTGGCTCCGATTCGTCATGGACGCTCCGCCTCAGCGTCGGCGCGCTCGTGACCTCCTTGCTGATCGTCTCGAGCGTCACGTGGCAGCACCACCTGGTCACGCTGCTGCTCCCGATCGCCACCGCGATGGCCTGGATCGCGGCCCGCCGGGCTCCAGCCAGGTATGGTTGGTGGCTCGCCGGCGCTTATGCCCTCTGTTGGATGGACCGACGAATCTTCCCCCTGCCGGCGGACCTCACCGTCCACACGGGTGCGCAAACCGCCCTCGTCCTGGTCGGAACGTCGGTCAAGCTGGTTGGATTGATCGCGCTCTGGGTCCTGCTGCTCCAGATGCTCCGGCTCGAGCGGCAGCGGGTCGTCAGGCAGCCGCTGCCGGCGCACGCCGCCGGTCGGTCCGCCGCCTGACCGACTGCCAGCCCCAGACGATCATGGCCGTCATCACCACCGGCCCGAGCACCACGCCGACCGCACGCTGGTCGAGCAGCAGCGCGGCGTCGAGGAGCAGCAGGGGGACCACGGGCGAGGGCATGCGGCCCTGCCGGTGCAGCTGAAAGGCTAGCCACGCCGGCCCGGCCAGGATCAGCAGGTCATGCGGTAGGGCATGCGGCGACTCGAGCACCGCGGTCAGTCCGGCCAAAACGGCGAATGCGGGCCATGCCGGCCGACGCAGGGCGATCGCGAAGAGGAAGGCCAACCCGAGCCCGAAGATGACCACACTGACCGCGCTGGCCAGGCCGGCCGGAATCACCGGTGCGAGCATCCCGATCCAGGCCTCGCTCCGCGCGACCGACACCAGGTCATTGGCCCGAAAGGCGCTGTGCACCATCGCCACCATGCCGTCGACCCCGCCGGCTGCCAGCGGACTCAGGAGGAACACCAGGCTGGCCGCCGCCGCGGAGGCGAAGAGGCGCCAGCGACGTGCGGCGAAGAGCAGGATGAGGAAGGCGGGCAGGTAGTGCGGCTTGAAGGCGAGCAGGGCACCGCCCGCGGCCGCGGCGAGTGCCCCGTCCGACACCAGCGCCAGGATGACCAGCGCCGCGCCAAGGGCAAGGAGTGGCGTCACCTGGCCCTCGGTCAGCGTGGCCCAGAGCGGAACCGAGCCCAGCAACGCCAGCAACGCGATCGCCGGCGCACCCTTCGGCAGCGGCAAGGCCCGCTGCAGCACGACCACAGTCAGCACCAGGATCCCAAGGCTGATGACCTGCCAGACATGAAAGGCGAGCTCCACCGCAAGCAGGCTCAACGCGAGGAAGGGCAGATCGGCGGCTAACGGCTGGTTGTACGAGAGGCGCTGGTCGATGGCGGGCCCGGCGGTCCGAACCAGCATGGTGGCCAAAGCGGGTTGGTCGTAGGGCGCACTGATCCGACCCTCCCGGATCAGCAGGGCGGCACTGTAGCCGACGTTGAAGTCCGCGCTCTGCCTGGCCGCCCGCGGTTGGCCGATGACCACCGCGGCGCCGGCGACCGCGAGAGCGACCAGGAGGCCGAGCAGCCAGCGCTTCAGGCGGCGGTTCACGGGATGGCTTGAAACAGCACGGCCGCGCCCTCCCGGTCGATGACCCGCAACCCCGGATCGGATTCGAGTCGCGCGGTGTTCTGAAGGCTCGTGCTCAGCACGTAGTCGATGCCGTTGGCGCGCAGGAACCGATCCCGGCGCTCAACCGGCCAGCTGGTGAAGAAGGCCAGGGCTTCGGTTGACTTTCGTGCCGCATCGATGGTCATGTCCGGGTGGCCGTCGTAGACGCGGGCATTGGTCTGCGCCGGGACAAAGAGTCCGTCGAAGTAGGTGGTCAAGACCAGGTCGCGGGCGGACAGCCTGGGCGCCAGCCGTGCCAGGAGCCGCGACTCGTCGCGGTTTTCGTACTCGGCGTGCGCGTCGAGACGCTGGGCCGCGATCCAGACTGGTTGGGCCAGGCTGAAGAGACCGTAGAATCCGGCCAGGGCCACGGTCGCAGCCAGCGCCCGCCGCCGCCAGGGACGGGTTCGAAGTCGACGCAGCAGCGCCAGCAATCCCGGAACGGCGCAGAGCGCGAATGGAATCGAGCTGGCCATGAAACTCCTGCCGAGCAGGGCGTCGATCCCGGGCGTGAACATGAAGGCCGTCATGCCGAGAATCCATAGGGCCGGAAGGATGAGATCGCCGTGCAGGCGCCGGGTGACGAACCCGACCACGATCAGGATCGTGGTCGTGAGGTGCGACACGACCAGGAACCCGAGGGGGTCGCCGACGTCGAGCGCGGTGCGGACCGCCGCCAGCGCGAGCGGATGGCTCCGCATGGTGGAAACCAGGTACAGGTCGTAGGGCAGCTGGATCAGCGCGGCCGCCAGCGCGAACGCAAAGGGACCGGGCAGACGTCGAAGGCCGGCCCAGGCCGCCAGCATGGCCCCGGCCAGCAGGGCGAGCTGCGGATAGATCAGCTGGAGCGCCAGGATCGCGATCAGCCCGCCGCCGACGGCGGGCCAGGAGGTCCCGCGCCGCAACCGCAGTCCGGCGACGAGCACGGCGCACATCAGCGCCATCGCCGTCGGGAGGTGGGGCGCCATCGCGACCAGGTCGGCGACGCTGCTCCCCGGTGAGAGCGACTCGGTGGCCCGCACGCTGAGCGGGCCGATGGCGATCGACGGCAAGACGAGCCCAACCCCACCGCCAAGCGCGGCGAGCACGAATGCCCAGCGCCGCAAGATCACGGGCCGGTAGAGCTCCGCAGTCAGGGCGTAAAGGGCGATGCACAGCGCGCCACCGCCGATCAGCCGCGCCACGTGGTAGGTCCACGATGCCGGCAGGGCCCCGACCAGGTGACCACTCCAGAGGTAGTAGGGATAAAGCAGGACGCCGGGGAGCGCTTCCGAGGTGTAATGGGATTGGAAGAACCAGCTCCCGGCGGCGCCCGCGTGCCAGAGCGCCTGATAAACATAGGCATCCCGCGCAATGACGACATAGCCGGGAAAGACCTCGTTCTCAGAGACCTGGGTCGCCGCGATCAGCAGCGGCGGGATGGTCAGCGCCAGCAGGATCCCGGCCACCACCCCGAGCCAGCGCCACTCGGCGGCAGTGACGCGGGATGCCGGCCGTGGGACCGGGGTGCTGAGCGCGACCGGGTTCGCCAGTGCCATCAGGCGGCGAGCTCGCGGACAAGCGGTCGGGCCGGCGCGCCGATTCCGGCTGCGGACAGTGGGGCGATGCAGAGGGCGAGGGTCACCACGACGCCGAGGTAGCTGTCATTGAAGAAGCGCGCGAAAAAGGCGAAGGCCGCAAACACCGCCACGTAGCCGGCCATCCAGCGGCCCAGCGTTGGCCAGCGGGAAAACCGGCGGGCAAAGACCCAGAACGCCAACGCCATGGCCGGCAGCTGGACGATCGTAAATGGGAAGGCGGCCGCCGGACTCGCAACCAGGTGGAAGGCCAGGAGCAGGGCCCCGAAGCCGTAGCCGCCGATCGGGTAGGCATCGGGGATCCCGCCGCTGGTATAGGCGACGGTGTCGGTCAGGAAGGCATGCGGGCCGGCCAGCAGGAAGGGGGCGATGGTGGCCACCGGAATGGCCACCAGGCCACCCAGGCACAGCACGACTTCGCGACCTGAGCCTCCCCGTCGCCAGCGCTGATAGACGATCAGCAGCAGCCAGGGCGCGGCGAAGAGGGCGAAGGGCTTGAAGGCGATCGCTGTCCCCAGCGCCACGCTGGCCGCAACCGGATGGCCGCGGGCGAGCAGGGCCAGGCTCAAGAAGATGAAGGCGAGGAACTCGATGTCGTTCCGGCCGCTCCAGAGGTAGAGTGTGATCAGCGGGCTCATGAAGACTGCGGTGGTCAGCATGAAGCGCGCCTCGGGGGCAACCGGGATCGCGGCGATCGCGGCCAGGGCAAGCAGGCTCATCAGGAGGAGCACTAGCCGGCCGTCGAAGGGCAGTCCCAGCCAATCGGTCAGGGCCCGGACCGGCACGCCGGCGAGGATGGTGAGTGGGAAATAGGCGAGGTGGTGGAGCGCCGGGTTGGGACGCGTGCCGAGACCCCAGGGCATCTGCCCAAAGGCAGTGTTCGACCAGTCGACGCCGTAGATCGGCCGGCCGTGAAGCAGCCGGTCGACCGCGGCCTCGATCTGGATCAAGCCGTCGTGCTCGATCGTCAGCCCCAGGCGCGGCCGCTGCAGGATGCCGAGGAGCGGTGGTCCCAGCGCGCTGACCGCGACCAGGGCGCTGAGGAGCCCTTGCTTCAGCGCCCAGTGCCGGGCGTGCGTCAGTAGCAGGACCAGCAGGGCGAGCCAGCCGGCGCTCGCCAGCGCCGGAATCCAGATCCCGAGCCGCTCATGGAAGGTCCAAAGCAGCGCGATCTGGATGCCACCCAGCGTGATGAGGTAGGCGACCGGCGTGTTGAGCCTGGCCAGCGCACGCAAAAGCGGCGGCCGGGGCCTGCCGGCCAGGACAGCAGCCATGACGATGATGTAACGGCCGGTGTGAGGAACCCCTTCTCCCGATCGTTATAACCCGGTGTCGATCCGACCTTCGGCGCTTCCTCGCGCCCCGGCGGCCCCGGCTCGGGGGAAGGTCAGCCTCGGGTTGGTTGCGCAGGTGGCCCTGGGGGCGGCGGCCCTCACCCTCTACGTCCTGGTGCTGATCCAGGGAGCCGAGCGCCACCAGGACTTCAATGCCTATCTCCAGGCGGGGCAGGATCTGATCCATGGCCGTCCCTTGTACGCGACCTTTCTCCACCACCCCTTCCCCGATGCGACCCTGCGACCCGCGTTCATCTATCCGCCCGCATTTGCCATCCTGGTCGCCTCACTGGCAATCGTCCCGGCCTGGCTCAGCATCGCGCTCTGGCTGATCGTCTGCCAGGCGGCGCTGCTCGCCACCCTCGCGATCGTGATCCGGGCCGAGCGGCCCTCCGTGCCGGCGGTTGTCGCAGTCCTCTGTCTCACCCTCACCTTTTATCCGCTCTGGGTTGACGTCATCCAGGGGCAGGCCAACCTGCTGATCCTCCTGCTGGTGACGGCCGGGATCGTCGGTGTGGCGCGGGCCCGGCCAGCCTGGGCGGCGGCGATCGGCATCGCCGCGGCGCTGAAACTGACCCCCCTGCTCCTCCTCGGCTGGTTGCTCGTGGAGCGCCGCTTCCGCGAGGCCGCCTGGCTCCTGGGGGGCTTCACACTGGTCACCGCGGTTGGCGCGCTGGTCCGCCCGGTCGACACGATCGCCTTCTTCACGCAGGTCCTCCCGGCGCTGGCGAAGGGCACCGCCTTCTACGCCAATTACTCCGTGTCGGGCCTCCTCGCCCGCGCCTTTACGGTAAATCCGTACACCGATCCCTGGCTCGCGCTGCGATTCGAATCGCTGCTTCCCGCCGGTGCGGCACTCCTGCTCGGCGGCCTCTGGCTCTGGCGAGGACGTCGCGGCTCGCCCCTCCATCGGGCGCTCACCTTCCTCCCGCTGCTCCCGCTGCTCTCGGCAGTGACCTGGTCCCACCACCTGGTCCTGCTGTTACCGGTGCTCTGGGTCGCCATCATCAGCAATGCCCGGCGCGGCTGGCCCGTGGGCGAGACCGCGGCGCTGGCCGCGGTCACCGTGACCCTGAGCCTGGTGGCCCGTTGGTCCTTCGGGCCGGCCTTTGGTCATCCCGGCTTTCGCGCGGCGCAGACGATGGACCCGGCGGTCTTCGTCGTTGCCAACAGCCTCTTGCTCGGAACCCTCGGACTCTTTCTGCTGGCACCATGGCTACTCCGCTCCCGGTAAGCTGGCCGGCGCCAACGCCAGCCCCGGCGCGGCGGACCGCCAGCCGGTTTCCGCTGGTGCTGGCGACCGCGGTCGCCGCCATCTCCCTCCTCCCCTATCTCCTGGCCTACGCGAAAACGCCTCCCGGCCATCACTTCGCGGGGTTCTTCTTCATCGCCGACGATGCCACGACCTACCTGGCGAAGATGCAGCAGGGCGCGGCCGGCGCCTGGACCTGGAACGATCCCTACACGAGCGAGCCGCACGGGGGCGTCTTCCTCTTCGGCTTCTACCTGCTCTTCGGCCATCTCTCGGCCTTACTGCACCTGCCCCTGATCGCCACCTACCACCTCGCCCGGGTCAGCGGGGCCTTCGCGCTCGTCTTGTCGGTCGACCGGCTTGGGCGCCGGCTGCTCGCCCCGTCCATCCGCGGGCTCGCTCTGGCGCTGGTGGTGCTCGCCTCGGGCCTCGGCTTCATCGCGCAAATGCTCGGCAATCCCTCCGTCATGGGGCATCAACTAGAAGCGCTTGATCTCCACCTTCCTGAGTTGAGCGGCTTTTATTCGATCCTCGCCATCCCGCACTTTGCCTGGGCGACCGCCCTGATCGTGGCCTCCCTTATCGGCCTGCTTCGCCTCAGTGAGTCTCCGACCTGGCGCACGATCCTCGTCACGGGCGGGTTGCTGACCGCGCTCACCGCCATCCATCCCCAGATGATCCCGGTCATCTTCCTGATCTGGGCGGCCTACCGCGGGGTCCTTTATGCCTGGGGTGAGCGGACCGGTCTGCGGCTGATCATCACCGAGCTGGCAGCCTTCGCCATGACGGCGCCCCTGCTCGCCTACAACGCGTGGATCCTGTACCGGGACCCGACCATCGCCGAATGGGCGCGCCAGTGGCGCCACCAGGCGCCCGGCCCGTTGAGCCTCGCGTTGAGCCTCGGCCTGCCACTGCTGGCGGCGGTCGCGGGCATCGTCGTTGCCTGGCGCCGCCGGGATCGTGGGCTCGCACTGGTCATGGTCTGGCCGCCGCTCGTCTTGCTGCTGCTCTACGCACCGAACCTCGCCAACATCCAGCGCCGGCTGCTGGATGCGCTTTATGTCCCCCTCGGCGTGCTGGCCGCGGTCGGCATCCGCGCCCTGACCGACCGCCTTCGTCCGGCGCGGGCACGGCGTGTCGAACGGCTCCTGATGCCGGCGTTCTGCTTCTCGTCGGCCATCGTGCTCGCCATCGCCTTGCGCTTTGCCTCGGGCGCGTTCCCCGAGGCCTACGTCGCCAACGACACCTGGGATGCGATGCAATGGCTTGGCGCGAATCACCGCGCCGGCGACCGCGTGTTGTCATCGCCCCAGGCCGGTCTCTTGCTTCCGGCACACGCTGACGTGACCGTCTACGTGGGGCATTACAGCGAGACCCTCGATTACTTCAAGAAGATCGCCAACGTCCAGAAGATCCTTGGCCCGGGCGTCTCCGACGTCGCAGTTCGCGATTTCTTTGCGGCGAACCGGGTGACCATTCTGTACTGGGGACCCGATGAAGCTCGGGCGACCAGCTTTAGGCCGCAGGATCGTCCATACCTCGAGCCGATTTACCGTCATGGCACGGTCGCGATCTACCGACTGGTCGGCAGCTGACCATGGCGATCCGTAAGCTCGACCAATCGCCAGCGGCGCCGGCGGCTTCGGCGCGACCTTCCGTCTGGCTCGGGCTCCGGCTGGCCCTGATCGGATGCTTCGTGACCCTGGCCACCGCCCGGTTTCTGGTCGCGCCCCTGGACCGCTTCGACGAAGGCGTCACGCTGACCAAGGGGGCGATGGCGGCCGCCGGGCGCGTCCCGTATCGCGACTTCTGGAACAGCTATGGGGCGCTCGACCTCTACATCCTGGCAGCAGCCTTTCGCCTGATTGCGGTCAATGTCACCGTGGCGCGGGTACTTGGCGCTGTGGTCATGCTCCTGATCGCCGCCACCGCCTACGCCCTGATGCGGGACCTGGGCTTGCGCGATCCGATCCGGTTCCTGATGACCGGCCTGATCACGCTAGCCCCCCTCTCGCTGGCAACCTTCAACTCTCCGTTTCTGGCCGTCCTACTTGGGCTCGGAGCCCTGCTGACATTCATGGTCGGTCTCGATCGGCGGAGTCTTCGATGGCCCGCCGCCTGCGGATGCCTGATCGGGGTCACCGCCTTTTGCCGGCCCGAATTTGCGGTCGCCTTGGGATCTGGCCTGACCATCGGCTACCTCGTGCTTGCGATCCATCCAGGCGGCCGGACGCCGCGTCCGGCCCTCGTCTACATCGCCTGCGGCCTCGCCGCCGCAGCCGTCCTCTGGGGCCCGATGGTTTTGCTGGCTGGCTTCAACCCGGTCTGGTTCGACATCGTGGTCCATGCCTTGACGCTGTACGCGCGGGGCCGGAGCATTCCGATCGGTCAGGGCCATGAAGGCCCGGCGGTGGTGATCTTGAGCGCCGCCTTCGCCCTCATCTGGTTCTTTGGCATCCTCCGGGCTTACCGCCAGCGCGGCGACGCCAGGGAGCTGGCTCGCGTGACCGCCCTGGTCGTCGGGGGCGGGCTGGCCTTCGCCTGGGTGGTCACGCGGGCGGACGGCATCCACGCGATGGCGGCCTGGCCGGTCACCGGCGTGCTCCTGGCGTTGCTGCTCGAGCGACGCGCCCGGCGGCAGCCCGCCGCACCCCCGCGCTTCGAAGCGTCCGCCACGCTGGCCGGCATCCTTCTCTGCTGCGCCGCCGCCGGCGGCCTCACGGTTCGGGATCTTGCCCTGCCGCACGCAGCGGCCGGCATCCCTCGAGCCGGGCTCGCGGGCGAGCGCGCCTGGATGCCGATGCCGCAGCTGGCCACCCTGATTCAGCAGATCGATGCGTCGGTCCCGCCCGACCAGCCGATCTGGGTCGGCCGGCAGCGGAACGACCTCGTCGTCTTCGACGACAACACCATCTACTTCCTGAGCGGCCGCGAACCCGGAACGGTCTTCGACGAAGCCTTTCCCGGCCTGACCAATACCGAGGCCACCGAGCGGACCATGGCGTGCCAGCTGGCGCGGTCGGGCGTGAGCCTGGTCGTGCTCGGCCCGGATGGCGCGCCCGAGCCCTGGAACCTGAGCGCCGTCCCCGGATCGACCTACCTCGACCGCTGGATCGCCGGGCGGACCATCAGCCGAAGGGCGGTCGCCGCCTACGAGCTCGTCAGGCTGAGGCCCGGTCTTGAGCCGGCCGATCGCTGCCCCTGAAGGGGTGCCGACGTACTCGACCCGGAATCGCCACCAGCTCGAAGAACATCGCCATCGAGTGCCGGATCGGGTGCACCCGGCTCTGGGGCGAGTTGATCCATCGGGTTGGAACCTCGACGATTCGGTAGCCATCTTGTTTAGCGCGGTAGAGCACCTCGACGTCGAAGCCGAAGCCCCTGGTTTGCAGCGGCGGAAACACCCGCTCGGCCACCTCGGCGGTGAAGGCCTTGAATCCGCATTGCGTGTCGTGCACGCCGCCCAGGACGAAGATGCGGACGAGCCGGTTGAAGATCTTGCCCATCGTCTCCCGGTACCAGGGCTGATGTAGCTCGATCTCCGAGCCTTGCAGTGCTCGTGAGGCGATCGCCACGCCGGCCCCCTCCCGGAGCGGCTTGAGCAGCTTCTCCAGATCGTCGATCGGGACACTGAGATCGGCATCGCTGAAGACCCGGTAACGGCCGCCGGCTGCCGCCATGCCGAGCCGGACCGCGGCGCCCTTTCCGCCGTTGTGGCCGGCCACCACGAGCCGCAGCTGGGGCCACCGGGTCACGCGCTCGCGCACCACCGCCGCGGTGCCGTCGCGGCTCCCATCATCGACGACGATCACCTCGACCTTGAGGCGCTGCTCCTCGACGAACCGCTGAATCCGGTCCAGAGTCGCGGGAAGGCGACGCGCTTCGTCGAATGCCGGGATCACGATCGAGACGTCCGGGGTCATGCCGCCCGACCAATCTCGGCCCGGAACGCGAGCAGTTCCTTGAAGGCACGGATAACGACCCGCGGGTTCGCGCCGGTTTGTTTGCCCGACGTCCGCGCATAGTGCGGCACGGGCGCCTCGACGATCCGGGCTCCGGCCCGGCGCGCGAGCACGAAGACCTCCGTATTGATGAGGGCGCCATCGGAGCGCAGGTCCATGCGGTTCAACATATCGCGTCGGAGCAGCTTGAAGGCGCAATTCACGTCCCGAACCTGCCGTCCGAAAAAGAGGCGAACCAGCGAGAAGAACGCCCAGGCGTTGAGCCGGCGCGGCAGCGGATCCTGGCGGCGCTTGCGGTATCCGGTGACGATGTCGGCCTTCGCGACAAAGGGCAGCAGGGTGTCGAGATCGGCCGGATCGAACTGGTTGTCGGCATCCATCATGAAGATCCAGGGGAAGCGCGCCACCTGAAAGCCCGATCGCAGCGCTGCTCCGTAGCCGCGATTCTGCGGATGGCGGATGACGCGGAGCGTTGGGTAGGTCGCTTTAAGCTGCTCGAGCACGGCTGCCGAGTCATCCTGGCTGCCATCGTTCACCACGATCACCTCCGAGGTGCGGGCCCGAGTCGCCAGGGCCTCGACCGTGCGGCGGACAACCTGCTCGAGATTCGCCGCCTCGTTGTACGCGGGTAAGACGGCACTGATCTCGAGCGGCGAGTGCATCGGGATCATGGCGTGATCCCGGTCCGGGTGAAGAGCGTCGCCACCCGATCCCGCTCAAGTAGGTGCCAGTTCGGGTCCTGCTTGAGCAGCGTGGCCAGGGGGTGATTGCTGGGCAGGAGGATCGCATCCGGGTGGTAGCGATTGAGGACGTCAGGCCAGCCACTGGCCAGGTAGTTGACGGCCAGGTACTGGCCGAAGATCTGCGGACCGTAGACCTCGACCCGGCCGTCGATGAAGACGCGGCTCCCACCCGGATACAGCCGCCACAGGGCATACCCGCCGTAGTCGTAGTAGTTGAAGACACGGACCGGCCGGTCAAGCGCCAGCAGGTGATCGACGGCCGCCACCGGGAAGGTCGTCGACACCGCCAGTTGCTGCGTCGCCGGAGTCAGGCTGGGTAGCGCCCGGTAGGCGATCATGCCGCCGCCGACCGCGAGCAGCAGCGCGAGGTTGAGGACGCCGAGCAGCAGCGGATTGGCGCCTCCGGGTCGCGCGGCCGACGCCCGCAGGGCCGCCACCGAAACCGGGCGATTGGGCGCCGAGGGCAGGATCGAGGCCAGGCTGTCAAGCAGCGCCTGCGCACAGCGGCCGGCCAGCGGGGCCACGCCGATGACGAAGAGCGGCACGTGACGCTGCGAGGCAAGCGCCAGGTAGAGGAGCGCCGCCGCGATCAGCCACTCGCTGGTCCGCGCCCGGACGCGGCGGGTGGCCAGCCCGAGCAGGAGGACGAAGAAGATCGACTCCAGGAAGATTCCCGGCATTGAATGGAAGTCAGGGGAGGCCCACTCCTGGATATTGCTCTGAATCAGCGGCGAGGTCAGCGTGCCCAGCGGGAAGAGGATGGTCTGGACGCCATACGGGTTGATCACTGCCAGCGCCAGCCCGGCGAGAACCGCCCAGGCCAGCGCGCTCAGGCGGGGACGCGGCATGCCCTCGCCGGTTCGCCAGGCATCGATGGCTTCGCCGGCGAGAAAGAGACCGGTGATGATCACGCCCACCAGGAATCCGGAGTGGATGTTTGCCCACAGCCACAGGAACGGTGGCAGGTACCAGGCAGCGAGCCGGCCCTGCCGGTAACGCTGCAGCCCGCAGACCAGGATGCCGGCGAACAAGAGGTTGAGCAGCTGCGGACGGGCCCCCCAGGCCGTCGAGCCGGCCAGCACACCCACCAGCGTCAGCCCGACGGCGGCAGTCGGATGCAGGCCGCCGCCGCGCAACAGCAGGTACAGGCAGACCGCGCCGCCAACCACGATCCCCGCGAAGAGCGCCACCAGCAGCGGCAGTCCGCCGGCCTGGTAGGAGACGAACATCAGCAGATCGGCGAGCCACTCGTGCACGATCCAGGGGTGACCCTGGGCGCTGAACGAATAGACATCGGTCTGCGGCCATCCACGCAGCGCCAGCATCAGCCTGCCGTTGGCGAGGTGCCACCAGAGGTCGGGATCCAGCGGGGGGACGGCGGCGAGACTGAAGATGGCGACGAAAAGCAGGACCCGCAGGACAACGCCGCTCGTCAGCCGACGCAGCATTCCGGCAGCGGAGGCGATCACGAGCCTGGACGCGGTTGGGGCACGATTCGAGCCCTCCTTGCTGATGAATGGCCTCGGCGGTCGCCCCGTATAACGGCCCGGTGACAGGGTTCCTTCATTGGACGCGGCCTGATCGGAAAGACCACTCACGGTCGTCCAGCCGCCATGACGCGGGCAACAAACCGGGGCAGGGCGAGCATACGCCGCCAGCGCCAGGGTTGCCGACCGAGGCGGTACAGCCACTCGAGCCCGTGCGCCCGCATCAAGGCCGGCGCGCGCCGGACCCGTCCGGAGATGAAGTCGAAGGCGCCACCGACGCCCATCCCGACGACCGCGCCGCTGCGCGCCAGGTTGCGCTGGAGCCAGGCTTCCTCCGCACCCCCGCCGTAGGCGACAAAGAGGAGTTGGGCACCGCTCCGTCGCACCGCGGCGAGACTGGCCTCGTCATCGGCCGGGTCGGGCGAGCCCCCGAATGTCCCGGCGAGTGTGAACCCGGGAAACGCCTGGCTCAACACGGCGCCCGCCGCCTCTGCCACCCCAGGCCCGCCTCCGAGGAAGAAGAATCGCCAGCCCTCGGCCGCGCCGCAGGCAGCCAGGGCGCGGAGGAAATCCACCCCCGGCACCCGGCCGGGGAGCGGGTGACCGGACCGGCGCGCGGCCCACAACACGCCGGCGCCGTCGGCGAGGTTGAGGTCCGCCCCGCGCAAAAGGTCGGCAAAGGCCGGCTCGCGGAGCGCCTGCATGATCCGCTCGGGATTCACGCTGACCACCAGGCGGGGGCGCTCCGCCCTGAGCGCGGCCGCCACCCACGCGACGGCCTCGGTCTCGGTGAGCGGGTCGATCGGGATTCCCAGCAGGCTGATGCGGCTCACGCGGCCAGCGCCCGGCGGTACACCTCCGCGGTCTCGCGACCGATGCGGCCGACGCTATAGCTTCCCGACCGCTCCAGCCCGAGCTCGCCGAGGCGGAGCCGTTCGGCATCGAACCGCAACAGCCGTTCGATCGCCTGGGTCAGTTCCTCGGTACTGTCTGTCCGGAGCACGACCCCCGACTGGTCGACCAACTCCGCCAGCGCTGGCGCGCTGGACACCACCACCGGCGTCCCGCAGGACATCGCCTCGAGCACCGGCAGGCCGAAGCCCTCGTAGCGCGATGGATAGACGAAGACGGACGCGCCACTCACCAGTGCCGGCAGCGTCTCCCTCGGCACGTAGCCGAGGCTGATCACATGGCCGCGCCGGCCCGGGCGACGAAGGTCGCGGGCGAGACGCTCGGCGCCGCGGTTGGTCCGGCCGGCGAAGACCAGGGCGGAATCAACGGCCAGGTCAGACGGAAGCATCTCGTAGGCGGCACGCAGGCGCTCGAGATCTTTGCGCGGATCGACGGTGCCGACGTAGAGCACGTATCGCTCAGGGAGGCCGAGCCGCTTGCGCACCGCGGCCACCTCGGTGGCCGGGCGTGGACTGAAGGACGGGTCGGCGCACAGGGGCACCGAGGTGACCCGATCCGGCGCGATATGGTACAGGTCGATGACCTGTTGGCGGATCGCCTGCGAGGATACGATCAGGTGTCGCGCCCGGCGGATGCTGCGCGGCCCCAGGGCGCCGAAGTACCAGCGCGCGCGGGGATGCATCGATCCCGGATGGACGCGGTACGTCAGGTCCGGCACGGTGAGGACGAGCGGGATCTCACTCAGGATCGGACTGACCCCGGCCACCGAGTGCAGGAGGCGGACCGACTGCGGATGACGGCCGAAGCGCCAGGGGATCGACCACTGCTCGCGACCCAGCCGCAGGCCGCGGGGGACGGGGGGAAAGACGATGACCCGATGGCCTTCCAGCGCATCCACCATGTCCCCGACCGCGTTGCGCGCGACCAGGACATCGACGGAGACTCCCACCTGGTGGAGTCCCCGCAGGATATGCAACGCGTGATGATCCAGTCCGGTGAACGGCCGGGCTGCAAACAACAGGTCGACGACGATGCCATCGGGCATCGGGTTCGCGCCTGGCACGTCGCGGATGTTAGCAAAGGATCGCGGCTGATCCCGATCGTCGGCGGGTCGACGTGATCGTGGCCGTGGACGGCACGCCGGCCTTGCGGGCGCAGCCGTCCGGGACCGAGGTCTACGCCAGGCAGGTGATCCAGGCGCTGGCCATCGCTCGCGAGGGCCGTCAGTTGCGCGTCTACGCAAACGGCGGGTCGCGGCCGGCCTGGCTCGATCCCCAGGTGGACTGGCGCGGCATCCCCTTTCCACGGTTGTGGACCCACTGGCGCTTTCGGCAAGCCCTCCACGCGGACCCCCCCGACGTCGTCTTCGTCCCGAGCCACGTGCTGCCGATCGGCTTGCGCATTCCCGGCGTGGTCACGATTCATGACGTGGGACACCGGCGGGAGCGTGCCTCCTATTCGCCCCGTTCCTGGTGGTACCTCGAGCTGATGACCCGATCGATGGCGCGCCGGGCTCGACGGCTGATCGCCGTGTCGCGCTCCACCGCGGACGACCTGATGCGCTATTACCGCGTGGCGCCGGAGCGAATCGCGGTGGTCTACTCCGGCGTCGATGCGCGCATGGAGCCGCAGAGCGCCGAGACGGTGGAGGCGGCACTGGCTCGCTACCAGCTGCCCCACCAGTACTACCTCTATCTCGGGCGGGATCACCCCCGCAAAAACCTCGGGATGCTGCGTCGCGCCTTTGCCGAGGCGCGCCGTCGCGGCCTGACCGCGTCGCTCGTGCTGGCAGGGCCGGGGCACCCGCCGTCGGCAGCCAGCGATGGCGTCATGGTCTTGCCCTACGTCCCGCACGACGACCTGCCGGCGCTCTACTCGGGCGCTCTCGCACTCGCCCTCCCCTCTCGCTTCGAAGGCTTCGGCTTCCCGGCCCTGGAAGCGATGCGCTGCGGGACGGCGGTGCTCGCCTCGAATGCCGGAGCGTTGCCCGAGATTGTCGGGAGCGCCGGCATCTTACTGAGTCCCGACGACGCGGGCGCGTGGAGCCAGGCCCTGCTCGAGCTCGCCCGCGACCTCGAGCTGCAACGGCGACTGATCATCGCCGGCCAGGCCCGCAGCGCGAGCTTTACCTGGGACCGGGCCGCCTCGCAAATCTGGCGCGTGCTGGACGAGGCCGCGCGCGCTCGTCAGTAGCCTCAGGCGGCCACGGCATCACGATACGCACGCCGGTGGGCCGCCGCTGACGCGGACCACGTATAGGGCGCCGCCCTGACCCGCCCGGCCGCGATCAAGCGCTGCCGGAGTGGCTCGTCCTCGATCAGCCGCTGCAGGTTCTCCGCCAGCCCGGCTTCGTCCTCCGGCGCGCTGAGGAGAGCGGCATCACCGGCGACCTCGGGGATCGCGCCGCCCGTGGAGGCAGCCACGGGAACGCCGGCGGCGAAGGCTTCGAGGACCGGCAGCCCGAAGCCCTCGTCATGCGAGGGAAAGACGACGGCCCGCGCCTGCTGGTAAAGCCCGGGCAGGTCGCGCGGCGCCACATAGCCGATGAAGCGCACGAAGTCGCGGAGCCCGAGCTGTTCCACCGCCCGGATGACCGGTTCGTAATCCCAGCCGAAGCCGCCGGCAACGAGGAGAGGAATGCGCTCGGGCGCCGGGATGCGCGCCAACGCCCGCAGGGTGGTCACGTAATTCTTGCGTGGCTGCACCGTCCCGACCTGGAGGACGTAGCGCTCCGGCAGTGCGTAGCGTTCCCGGAGCGGCGCCGCGATTGATGGAGCGACCGGCAGCCGGAACACGGCGTCGACCCCATGCGGGATGACGCGACAGCGCTCCGGCGCGACCCCCATGATCCGTGAGACGGCCTCCCGGGTGGCCACGGATGGACAGATGACCAGGGCGGCCCCCCGGACCGAGCGGGGTACCACGACCCGGGTCGCGAACCACTGTCCCCGCGGAAACCATTCCGGATGGTCATAGATCGCCAGGTCGTGAACGGTGACGACACCCGGCAATCCGTACCGGACCAATGGCAGCGCATTGGCCGGACCGTGCACCAGCGCCGCGCCATCCGCCCGCATCCGCAGCGCGGAAACCAGGTGCGGTCCCAGAACCGGGGGGAACGGCCGCCGGTAGAGCCGCACGGCCACGGCCGGCGTCTCGGCAAGGGCGGAGACGAGGGCATGGATGTAGCGGCCGATCCCGGTCTCGTCGCCGTCGCCGAGCGCGCGGGCATCGAGCGCCACGCGGAGCTCAGGCGTAGGTTGTGACCCGCAAGTGGTGGGCGAGGTGTTCGGCAACGGTGCGCGCCGGGAGGCGGCCGAAATCCGCAACCGGTAGCGCGGTCACCCGCGGCCCGCGGGGCGCCGTATCGCCATCGCCGAGCAGGCCGAAGACATTGGCGCCGCTGGCCGCGGCGACGTGCAGGGCATCGCCGTCATGCCCGATCACCGCAAGGCTGCCGGCCGCCATCACCGCGACTTCCTGAATCGTCAGGTCCGCGAGGCTGACGGTGATGGTGGGCTTGCCGATCCCGGATCGCGTCTCGCGAACGATCGGCTCATCCTCCGGTCCCCCGGCGACGACGACGCGCCGGGCGCCGGATAAGTTGGCGACGACGGCGAATCGTTCGGCAGGCCAGAGCGGTCGGGACCGTGGGCGGGACCAGCTCCCGCGTCCGGGAAAGATGACCAGGTAATCGGCGCCGCGGTCCATCAATCCGGAAAACCGGTCGAGCACGCGCTGCCGCACCGCGGCTGACGGCTGTAACGACGGCGACACGATCAGGCCGGTCGATGATGGGTCCGCCCCGGCGGCAACTCGCGCCAGTCGTTCGTTGGCATCGACCGGGTGAAGCCCGCGAATCCTCCGCACTCGATCGGTGGCGATCCAGTCGTACCGGCCTTCGAGCATCATCCGTCGGGGAACCCCGGCAAAGTAGCTCAGCGCTGCGGCGGGTGCGGAGACCGGCGTGGTCAGGATCACACGGCTGATGGAGCCGGTGCGCAGCCGGCGGAACGCCCACCCCAGGCGCGCCGGCGACGCATCGAGCGTAAAGGCTCGCCCCACTGCCGGCAGGCCTATGAGCGTGCCGATCGCCTCCGGCCCGGCAAAGATGACCGCGCCCCGGACAGCCCGGATGACCGCCTGCGCCATCAAGGCCTCGCGGGCGTTGCCGCCGAGCATGATGGCGGTTGTCGAGCGGCTCTCCGTCATGTGATGTAATGCTGGCCGCGACGGATCATCGCGAGATTGTCCAGGGCCATCCCGGTTCCGCGCGCGATGCATTCGTCGGGCTCGGCCGCGACCCGGACCGGCAGGCCGGCAAGCGAGCTGAGCAGGTCGGCGACTCCGGGTAACTGGGCGCCCCCGCCGGTCAGGATCAACCCGTTGCGCTGCACCGAGGCGCGGCGTGCCGCCGGCACCTCCGCCAGCACCCGCTGCACGCTTGCCGCGATCTGCCCAAGCTCGGCCTGGATGGCTTGAGAAACGTCGGCGGCTCCGATCCGCAGGACGGTCGGACGCTCGGCCCCGTCAACGGCTGAGACCTCGAGCGATGCCTCTCCCCGGATTGGCGTGGCCGCACCAATCTGCAGCTTCAACCGTTCCGCCTCCCCGGCTCGAAGGGAAAGGCCGCGGGTCCGGGTAATGGCCGTTTCGATCGCCTCGTCGAGCGCCTGGCCGCCACCGGCGATCGATTCCATAACCAGCACCTCGCCGTTGGCGATGGCCGCGATCTCTGTCGAGCCGGCCCCGAGGTTTGCCACCAGCAGCCCATCAGTCGACGCCACCGGGAGCCGGGCGCCGATGGCGGCGGCCAGGGGCTTGTCGATGAGATAGGCGGTCTTCGCGCCCGCCTGCATGGTGGCTTCCAGGACCGCCCGCCGGTGGATGCCGTTGACGCCCGGCGCGACCGAGAGCATGACGTCGGGTCGAAAGATCCGCTGGCGTCCGACGATGCGACCAATCAGGTACTGGAGCATGGTACCCGCGACCTCGTAGTCGACGACCTTCCCGTCGCCCACCGACCTGATGGCGCGGGCTTTGCCGCCGCGGCCCAGCAACTCGGCGGCGGCCACGCCCACCGCCAGAACGCGAGCCCCTCGCTCGTCGGTCGCCATCAGGGCCGGTTCGTTGACGACGACCCCTTCACCCTTGACGTAGACCTTCATCCGAGACGTCCCCAGGTCGATGCCGATTTTTTTCGAGAGCACGGTCCGTCAATCCCCAACGACCTTCGAGAGGTCGGGCGGTCGCGGATCGGGGGTCGGGCTCTCGGTCCGCGTGACGTGCGCGCCAAGATGCTCGAGCTTCTCGACCAGGTCTTCGTATCCGCGATCCAGGTGAAACACGTTCTCGAGCACGGTGGTGCCGCGGGCGCACAGCGCGGCCACGACAAGGGCGGCGCCCGACCGGATGTCGGGAACGCGAACCGATCCGCCGTGCAACGCACTCGGGCCCGACACAATGGCGCTGCGACCCTCGACATAGATGTCGGCGCCGAGCTTTCGCAACTCGGGAACGTGCTGAAACCGGTTCTCGAAAACCGCCTCGGAGACGACGCACCGACCCTGGGCCTGGGTCATGAGGCTGACGAAGGGGGCCTGAAGGTCAGTTGGAAAGCCCGGGTGGGGCCAGGTCGTGACATCGACCGGCTGCAATCGTCCATTCCCAACGACCCGAAGCCGGTGGCCGCCCTCTTCCACGGTTACGCCGGCGGCGCGCAGCTTGAGGATGAGCGCACGCAGATCCACCGTGTCGATCTCCTCGACGGTGGCGTCACCTCCTGTCGCCGCGATCGCGATCGCGTAGGTACCGGCCTCGATATTGTCCGGGATCACCCGGTGCGTCGCGCCGCTTAGCTCGCGGACGCCGTCGATCTGCAGGATGTCTGTGCCGATGCCCCGAATGCGCGCCCCCATCTTTTCCAGGAAGAGGGCGAGGTCGACGACATGCGGCTCGCGAGCCGCGTTGTGAATCGTGGTGATGCCGTCGGCGGTGGCGGCCGCCATCATGAGGTTCTCGGTCCCGGTGACGGTGGGCATATCGAGAATGATGGTCGCGCCCCGCAACCGGTCCGCCCGGGCGACGAACTCGCCGCCCTCGAGCTCGACGCGCGCGCCCATCAGCCGCAGCCCGACCAGGTGCTGCTCGACGCGCCGCATCCCGATGTCGTCCCCGCCCGGCTTGGCGACGCGTGCCTCGCCACGCCTGGCCAGAAGCGGGCCCATGAGCAGAAACGAGGCCCGCATCCGGCTCGCCAGCGCGGCGAGGACATCGCCACGGGCGAGCCCGCCGGCGTTGACACGCAGTTGCTGCCGATCGGGTTGGTCAACGCGGGCGCCGATTCGCGTCAGCAGCTCGGCCATGATGGACACGTCCTCGATCCGGGGGACGTTCTTCAAGCGGCAATCCTCGTCGGTCAGGAGGCAGGCGGCGAGAATGGGAAGGACGGCATTCTTGGAGCCGCTGATAGGGACTCGCCCGACCAATCGAGATCCCCCCTCGATCTGGAGCTGCGCCACTAGCCCGTTAACTTAACACGGGCGCGTGCGCGAACCCTAAGTTCTCGCGCGGGCCCCCGCCGCCGCAGAAGCGGCAGAGCTTGGGCTGCCAGGAGCCGGCTACTGTCGCCGCCGCCGTCGCAGCTCGGCCAATCGGAGCCGCGCTTCCGCCCGAGCCAGGGCACCCGTTGCCGCCGCCAGGTCGGCGTCCGTCGCCTTCTGCTCGATCGCGGTCTGGGCCCGGCGGCGCGCTTCCTCGGCCCGAGCCTCGTCGATGTCCTCGGCCCGTTCCGCCGAGTCCGCCAGCACCGTGACCTGGTCGGGTCGCACCTCGAGGAACCCACCAGAGACGAAAAAGAACTGGTCCTCGTTGTCATTGCGCACCTTGACGCTGCCAGCCGTAAGCGACGTCAGCAGGGGGATGTGCCTCGGAAGGATTCCGAGATCCCCCTCCGACCCGGGGGCCACGACGAAATCGGCTTCCCCGTCGAAGCGGACGCCTTCGACCGTCAGGATGCCGACGTGGAGCTTGGCCATGGCCTAGCTCTTTGCCTTCGCTCCGGGATCGGGCTTCTTTGCCGTGGCCTCGGATCTTGACGGCTCCGCCTTCCCGTCCGGCTTCGTTGTCTTCGCCTTCCCATCTGGCTTGGGCGTTTCCGCCTTCGCCTCGGGTTTCTTTTCTTCCGGCTCCTTGGCGCCGCCCTCCCGGGCCGCCTCAACCGCCTCGTCGATCGTCCCCACCATGTAGAACGCCTGCTCGGGCAGATCGTCGTGCTTGCCGTCGAGAATCTCCGCGAAGCCACGAATCGTTTCCTTCAACGGCACATACTTGCCCGGCCGGTTGGTGAAGACTTCGGCGACGAAAAAGGGCTGCGAGAGGAACCGCTCGACTTTCCGGGCGCGCGCGACGACCAGCTTGTCGTCCTCGGACAGCTCGTCCATCCCCAGGATCGCGATGATGTCCTGCAATTCCTTGTTTCGTTGCAGCAATTGCTGCACCCCGCGCGCGACCCGGTAATGCTCCTCGCCGACGACGTCGGGCGAGAGGATCCGCGAGAACGAGTCGAGCGGGTCGACCGCGGGGTAGATGCCGCGCTCGACGATGGCGCGGGACAGGCTCACGGTCGCGCCCAGGTGGGCAAACGTCGTAGCGACCGCGGGGTCGGTGTAGTCGTCGGCCGGGACGAAGACAGCCTGGACCGAGGTGATGGACCCCTTCTTGGTCGAGGTGATGCGTTCCTGCAGGTCGCCCATCTCGGTCGCGAGCGTCGGCTGGTAGCCAACGGCGGAAGGCATGCGGCCAAGCAGGGCTGAGACCTCGCTGCCGGCCAGCGTGTACCGAAAGACGTTGTCGATGAAGAGCAGCACGTCCTGGCCGTACTCGTCGCGGAAATATTCCGAGAGCGTCAGGCCCGTCAGCCCAACGCGAGCCCGGGCGCCGGGCGGTTCATTCATCTGTCCGAAGACCAGTGCCGTCTTGTCGATGACGCCTGACTCGTTCATCTCGAGCCAGAGGCCGTTGCCCTCACGGGTCCGCTCGCCGACCCCGGCGAAGACCGAGAAGCCCCCATGCTCGGTGGCGATATTGCGGATCAGTTCCATGACGATGACCGTCTTGCCGACGCCGGCACCGCCGAAGAGGCCGATCTTGGTGCCCTTCGCAAACGTGCAGACCAGGTCGATGACCTTGATGCCGGTCTCGAGGATCGTGGTCGTGGTTTCCTGATCCGAGACCGACGGGGGGAGCCGGTGGATCGGGAGGCGTCCCTCGCTCTTGATCGGCCCCTTTCCGTCGATCGGTTCGCCGATCACGTTCATCATCCGTCCCAGGGTCCCCTTCCCCACCGGGACGGTGATCGGGCCACCGGTGTCGCGAACCTCGGTGCCGCGGACCAGGCCGTCCGTGGTCGACATGGCGATCGTCCGGACAACGTTGTTGCCGCGGTGCTGCTGGACCTCCAGGACCAGTCGTCCACCCTCGCGCTCGATCTCGAGGGCGTGGTTGATCTCGGGAAGCTCATTCGATTCGAAGGCGACGTCGACGACCGGCCCGATGATCTGGGTAACGTGGCCGATGCGCCCCGTCTGCTTCGCGTCGTCTTTTGCTTTCGCTTTCTCGGCAATCGCCATGGTGAGCCTCCTGTTATCCGGCGGCCAGCGCTTCGGCGCCGCCCACGATCTCCATCAATTCCTTCGTGATCGTCGCCTGCCGCACCTTGTTGCGCAGCAGCGTCAGGTCGTTGATCAGCTCGCCGGCATTGTCCGTGGCATTTCGCATCGCGACCATCTGCGCGCTGTAGAAGCTGGCCTGGTTTTCCAGGACGGCTGCATAGACCTGCGCCTCGACGTAACGAGGCAGAAGCCGCGAAAGGACCTCTTCGGCCTCCGGCTCATAGAGATAATCGACCCGCGGCCCCTCCTTGCGCTCGGGCACTTTGACCGGGATCAGGATCGAGACCGTGGGTTCGAGCCTGGCTGTCGAGACAAATTTCGTGTAGACGAGGGCCACCTCGTCGACGTTGCCGGCCATGTACTCGTCGACGGCCGCCGTGATCGCCGGCAGGACGTCCTTCAATTCGGGCCGGTCACCGAGTCCGGTGACCTCTGCCAGGATCGGGATGCGCAGCCGCCGGAAGAAATCGCGGCCTTTCCGCCCGATCGCATCGATCGAATTGCCCTCACCCTGCCTCAGGTAATTGAGCCCGACCCGGAAGGCGTTCACGTTCAGGCCTCCAGCCAGGCCACGATCGGCGGTGACGAGGATCAGGAGTCGCTTCTTGACCGGCCGCGGAACAAGGAACGGATGCTGGTAGCTGGTGACGCGGCTGGCGACCTCGGTCAATACCTCGGCAATCTTGTCCGCATACGGCCGAGCCGCCTCCGAGCGCGCCTGCGCCCGGCGCAGCTTCGACGCGGCCACGGCCTGCATGGCACGCGTGATCTGCTGCGTGTTCTTCATGCTGGCGATGCGGCGGCGAATCTCGGCGAGGGTGGCCATGGCGGTCTCTTATTGCCCCTTCTTGCTCTCGCGCTCGGTGGCCGCTCGTGCACCCTGGAGCGCGCCACCCTTCGGTGCCGGCGGCTCCGGTTTCTCCGCGGCCGGCTTCGGTTTCTGCACCAGCGGGCTCGACTTCTTGAACTCATCGAGCGCGGCACGCAACCGCTTCTCGGTATCGTCGGAGATCGCCTTCTCCTTGGTGATCGCCTGTTCGAGCTCGGCGTGCGAGCTGCTGAGAAAGCGCAGCAGTTCCTTTTCGAAGGCCTCGACCTTGTCGACGGGTACATCGTCGAGGAAGCCGTTGGCGCCGGCGAAGAGCACGATCACCTGCTGGGCGATCGGCATTGGCTGATACTGGCCTTGCTTGAGGAGCTCAGTCATGCGCTTGCCGCGCTCGAGCTGGTCCCGAGTTCGCTTGTCCAGGTCGGACGCGAACTGCGCGAAAGCGGCCAGCTCTCGGTATTGCGTCAGGTCGAGACGAAGGCGCCCCGCCACCTGCCGGATGGCCTTGATCTGGGCCGCGCCGCCGACGCGGGACACCGAAAGTCCGGTCGAGATTGCCGGGCGGATGCCGGCGTAGAAGAGATCCGTGAGGAGGTAGATCTGGCCGTCCGTGATCGAGATGACGTTGGTCGGGATGTAGGCGGAGATGTCCCCAGCAAGTGTTTCGATGATTGGCAGGGCGGTCAGCGAGCCGCCACCGTTTTCCTTGCTCATCCGCGCGGCCCGTTCGAGCAGCCGGGAGTGGAGATAAAAGACATCGCCGGGGTAGGCCTCGCGCCCTGGTGGACGGCGCAGCAGCAGCGAAATCTGGCGGTAGGCCCACGCGTGTTTCGAAAGATCGTCGTAGACCAGCAGGGCATCCTTCCCCTGATCCATGAAGTATTCGCCCATCGAGCAGCCGGCGTAGGGCGCGATGTACCACAGCGGCGCCGGGTCGCTGGCGGTAGCCGCCACAATGATCGTGTACTCGAGGGCGCCGTGCTCCTCGAGCGTGGCGGCAACCTGCGCGACCGTCGCGGCGCGCTGCCCGATCGCGACATAAATACAGATGACGCCCTGACCCTTCTGGTTGATGATGGTGTCGAGGGCGATCGCGGTCTTCCCGGTTTGCCGGTCACCGATGATCAGCTCGCGCTGCCCGCGGCCAATCGGGATCATGGCATCGATTGCCTTGATGCCGGTCTGGAGCGGCGTATCGACCGGCTGACGGGTAATCACGCCCGGAGCGACTTTTTCGATCGGCGCGAATTTCGTCGTCTCGATCGGCCCCTTGCCATCGATCGGCTCTCCGAGCGGATTCACCACGCGGCCCACAAGCGCCTCGCCAACCGGGACCTGCATGATCTTGCCTGTAGTGCGAACCTCGTCGCCCTCTTTGATCTCCTCGAAGGGTCCGAGGATGATCGCACCCACCGAGTCCTCCTCCAGGTTGAAGGCCACGCCTTTGGTGCCACCCTTGAACTCGAGCAACTCCAAAGCCTGCGCCCCCTTCAACCCGTAGATCTGGGCGATGCCGTCGCCGACCTCGGTCACGATGCCAACGTCGGCCGCGAGGATCGGCACATCGAAGTCTTTGATTCGCTTCTTGATCAGGCTACTGATTTCTTCTGACTTGATTCCCAATTGTTCTCCTCGCCCTTTTATCGCAGTAGGTCTTCACGAAGCCGCTTCAATCGCGTCCGGACGCTCGCGTCCACGAGATGGTCGCCGATTTGGATCGTCACGCCGCCAATCAATGCCGCATCGGTCCGGAAGCCCAGTTTCACTTTGCGATCGAGTTTCCGGCTCAACTGCTGCTCGTATCGCTTGCGCTCGGCTTCGTCGAGTGGGATCGCCGTCGTCATCATGGCGGTCACGATTCCCGACGCCTCATCGGCCAGGCGCTCGTATTCGTCCCGGATCGCGGGCATATCGCGCGTGCGTTGGTGTTCGATCAGGAGCCGCATCAGATTCAGGGTCTCGGGCCGCATCTCGGGCGCGAGTCGCGCGGCAAGGTCCATCCGGCGTTTGAGGTCGACGGCTGGGTTCTGAAACGCGGCCTGCAGGACATCGTCGGCGAGCAGCTCGTCGAGCTTCGCGACCTCTGCCCGCCAGGTATCGATCGCCTTCTCCTCCTGCGCCAGCTGGAAGATGCCCACGGCGTAGCGACGACCGATGCTGCTGGCGCTAGGCATGCAGCTCCGCCTCCTGGATCGCCTGGTCGATCAGCTTGCGATGTTTCGCGGGGTCCAACGTTTCCCCGATCACCCGGCTCGCGACCATCACGGCCAGGTCCGCGACCTCCGCCCGGAGACTCTGCATCGCGCGTTCCCGCTCCTGACCGATTTCCTTCTTGGCCTGGGCAATAATCTGGTTCGCCTGTTCCCTGGCGTTGCCCTCGAGCTCCTGGCGCAAGCTCTCCCCCATTCGCTGCGCCTGGTCCACCATCTTCTGGGCTTCCTGGCGCGCCTCTTCCAGCTTGGCCCGGTACTCCTGCTCGGCCGCCTCACGGTCACGCTTGGCACGGTCAGTCGCCTCGATTCCCTCCTGGATCCGCGCACGCCGCGCCTCGAGCATTTTGACCAGTGGACCCCAGGCGACGAGCGACAGAATGGCGAGCATCGCCAAAAAGACCAGGAGCTGGGCAATCAGCGTCCCGTTGATGGTCAGGAGTCCGGCGTCGAGCAGGATCACTTGCCGGTGATTTGTGCCAACAGCGGATTGGCGAACACGAGGAACAAGCCCAGGCCCAGGCCGATGATCGGCAACGCTTCGATGAAGCCGATGCCAATGACCATCAGGATGAAGAGCCGGCCCTGCATCTCCGGTTGGCGGGCGGTGCCTTCGACCGTGCGACTCGAGACCAGTCCGTCACCGATTCCCGCGCCAAGCGCGCTCAATCCCAGTAAGAGTCCGAACGCGATGACGGTCGCACCCAAGACGATTGCTCGTTCCAACCTAATCCTCCTTGATTCCTATGCGTGTCCTGATTCCACGTCCGTCGCGACTGCAATGTACGAGATCGTTAGCACCGTGAAGATGAAGGCCTGGACCGCGCCCACGAAGAGGCTGAAGAGGGTCCAGGCGGCGCCGGGCAACCAGGATATCCAGGTGGGCACCAGCAGGATGATCAGGGTGAGCAAGAGCTCGCCGACGAAGATATTGAAGTACAGCCGGAAGGAGAGCGTCAGGGGCTTGGCGAGCTCGTCGATGACGGTCAGCGGAAAGAACGGTGGCTGCAGCAATAGATGCTTGAGGTAGCCGCCGAATCCGCGTTTCTTGATGCTGTAGAACTGCACCAGGACGAAGGCCATCAGCGCCAGGCCGAGGGTCGTATTCCAATCGTTGGTCGGTGACTTCAGCGTCGGAATCAGGCCGAGCCAATTAGCGATCAGCAGGAAGGTGAACAGGGTGATCGCCAGGGGCGCGAGCGCGATCCCGCGACCCTCCAGCGTTTCTTCGGTCAGATTGCCGATGTACTCGACCAGCGCTTCGGTCGCGTTCTGCAGCGGGCTCGGGATTCCCGGGTGCAACTGACGGCGGAGAATCACGGCGAACACGATCAAAAGCGCGCAGACGATCACCGTGTTGCGGATCGTGTCGACGTTGAAGTCGATGCCCCCAATGCTGACCGTCGGATGCGTGACCTCGATCGCCAACCAGAGCAGGCTGGTCACGATGGCACCCCCGACCTGCGCAGCAGCTGGCAGCCGGAGGCAGCCGCCGCGACCGGAAAGAGCCCGTACCCAATGACGGCCCCGACCGGGTTGACGTGGCCGACAATCAGGATCACGCCGAGCAAGAGCGCCACCAGGAGGAAGCGGATGAACGCCACCGCCTGGATGCCGCGGGCACTGATCGTCTGCCCCATCAGACGCGTGGCGCTGGACACCATCCAGGTCAGATTCACCAGGCCGAGCATGCCGCCGGCAAGCAAGCCGGACACGGCCGAGGCGTGGCCCAGCAGCAGCAAGACCGCGGTCACCGCCCCCAGCGCCGCCGCCAGCATGACGCCCGTGCGGAGCTGGAATCGGCGCAGCTCACTGACCACGCTTGATCTCCTTCAACACCATCCGGACCACGCTATACCCACCTGACAGGATCCCCAGCAGCAGACCGATCAGTAAAAACCACGGCGACGTGTGCAGCCACCGGTCGAGAAGCAGGCCGAGCCCGAGTCCCACCAGAACCGACGCGCCGAGTTGAAGTCCGATGCCGGACGCCATGCCCAAGGCAGCCAGCATGCTGGGATCCTCGCGCTTATCCGTCGGGGCCATCAGCGCCTCCGAGATTCGGCCTCAACCGCCCCAAGCTTATCAGGCGGTAAATTCGCGCCGCAATCGGGCCGGGGCCGTAAGCAGGCTCAACCTCGGCTGATCCGCCGGAAGCGGCGGACCATGATGACGACAATCCCCAGGACGAGAAGAATGATGGCGCCCAGCAGCACCTTTTTGTGGCCGTACACAGCCAGGCCGAGGGCCGCGAAGATGGCCGTTCCGAAGTAGAAGACCAGCGCCGTCTCCCGAGGGCTCAACCCGTAATCGAGCAGGCGATGGTGCAGGTGTTCGGCATCCGGCGTCGCAATCGACTGGCCGCGCACCCGCCGCCGCAGGATGGCCCATCCGGTGTCCAGGATGGGGATCGTCAGGGCCACCACGGGAACCACCAGCGACAGGACGACCGCGACCTTCGCCAGCGAGAGGATCGAAAGCGCGGCGAGCGTAAAGCCGAGGAAGTTGCTGCCCGTGTCGCCCATGAAGATCCGAGCCGGATGCCAGTTGAAGAGCAGGAAGCCAAGGCAGGCCCCGATCAACGACCCGGCCAGGATCACGATGTCCGGTCGCGACAGGTTAATCGCCGCCAGCAGGATGGCGGCGGCCACGATGGCCACCACCCCCGCCGCCAACCCGTCGACGCCATCGATCAAGTTGATCGTGTTCTGCAGCGCGACGAACCAGAGCAGGCTGACCACGATTGAGACCGCGGGGATGAGGTCGATGATGTGACCGAGGCCAACGAACTTGATCTCAATGCCGAAGCCCATCACGGCGAGCAGGGACGCCAGCACCTGGAAGCCGAGTTTGATCGCCGGCGGCACCCCACGGCGGTCGTCGAAGACCATCAGCGTCGTGATCAGGGCCGCCGAGAGCAGCAATCCCTCCGTCCGCCCGTTGGTCGAAAACAGCGCTGCCGAGAGGCCGAACCCGATGTACATGGCGAGGCCGCCGAGCAGCGGCGTGGGGCGCGCGTGGATCCGGCGCCCGCCCGGTTCCGCGACGGCCGCGAGGCGAAACGCCAGGAAGCGGACCGGAATGACGGCGACCGCCGTGATCACCAGGGCGACCAGCAACGGCCGCGCGGCCGGTGCGAACCTGGCAGGGGAAAACGTCGTCCAGAAGGTTGGATCGTTGAAGATCGAGGCGGTCAGTACGGCAGTGGGAATCGTTCGCACAGCGCCCGGCTCCGGGCGCGTACCTGCTCGTGGACGGTCCGGTCATCGATGTGCAAAAGCAACTCGGCCACCATGTCGGCGATCTGCGTCATTTCGGATTGGCCCATCCCCCGGGTCGTGACGGACGGACTGCCGAGCCGGATGCCACTGGGGTTGAACTTGCTGGCAGTGTCGTAGGGGATCGAGTTTCGGTTGACGGTGATGCCGACGGCATCGAACGTGTCCTGGACCTTTTTTCCGGTCAGATTGAGCGGCCGCAGGTCGACCATCATCAGGTGATTGTCGGTTCCACCGCTCACCAACCGCAGGCCGTGACGGGACAATCCCTCCGCCAGGGTCTTCGCATTCGACACCACCCGCTGCGCATAGGTCTTGAACTCCGGCGTCTTCCATTGCTGCAGCATCACCGCCTTGCCGGCGATGGCGTGATTCAGCGGGCCGCCCTGGATGCCGGGGAACACGCTCTTGTCGACGTCGGCCGCGTATTTCGCCTTGCAGAGGATCATCGCGCCCCAGGGCCCGCGCATCGTCTTGTGCGTCGTGAAGCTCACCAGGTCGGCATGGGGCACCGGACTCGGATGGGCGCCGCCCGCGACCAGCCCGGCGAAATGCGCCATGTCGACAAAGAAGACCGCATCGATGGAGCGCGCGATCGCCGCCATCCGCTCGAAGTCGAGAATCCGGGGGTAGGCGCTGTAGCCGGCAAGCAGCATCTTCGGCCGAACCTCGTTCGCCTGGCGTTCGAGGAGGTCATAGTCGATCCGCTCCGTTTCGCGGTCGACGCCGTAGGGCACGACGTGATATAGCTTGCCGGAGAAGTTGACGGGACTTCCGTGGCTCAGGTGCCCGCCCATGCTGAGGTCCATTCCGAGGACGGTGTCCCCTGGCTTGAGGACGCTGGCGTAGACGGCGTAGTTGGCGGTGGTCCCACTGTGCGGCTGCACGTTGGCGTGCTCCGCGCCAAACAACGCCTTGGCCCGCTCGATCGCCAGCGTCTCGATCACATCGACGTTCTCGCAGCCGCCGTAATACCGCTTTCCTGGATAGCCTTCCGCGTACTTGTTGTTGAGAAGGGATCCGAGCGCCTGGAGCACCGCCGGGCTGGCGATGTTTTCCGAGGGGATGAGCTCGAGCGTGTACTGCTGGCGCTCGAACTCCGCCTGGATGGCGGCGGCCACCTCCGGGTCGACCGCGTCGATCCGGCTGGTCAGGTCGCGGGCCGCCTGCAGCACCCGCTCATTATCCGGAATCCTGCCGGTCGGCGATCAGTGGCGGCGCAGCTCGGCTTCCGGGATCGCGCCGGCGCGAAGCACCCTGGCATCAGGGCCGGTCAGGTCGAGGATGGTCGATGGCTG
The DNA here is from genome assembly GCA_039922495.1 of Candidatus Dormiibacter sp. Taxonomy (GTDB): domain Bacteria; phylum Chloroflexota; class Dormibacteria; order CF-121; family CF-121; genus JALYYC01. Next base: position 104,503 of record JBDTEO010000020.1, read on the forward strand.
TCCCAGCCGGCAGCCACCGCCGTCGAGCAGGATGTCGAGCTCGCCACCCAGGCCCGCCAACACCGCCTCGGCGTCCGACGGAGGCGGCTGGCCCGCCCGGTTGGCGCTACTGCTCGCGATCGGTTCCCCGAGCGCGGCCAGGAGTGCGATTGCCACTGGATGGTCGGGCGCGCGCGCGGCGATGGTCTCGCCAGGAACTCCTGACCGCGAGGGGAGCACGAGGGTGAGCGGACCCGGCCAGAACCGACCGATCAACGCCATCGCCTCAGGCGAGAGGGTCGCGACCTCGGCGAAATGATCGGCCCCCGTCACCAGCAACACCAGTGGTTGCGAGGACGGTCGGCGCTTGACCTGGTACAACCGGTGTACCGCGGCCGGGTCGGACGCGCGGGCCCCGACGGCGTAGAGCGTGTCGGTCGGAAAAGCGACCACCGCGCCCTCTCGGAGACGAGCCGCGGTTCGCGCGATCGATGCCGGGTCGGCCGCCCAGCGCTCGGTCATCCCGCGGTCGCGATTCGGATCACGCGGTCCCTGCCGGCGAGGTCTTTGTGCACGCTGATGGCGGCCGACGGCCATTGCTGTTGCGAAAGCCGGAGGAGCCGGCGCGCCTGCGAGGGGTCGCACTCGAACAGCAACGCACCGCCGGCCCGCAGCACCGCCGGCGCCTGCGCGAGCGCGCGGCGGATCAGCGACAGGCCATCCTGTCCCCCGTCGAGCGCCAGGGCCGGCTCGTAGTCGAGTTCTTTCGGGCGCACGCGCTTCTGCTTCTCCGAGATATAGGGCAGGTTCGCGATGATCAGGTCGGCCGGGGCGGCGCCATCCAGCAGGTTACCCTTCGCCGTCGTGATCCGCGTCGATAGCCGGTAGCGAGTGACATTCGCCGACGCCACCCGCAAGGCCCGGCTGCTGACGTCCCGGGCGACGATGCGGGCTCGTGGGACCGCTTTGGCGACCGCGATCGCGACCGCCCCGCTGCCGGTCCCGAGGTCGATCACCCGCCGCGCCTGGGGATGCCCCTTGAGCCAGGCCAGCGCGAGGTCGACCAGCAATTCGCTCTCCGGCCGTGGGATCAGGACGGCGGGGCTGACCGCCAGCATGTAGCCATAGAACTCGCGCTCGCCCGTGAGGTAGGGCACCGGGACCCGCTCGGCGCGCCGCCGCGTGAGCCGGGCCAGCCGGCGCCGCTGCGCGAGCGTCAGTCGGGCTTCGGGATGCGTATGGAGGCGCACCCGCGAGCTCTCGAGGACATGCGCGACCAGGATTTCCGCGTCGAGCCAGGCGTAGGGAATGCCGGCCGTGGCGAGTGCCGCTCGCGTCTTCGCCAGCTGCGCTTTGACGCTGCTGCGGTCAGCCGCGGCTGCCATTTGGCGGCGGCTGGCTCAAGCGGTTGGCCTGATCCCAGGCGATCAACCGATCGATGACGGGGTCCATGTCGCCGCCGCCGATGAATTGCGGAAGCTTGTAGTACTTGAAGTCGATCCGATGGTCGGTGATCCGGCCTTCGGGGTAGTTGTAGGTCCGCACCTTCTCACTGCGGTCGCCGGATCCAACCGCCGACCGACGCACCTCGGTCAAGGCCGCGTGCTGCTGGGCCATCTGGCGATCGAGCAGACGGGTCATCAGGACCTTTTCCGCCTTGGCGCGGTTCTTCAGCTGCGAGCGCTCGTCCTGGCAGGAGACCACAATCGGCGGAGTCCCGTCTTCAGGCGTGTAGGTGAGCCGGACGGCCGAGTCCGTCGTGTTAACGCTCTGCCCGCCGTGACCGCTGGAGCGGAAGACGTCGACCTTGAGCCGGTCCGGGTTGATGACGACATCAACGTCCTCCGCCTCCGGCATGACGACCACCGTCGCCGTCGAGGTATGAATCCGTCCCTGCGCCTCAGTCTCGGGCACACGCTGGACGCGGTGAACCCCGTTCTCGAATTTCAACCGGGCATAGGGACCCTTGCCGCGGATTTCGAAGACGACCTCTTTGAATCCCCCGCGTTCGGTCTGGCTCTCCGAGACGATATCGACCTTCCAGCGGTGCGCCTCGGCATACCGGCCGTACATCTTGAACAGGTCGGCGGCAAAGATGGCGGCTTCGTCGCCTCCGGTCCCCTGGCGGATCTCGACGATGACGTCCTTTAAGTCGTTCGGGTCTTTCGGAATGAGCGCAACCTTGAGCTCCGCCTCCAATCGGTCTCGCTCGGCCTGCTGCCGCTCGAACTCCTGTCGCGCATAGGCCTGCATTTCCGGATCGCGTTCATGCTGGGCCAGCTCGCTGGCCTCCGTCATGCCCAGGTCGGCGTTGCGATACGCCTCGTAGAGCTCGACGAGCTCGCGCAGCTGCGACTGCTCCTTGCCCAGGCGCTGGAGCTCCTTGAGATCGGCGTGGACCCCTGGGTCGGACAGCCGCCGGGTGATCTCGTCGTACCGCGTCCGAGTGGCTTCGAGCTGCTCGAACATCAGGCCGCGGCCTCTTGCTCCTCCTGCCGGGCAGCCGCAAAGGATGCGAGGGCCACCTCCAGCTGACGATCGTCCGGCTCGCGGGTCGTGAGCTTCTGGGTCAGGAGGAACGGGAGGATGAGGATCTTGACGACCGGGTTGTTCCGGTTCCGGCCGGCGAAGCGAATGAACTCATAGGCGAGCATGGCGATCAGGGGGATCAAGACCAGCCTGGAAAGCAGCAGGATCGGCAGGGCCGGGCGGCCGACGAAGCCGAAGACGAAGGCGCTGACGACCATGACGGCCAGCAGGAAGCCGGTCCCGCAGCGGGGATGGAGCGTGCTCTGGGTGCGGACGTTGGCGACGTCGAGTGGAAGCCCGGCTTCGAACGCATTGATCGTCTTGTGCTCGGCGCCGTGATAGGCGAAGAGCCTGGCGATTTCCTTCTTGAAAGAAATCGCGTAGAGATAGAGCAGCAGGAGCCCGATCCTGACCAGCCCGTCAACCAGCCCGAAAAAGAGATTGCCATGACCGCGGCTGAGGAAGCCGGCCGCCAGTAGCGGGATCCCCAAAAAGAAGAGCAAGGCCCCGACGATGGCGATGCCCATCGTCACCCGGATGACGTTTTTATCCAATTCGAGCTGCTCGCCCTCGGCCTGGATGTTCGCCGACCACATCAGGGCCTTCATGCCCAGGTGGAGCATCTCCCAGAGCCCGGCAAGGCCACGGAGCAGCGGGAGCTTCCAGACCGGGTGGGTGTAGACCACCGAGCGGAGCCGCTCGCGCAAAATCTCGATCTCGCCATCCGGCCGGCGAACCGCCACCGCGTAGGTGGTGCGGCCCCGCATCAGGACCCCCTCCAGCACGGCCTGGCCGCCATAGAAGAACTTGTCCTGGCTCACAGCCGCCATGATGCTATCACCAGCCGTGCAACGGCCGGCCGGCTTATCTCTTCCGCTGCTGGCGCTGCTGGAAGCGGTCGACCCGGCCCTGCGTGTCGACAATTCGCTGCTGGCCGCTAAAGAACGGATGACAAACGGAACAGACCTCAGTCTTGAGCTCCTTTTGAGTTGAGCCCGTCACGAAGGTGTTGCCGCAGAGGCAATGCACAACGGCGTCGTGGTGATAGGTGGGATGTATCGCAGCTTTCATTGGGGGGGGGGGTGTTCCTTATTCTATCAGCCGGTTGAACTGAGGATGGCCGAGGTGCTGAGCATGCCGAGGCCCAGTGCCAGCAGCAACCCAAGGTAGAGCGAACCGATGATGACTTTCGTTCGGGCGTCGACGGCGTAGTAGGCCGGGTTCAGGGTGGTCGACCGGAAGCGCTGGAAGGTGCTGAAGGCGCCGAAGATCAGCACCAGGAACAGCACCGGGCTGACGTGGTTTCCCGACTGCATCTCGAAGAGCAGCAACCCGGCCGCGATCGCCAGGCCGGCCACGTTGAACCACTTGGACAGGAGCGAGAGGACGCGGCCGCCGTCCAGCGGTGTGACCGGCACCAGGTTGAAGAGGTTGATCAGGAAGCCGAAATAGGCCAGCGCCCGAAGCAGTTGGCCGCTGCTCGTGCCAGGCATCGCCAGGTAGCCGAGGTAGCAAAGCCCGGCGCCGACCGATCCAAGGATCGGGCCGCCGATCGCCATCACGGATTCCTGGGCGACCGTTCGAGGCTGCTCTTTCATGCTGACGAAGGCGCCGAGGAATGGAATCAGCACGGGAAGCGTCACGGGAAGGCCGATGGCGCGCGCCACCACGACGTGGCCGCTCTCGTGCACCAGGATCAGCAGCACGATCCCGACCCCGAAGGCCCACCCGAACAGCTGGGCATAGAGCAGCGCCGTCACTCCCGTCGAGATCACGGTAAAGGCCAGACCCTTGAACTTGAGGAGCAGGCCCAGGATGGCAAGCGCGCCGGTGGCGAGCCCACCGTTTCGCTGACCCGCGCTCGCTGGGTGTGCCGGGATGTCGGCCTGAACCGGCCGGTCGGTGCCATAGCCGTAGTCAGCGCCGCCCTTCAGCGGATCGCCGTTTTTCGGGTACAGGTCAGCCATCACCTAAAAGCATGCCCACCGCCCCATCCTTTTAATCAAACTCGAACTCAGGCGGAGATCGGCTGGCGCACCGGCCAGGGACGGGTGAAGTTGCCGAGCCGGAGCCCCGGGCAGCGGTGCCGGAGGGTCTCGACAAATCGGCGCATCCCGATGCCGCGGGTCGGTGCCGGAATGCGGTCGATCAGCCAGAGCGGGTCGACGTTCAGGGTCCGCAGCTGGATCTGGTGCACCCTGTGCTGCGCGACAAACGCCACCAGCTCGTCGATCTCGGCCGGCGCATCGGTGATCCCCGGGAAGGTCAGCAAATTGATGGTCAGCTGGCCGCCGTTACGACGGATCAGGTCGGCGCACTCCCTCAGCTCCGCCAGGCCGTACCCCACCGGCCGGTAGTAGGCGCGGAAACGGGTGTCGTCCAGGCTGAAGAGGCTGATCCGGATCGAGTTGAGCCCGGCGTCGATCAGCCGGGCGAGGACAGCCGGCCGCGAGGCGTTGGTATTGATGTGGATCGTGGCCTGCGGGACGGCGGCGCGAATCCGTCGAGTCGCCTCGACCAGGACGTTCCCGCGCGTCAAGGGCTCGCCCTCGCAGCCCTGGCCGAAACTGACGAAGTTCTCCGGCGCCTTGGCCAGGTGCCAGGCGGCGAGCTCGGCGATTTCCACCGCCGAGGGGGCGAAACCCAGCCGGGTCTGTGGCGAGTCGACCTCGCCCCACTGTTCCGAGATGCAGCCCAGGCAGGCCGCGTTGCAGGCAGGCGAAACTGGGATCGCGCCTTCCCCGCGCCCCAAGAAGAGGTTCTGAGCCGTCAGGCAGCGGTAGTCGGTGGCGCAGGTGCTGAGGTGCTGGACGAGCCGGTTGTCGGGCAAGGCGCGCTGCGCGGTTCTCAGTGCGGGCGCGAGCTTCTGGCGCTCGCTCGCCTGCGGGTCCCAGGCATCCCAGTGATCGGTGCGGATCGCCGCCACACGGGGTTCGCCGTCGACGACGCCGACCGCGGCGTAGCCGAAGAGCGGCAGGACCGGGGCCGCTCGGTCCTGCTCGTAGGCGGGCAGTTGCGTGCGTAGGTAACCGGGCGGAAGCACGGCAGCCACGGCCAGGCGGCCGGCCCCCGTGGCGGCCGGGTGGCCCCCCAGCGCCAGCCGGCCGGGCAAATGCACGAGTGTGGTGCCGGGTGGTGTCGGAATCAGCCGATCGGCTGGCCCGATCTCCCACCCACTTCTGGCCACCGCGTCGAGCGACGAATCGGCGTGGAGGCGCCCTTCGGGATCGGCGTAGAGGAGGCGCGCCACGCCCCTACGTTACCCCGAGGGTGATTGGAGGAAGTCGAGCGGGTTCTGGGGAGCGCCCTGAAAGACGATTTCGAAATGGACGTGCGGGCCTGTCGAGCGGCCGGTCGATCCCATCAAGCCGATCGGCTGGCCGGGGGAGACCAGGTCGCCGGCGCGCACCAGCAGCGACGACAGGTGTCCGTAAATCGTGTGGAAGCCGTTGCCATGATCGATTTCGACATAGAGGCCGTAATCGCCCCAGCCGGCGAAGACCACCCGTCCCGCATCGGCCGCCACCTCGCGGGTTCCCTCCGCGTTGGCGATGTCGATCCCGGGATGGGAAGCGGAGAAGTAGGTGGTGATCGTCCCGGGCGCTGGCCAGAGGAAGCGCGCCAGGTGATGCAGGTGCTCGACGAGGTCGGCGGTGGTCGGCGGCCCCGCCGCCTGGACCGCGCGGAACGCGGCCGTGTCCGGTCGAATCGACGAGGGCGCCTGCGGCCTCAACGGGTTGCCCACGGTCCGGGCCAGGCCGGCGGAGACGGAAGCGCCCGCGACCGCATCGGTCGACCCCTGGCGGATCGCCAGCGGGGCCAGCGCCGCGCCGAGCAGGGCGAGCGTCAGCACCAGGCCGTGGGTTGCGAGCCGGGGCACGCCCCTGTCGTTTCCAGACAAAACGCCGGTCAGTCTAGCCGCCGGCGCCGCTCAGCGTCAAACGAACCAGATCCATTTGCACATATTGTGCAAATCGGTCCCTAACGAACCTTCCGCTGCGTCCCCTCACCCGATCGGAGGGCAACGTGGTGCTTGGTGTTGAGGTGGCGGACGGTCCCGGTCTTGCTGCGAAAAACGACCGACTCGGTCTCCGCCCAGACGTGGTGATAGATGACCCCGTGCAAGAACTCGCCATCGGTCACCCCGGTGGCGGCGAAGGCGACGTCATCGCCGCGGACGAGGTCGGCAACGCTGTAGACCCGCCGCGGGTCTTCGAATCCGGCGGCCCGCGCTCGGTCCTCATCGTCCTTGGTGCGAAGCCAGAGCCGGCACTGCAGATCGCCGCCGAGACACTTGAGCGCACAGGCCGCCAGGATCGCCTCCGGCAGCCCCCCGACTCCGACCATCACGTCAATGCCGGTGCCGTCCAGGGTCGCCATGATCGCGGCGGCGATGTCGCCGTCACTCAACATCGTGATCCGGGCGCCCACCTGCCGCACCTGTTCCATCAGGGACTGGTGCCGAGGGCGGTCCAGCATCACCACCGTGAGGTCGGACACCTGGACCTTCTTGGCGAAGGCGATCCGTTGCAGGTTGTTCTCCACCGAGTCGGTCACGTCCACCGAGCCTCGAGCGTCCGGACCAACGGCGATCTTCTCCGCGTACATCCCGACCGGCGCACGAACCATCGAGCCCGGTGCCGCGGTCGCCACGACCGAGACCGCGTTGGGCAGGCCCTTGGCGACCAGGGTGGAGCCGTCCAGCGGTTTGAGCGCGACATCGCACGCCTCGCCGGTGGCGTCGCCAACCGTCTCGCCAACACCGAGTGGCCCATTCCCTTCCTCGCCGATCACCACGGTCCCCCGCATGTGGACACCCTGCAGGGCCTCCCGCATGGCGGCGACGGCGGTCGCCTTGATGCCGTCGCGATCGAGGTTGCCCATCCAGCGGCCGGCCGAGAGGGCCGCCGCTTCGGTGGCGCGGACCAGTTCGAGCCCGACGTTCGGCTGGGCACTCCGCGGCGTCAGCGGCACGCCCGTGACGGATGACGCCTGGGGCTCAGCCCCCACGCACTTCGACGCCCTCGGAGGTGCCGGTTGACGCGGTCTCGACCACGGCGGGCGGCAGCACGCCCGCTTTTAACGCCGCGGCTTTCACGAACTCGCGAAACAGCGGATGCGGCCGGTTGGGTCGCGACCGGAATTCCGGGTGGAACTGCGACGCCACGAACCAGGGGTGATCGCGCAGCTCAATAATCTCGACCAGTCGGTCGTTGGGCGAGGTGCCCGAGAAGACCATACCCGCTTCCCACATCGGCTCTCGGTAGGCGTTATTGAACTCGAAGCGATGGCGATGCCGCTCGTAGACCACCGGCTCACCGTAGGCGGCGGCCGCCAGCGTGTCCTGCTGTAGCTTGCAGGGATAGAGGCCCAGCCGCATCGTGCCGCCCTTGTCGGCGACGTCACGCTGCTCCGGAAGCAAATCGATCACCGGGTGCCCGGTGAAGGCGTTGAACTCCGTGCTGTTGGCATCGGGGGCCTGCAGGACATCCCTGGCGAACTCGATCACGGCGCATTGCATGCCCAGGCACAGCCCGAGATAGGGCACGAGCTCCGTTCGCGCATAGCGGGCCGCCGCGATCTTGCCCTCGATCCCCCGGTGGCCGAAGCCGCCGGGCACGACCACGCCGTCGACCCCTTCGAGCGGTCGCAGGTCACCTGTCTCCAGGGTCTCGGAGGCGATCCATTTGATGTCGACGCGCAGATTGTGGTGGACGCCGGCATGCCGAAGCGCCTCGGTCACGCTGATGTAGGCATCCGGCGCCGGCAGGTATTTACCGACGACCCCAATCCGAACCGATCCCTGGGGATGCTGGATGCGATGCACCAGTTCGGTCCAGTCGGTCAGGTTAGGCGGCGCGGCCGCCAGGTCGAGCGCCTCCACGACGACGGTCCCGAGGCCGGCCTGCTCGAGGACCAGCGGAACCTCGTAGATCGAGGCGGCGTCAGGGACCGAAATCACCGCGCGGCGGTCGACGTCGCAGAAGAGCGCGATCTTGTCCTTGAGGGCGACGTTCACCGGCCGCTCGGAGCGGCAGACAATGGCGTCCGGCTGGATGCCGATGCTCCGCAAGGCGGCGACGCTGTGCTGGGTCGGCTTGCTCTTGAACTCTTCGGACGCTTCGACGAACGGGACCAGCGTGACGTGGAGGTAGAAGACATTCTTTCGACCGAGGTCGTTTTTCAGCTGGCGGATCGCTTCCAGGAAGGGGAGGGATTCGATATCGCCGACGGTCCCGCCGACTTCCACGATCACGACGTCGGGGTTATCCTCCCAGGTGACGCGCGTGATCCGTTCCTTGATCTCGTTGGTCACGTGCGGAATCACCTGCACCGTGCCGCCAAGGTAATCCCCGCGCCGCTCCTTGGCAATGACCTCGGCATAGATCTTGCCGGTCGTCACATTGCTGGCCTTGCTCAGGTTGGCGTCGATGAAGCGCTCGTAATGGCCGAGGTCGAGGTCAGTCTCAGCCCCGTCGTCGGTGACGAAGACTTCTCCATGCTGGTACGGCGACATGGTGCCTGGATCGATGTTGATGTAGGGATCCAGCTTCTGGAGAGAGACGTTGAGGCCCCGGGCCTTGAGAATGGTCCCGATGGACGCTGCCGTGATGCCCTTGCCGATCGAGGAAACCACACCGCCGGTCACGAAGACATACTTCGGCACCGGGACACTATTCTACGTCGTCATGCCTCGCTGTGCGCGTTCCAGATTCGCACCGCCCGGCGCCGGCGGCGTTCGGTTCAACGGTCGCGCTACGTTCCAATCTCGTAAGGTCTCAGCATGTATCCGTACGGGTTGATCGGCAACTGCGAAACGTCGGCCCTTGTTTCCGTGGGTGGGGGAATCGACTGGTTCTGCTATCCGCGGTTCGATTCCCCATCGATTTTTGCCGGTATCCTCGACCGTCAGCGCGGTGGGACCTTTCGAATCGCTCCGCTCAACCCGGTTCCCGCGGGCGACCAGGCCTACGTCCATGACACCAATATCCTGACGACCACCTTCCACCGGGCCGACGGCACCTTGATCATCACCGACTTCATGCCGTGCTTCACCGAGGGCGAGCGGTTGATTTCGTTGCGACGGATCTGTCGGGGTGTCGAAGTGCGCGGCGGCCCCGTCGATGTGGAGTGCGTGCTGGACCCGTCCCCCGGCTATGGGCGCGCCCGTACCACCTTCACGGAACGGGAGGGCATCGTCCTCGCCTCAGGTGGCTCGCAAGAGGTCATCCTATCGTCGACGATACCCATGCAGGGTACGGTCGAGGAGGTGGACGGCCGGCCTCGATTCGTCTTGCGCTTCACCCTCGAGCCGGGACGGGTCGTCTGGTTCACCCTCGGGTTCGGCGAGCGCTATTTTGCCCTCGGTCGCAAATTCCCGAGCAGTAGCGATGCCACCGAGCTGGCCGAGCGGACGCGAGCGTTCTGGATCCGGTGGCTCGACCAATGCCTCTACACCGGGCCCTTCCAAGACGCGGTTCGGCGCTCCGCCCTCGTGATCAAGCTCCTGACCTACGCGCCCACCGGAGCGCTGACCGCGGCGCCGACGACTTCACTGCCCGAGGATGCCGGCGGGGATCGGAACTGGGACTACCGGTACTGCTGGCTGCGCGACGCGTCCTATGGAATCGCCGCCCTATTCCGCGCGGGCTTCTCCCAGGAGGCCGCAGATTTCATCAACTGGATTCGCGACCGCGCCTACGACCACGACTTCGCGATGCAGATCGTCTATCGCGTCGACGGGGACCCACACCTTCCGGAACAGTACCTCGAACACCTCGTCGGGTACGATGGCGCCCGCCCGGTTCGCATCGGTAACCGCGCTGCCGGGCAGCGACAGCTGGACGTCTTCGGCGCGGTCATCGACTGCATGGCGGTCTACCAACGAAAGGGCGGCTTCATCTCCACCAAGCTTTGGCACGTCATCGAGCGATTCGCCGACGGGATCTGGGACCTGAGCCGGGAGCCTGATAACGGCATCTGGGAATTCCAGGGCGAACGCAAGCATCACACGCACTCGAAGCTGTGGTGCTGGGTGGCGCTCGATCGTGCCATCACGCTCGCGCGCGGAACCGGCAATGTTGCCCACGTGGAAGCCTGGGAACGCGCCGCCAACGACCTCCGGACGGAAATCGAGACCCGTGCGTGGAATCCGAAGATCGGGGCCTTCACGCAAGCCTACGACGACGAGTGCCTCGATGCCGCGGTCCTGCAGATGCCGGTGCTCGGATTTCTGCCCGCGACCGACCCCCGGATGCGCGCGACCATCGAGACCCTCAGCCAGCGCCTGGTGAACGGCGCCTACGTCCGCCGCTATGACTGCAAGGACGATCAGGGCTACCTCAGCGCCGCCTTCCTGCTCTGCAGCTTCTGGTACGTGGACGGCTTGATCGGGCTGGACCGGCTGGATGCCGCCGAACGGCAGCTGGAGTTGCTGGTGGCGCTCTCCACACCCCTCGGCTTGCTGGCGGAGGGAGCGGACCCGATCACCGGGTCGGCGCGGGGCAACTTCCCGCAGGCTTACAGCCACCTGGGCCTGATCGACAGCGCCGTGCGACTCGAGCGAGCGCGCCTGAACGCCCAGGCCGACTCCCGCGCCAGCGAGCCCCGTCAGGCTGCCGGCTGAGGTAACCCTCCGCTACTCGACCGAGGTCGCGACCGCCGCCCCGCGGGCTTCGAGGATGACGAGCTTTGGCTCCTCGCCGGCGGGACTCGAGCTCAGTTGCAACTTGGGCTGCGGCGTCAAGTCGGTGGCGCCCATTTCCTTGGCGAACTTCTCCACGCCCTCGAGGTTCTGGGCCAGCAGCGTCAGTCCGGGAAGCTTGTAAGAGATCGGCACCACGAACTTGGGATCGACCTGATTGACGATCTCCGTCGCCTCGGTGGCATTGATATGGCTGCCATCACCGACCGGGACCAGCAGGACGTCGATCTTACTTCCCAGCGCATCGAGCTGGGCCTCGTCGAGTGCATGACCCAGGTGCCCGAGGTGGCAAACGCGAAGATCGTCGATCTCCACGACGTAGACCGTGTTCGTGCCCCGCTCCGCGCCCTTCTTGCGATCGTGATACGTCTGGATCCCGTGCAGGGCAATGCCCTTGATCTCGAATTCTCCGGCTCCGCTGACCAGGTGATAGTCGTTGCCCAGCCCCTGCATACTGAAGTGGGTCGGATCCTCGTGGGTGAGCGCCACGACCTGAACGTTGAGCCGGACCGGTGCGAGGCCGAGCTTGGGGTCGTAGGGGTCGATCAAGAGCGCCGCTTCGCGCCCGCGCAGCCGGACCGAGTTCAGGCCAAAATACGTGATTTCCACGGGCCTGATTGTAGCGGCGAATCGCTACATCCGGGCCGGGGCGCTGACGCCCAGCAGGCGCAGCGCATTGGCGAGCGTCACCCGGGCGGCGCGTGTCAGCTGGAGCCGCGCGCCGGTCAGCGCCGCGTCGTCGGTCACGATGCGGCAGTTCTTGTAGAAGCGATGCACACTGGCCGCCAGCTCGTCGGTGTAGAAGGCGAGGCGATGCGGCTCGATCGCCTCGGCCGCCTCGCGGACAATGTCGGGCCAGCGCAGCATGACGCGAATCAGGTCGAGCTCCCAATCGGACTCAAGCCGGTCGAGCGGGGCCGGTGGACCGGTCGTCGGGTTGAGAGCGAGCACGTTGCTGAGCCGCGCATGGGCGTACTGGGCGTAGTAGACGGGGTTGTCGCTCGACTGGCGTTTGGCCAGGTCGACGTCGAACTCCATCTGGGCGTCGGCCGAGCGCAGGAGGAAGAAATACCGCACGGCATCGGGACCAACCTCGTCCAGCATTTCTCGAAGGGAGATGCCGACCCCGGCCCGACGTGACATCCTGACGGTCTCCGCGCCGCGTTTGACGGAAACCAACTGAACCAGCAGCACCGTCAGCCGAGCGGGATCGATCCCGAGGAAGGCCAGGGCCTCCTTCAACCGGCCAACCTGGCCCTGGTGGTCGGCGCCCCACACATCGATGACACGGCCGAAGCCACGCTTCTCGAACTTATCGCGGTGATAGAAGATGTCGGATGCGAAATACGTAGGATATCCATCTCGACGGATCAGCACCTCATCCTTGTCGGTGCCGGTGCGGAGCCAGACCGCGCCATCTTTTTCCACGATGCGCCCGAGGGCGGCAAGCTTCCTCATGGTGTCCTGGTCCCATCCCTGATAGAGGCTGCTTTCGAGGAACACCTGGTCGTGCCGGATCCCAAGGCGCTTCAGGTCGTCCCAGATGTTGGCCTGCACCCACTCGACGCCGAGCTCAGACAACTGGGCGGCGTCGGTAATCCCTTTCGCGGTGGCCAGCATCCCGATCTCGGAGAGGTAGTCGCCACTGTAGCCACCCTCCGGCGCCCCCTCGCCGCGGAGGCGAGCCTGGATCGATTCTCCGAACAGGCGGACCTGTTTTCCCTTGTCATTGATGTAGTACTCGCGCTGTACCTGGAATCCGGAGGCCTCCAGAATCCGGGCGGCGACATCGCCGACCACCGCCCCACGGCCGTGGCTGAACAGCAACGGGCCGGTCGGATTCGCGCTGACGAACTCCACCTGCACCCGTACGCCCTCGCCGAGAGTTCCGCGTCCCCACGTTTCGCCGGCCTCGACGATCGAGTCCAGCTGGGATTGGAGCCAGGCGGTTTCGAGCCGCACGTTGATGAATCCCGGCGGCGCGACCTCGATCCGGGCGAAGGCGGGCGGCAACATCATGGCGGCGGCCAGTTCGGTCGCGATCGCCATCGGCGCGCGCCGGAGCGGCTTCGCCAGCTTGAGCGGCAGGGTCACCGAGTAGTCGCCGTGGGTCGGGTTCTGGGCGCGTTCGACGATCACGGCTGGGAGCGGCGGCGGTGTGGGCCACGCGGTGGCGGCCGCCCGTCGCACGGCGTCCTCGATGATCCGCGCCGGAGTCGGCGGGGGCGTTGCCGCTGTCAGGGGTGTTGTCCGAGCGTGACCTGCAACGTCTGTGTATGGCCGGCGCGGTTCACGGACATCGAGATCTTGACGCCGGGCGCGTACTGCCGGAGGACATCCTTGAGCGGATGGTCATCATCGATCGCCTGGTCGTTGACTTTCACGATGACGTCGTGGGCCTTCACGCCCGCGCGGCTCGCCGGCGACCCCGACTGGACATCGGTGACGAGAGCCCCCACGACGAGGGCATTCGCGGTCGCGGCCGTCTCATCGAGCTGTTGGTAGCTGACGCCGAGGAAGGGCTGGTTGACGTGACCGGTCTGGATCAGCTGGTTCGCGATGTCGCGTGCCGCGTCGCCGTCGAGCGCGAACCCGAGGCCCGGTCCGGACTGGGCCTGCTCGATCGCGAAGTTGACCCCCACCACCTGTCCGGCGGAGTTGAGCAGCGGCCCCCCGCTGTTGCCCGGATTGATCGAAGCATCCGTCTGAATCGCGTTGAGGATGTCTTCGGTCGCGCCGGGATTGGAGGGATCGGGGACCTGCAGCGAGCGATGAAGGGCGCTGATGACGCCCTTGGTGACGCTGTTCGACTGGCCGAGCGGACTTCCGATCGCAATCGCCAGCTGGCCGACCTTGATCGCGTGCGAATCGCCGAAGGTCAGGGTTGGGAGGTCCTGGGCGTCGATCTTGATGACGGCGATGTCGTCGAGCGGGCTGGTGCCGACGACGCGAGCGTCATACTTCTTTGCCTGGTCCCGGAGGATGACCTGAAGTTGCTTGGCGTTCTCCACGACGTGATTGTTGGTCACGATGTACCCATCCGCCCGCACAATGAAGCCGGACCCGATTCCTTTCTGCTCCTGCTGCACGAAGGTGTCGGGTGACGAGATCGTCGTCTTGATCTCGACCACCGCCTTCCCGGCTTGATCGGCCACGGTGATGACCGCCGACTCCTCCGTCACGTTGTTCGTCACCGGCGCCAGCGCGAGCACATTGCCGTTGCTGGTGGCTCTGGCCAGCCGATTGGCCATGACGATGGTTGCGACTGAGCCCGCGATCGCCCCCACCAGCGCGCTGATCAGGACAATCGCCAGGATGCCGCGGCGGCGAGGCCCGGCCGGACGCGGGGCGGGTGCGACGGCTGGCGGCGGTGGCTCAGACTCTTGCGGAAGGAAGTCGAGCTGGGGATCCGTGGCCATAAAGGGATCTCATTGTATCCCCGGTATTCACCGTCCCGGTAGCGGAAGCCAGGTCAGCACCAGCTGTTCGGTGCGTTGAAATCCGGCCTCCTCGTAGAGGCGGATGGCCTGCGGGTTGCTTTCCCGCGTCCACACGCAGGCGAAGGTGACATTTCGCTCGCGGAAGAGGTCAACCGCCTGTCGAAGCAATCGACCACCGAGACCCCTGGATCGGTGTTCGGGATCAACGTAGACCTCCGCCACCTCGCCCTCGAGCCCGGTGCCAGGATCGAACAGGACACACCAGCAGAGTCCGGCCAGCTTTCCGCCAACTCGTGCCACCAGGATGACATTCTCCCCGCTGAAGTTCGCGGATGGCGGGCGCTCCACATCCCGCTCGATCTGGTCGGCGCTGAGCCGGGGATGGGGATAGTGTTGCTGCTCCTCCAGCATCAGCTCCCGAAGGAACGGGCGAACCGCCCCATACTCGGCTGGGCTCAACCGCTCGATGATGACGTCGGCCGGAGCCTCCGCTATGACTTTCCGCCGGCCGGCGCCGCGTCGAGCACGCCACGCAGGGCCTGCGCTGCTCCCAGCAGCCCAGCAGTTTCCACGGGCACCACGATCTTGGTGTTCTCGCTTTCGGCAAACTTCGACAGGGTGTCGAGCTGCAGAATGGAGACCAGGGTCGGATCGGGAGCAGCATCCTTGATCGCCTTGTAAACCGTCGCCACCGCCTGGGCACGGCCTTCCGCTTCCAGGATGGTGGCCTGCCGGAGGCCCTCGGCACGGAGGATCGCCGACTGCTTATCGCCTTCAGCGGTCTTGATCTGGGCTTGCTTCTGCCCATCGGCAATGTTGATCTGGGATTGTTGCTGCCCCTCAGACTTCAGGATGAAGGCCCGCTTCTCCTGATCGGCCTGCTTCTGCAGGGCGAGCGCATTGAGAATCATCTGGGGCGGGGTGATGTCTACGATCTCGATCCGGTTGATCCGAATACCCCATTTGTCGGTCACTGACTCCATCTGCGCCTGGAGCTGCGCATTGATCCGTTCGCGCTGGCTGAGCGCGTCGTCAAGGCTCATGCCGCCGAAAATGGCGCGCAGGGTCGTCCGGGACAACTGGTCGATGGCGACGAAGTAGTTGCTCACACTGAAGAGGGCGAGCTTGGGGTCGACCACCTGGCTGAAGATGGTGGCATTCACGCTGACGGTGACGTTGTCACGCGTGATGACTTCTTGCTTGTCACCCGTCCGCGGCGTCTCTCGGATGTCGACGGTGGACATGGCATCGATCAGTGGCACCAGGAAGGTCACGCCCGGCTGGCGGACGGACTGGAACTCTCCGAGCCGTTTGACCATGCCGACATAGCCCTGCTGGATGACATTGACCGTCCGGGCGACCAGCACGAGGACGAAGAGCAGTAGGACGGCACCGACGATCAGCGAAGCATTCATGTTTCCCCCTTATGTCAGGCGGTGGGTGTGGGCGTCGACGGCACGACTCGGACGATCAGGGTGCTGCCACGAAGCCCGGTGACGACCACGGGCGTCTCGGTCGGAATGGAGCTGGCATCCTCCGTGATTGCCGGCCAGAGCTCACCGGCGACCCGGAGGTGGCCAGGGCTGTTTGGGCCGAGGATCGGGTCGGACAGCACGCCCTGGTGCCCAATCATGCTGTCGGCGCCGGACAGCAGCCGGCGACTCCCAATGTGCAGGCGCTGCACAAGGAACGGGCGCGCCGCCGCGACCCCGGCGACGCCGACGACGCCCAGGACGATGACCTGGACCAGCAGGTTGAAGCCGAGCAGGCTGGCCAGGGCCGCGGCGGCCGCGCCAATCGTGATGAAGACCGCAAAGAATGCCAGCGAGAGGACCTCGACGACCGCAAACGCGATCGCGACGATCACCCAGAACCAGAAGCCAGGCACCGGACAAAATTCTAGGCTCTTTCAAGAAATGCGAACCATCTCGCCCCGTTCCGCCCGCCGGCTTGCGGTCGCCGCCCAGCGGCTCACCAACCCACGACCCGGGGCGGACGGCGAGTCGATGCTGGCCGTGATTCGCCAGCTGGGCTGCCTCCAGCTCGATCCGGTCAGCGCGGTGACGCCCAGCCACCGGCTCGTTCTCTGGAGCCGCCTTGGCCGGTACGACCAGGCGGATCTGGATCGTCTGCTCTGGCGGGAGCGCCGCCTCTTCGAATACTGGGCGCACGCCGCCTCGATCGTGTTGACCGAGGACTACCGGATTCACAACCTGACCATGCGCCAGTACGCCCGGGCCGCGACGCCATGGTCGCGGCGAGTCCAGGGCTGGGTAGCCGAAAACGCGGCGCTTCGCGCCCACGTCCTGCGGGAACTGCGTCGGAATGGTCCGCAGCCGGCCCGCGCCTTTGCGGATCGGTCCATCCGGCCATGGGCTGCCAGCGGCTGGAACGCGGAGCCGAATGTCGACCGCATGCTGGCCTTCCTCTGGCTCAAGGGCGACCTGATGGTGGCCCGGCGACAAAGCGGCCATCGCTGGTGGGACCTGGCCGATCGCTGCCTGCCGGAATGGACGCCACGGCAGCGGATGTCATCGGCGGCCGTCGTGAGCGCGGCAGCCCAGCGCTCCCTGCGAGCCCTCGGGGTGGCCCGGATGGTCGATATCCAGAACCATTTCATTCGGGGTCGATACCCCGGACTACCCGAGGTCCTCCGTCGGCTGGAGGGTGCGGGAACGATCCTGCCGCTAGCCGTTGGCGATGAGATGAGCACGCTGCCGGGCACCTGGTACGTCCACGCCGCCGATCTTCCAGTCCTGGATCGGATCGAGGCGGGCGATTGGGACCCGGTGACGACCCTCCTCTCCCCTTTCGACAACCTGATCTGCGACCGGGCGCGGACCCGGCGACTCTTTGATTTTGATTTCTCGCTCGAGATCTACCTCCCGGCGGCACGCCGCCGCTATGGCTATTACGTGCTGCCCGTGCTCCACGGCGACCATCTGGTGGGACGCATCGACGTCGCCATGAACCGCGCCGAACAGCGTCTCGACCTCAAGGCCGTCCACGCGGAAACCGGAGTCGAGGTCGACGGGGCCGCCCCCCAGGTCGCCCATGCGGTCGGCGAGCTTGCCGCCTTTCTCGGTGCGACAACCGTTTCGCTTCCACGGGCAGTCCCACGCGGCTGGAAAACGGCGCTGAAGCACAGCTTCTAGCGCTAGGCTGCCTGGGGCCGTAACCGGCCGCGCGCGTGCCGCTCAACCGAGACCGGCATGATCCCGGCGCCCTGGATGACCTCAAGCACCTCGGTCAGCGCCGCCCCCTGGCGGCCGCGCGGAAAATCGATTCCGATGACCGTCATCGCGCCATCGCATGTCGCGCAGAGCGTCACGCCAACCGCAGCAGTTGGATCCCAGGCTCGCTGCGCGCACCCACCGCAGGAACGGCAGATCAGGTCGAAGACCATCATCGTCTGGGCCGTGCGGACATGCTCGAGATTCCCCTCCACGGCAGGTATAACGACCGACCCTAAAACCACCTTGCGGCTAGCCCTGCGAGCAGAGCGATGTTCGAGAGCCGTGGGTTCGAGCGAAGTCGGCGCATCCCTAATTTGCCCTTCGCTGACCCGTTGCCCACTCGATGGACCGCTCGATCCGTATGGCTCAGGTGAGTGGCATCGTTCTGCTGATCCACCAAGTCGCTGGATCGACTGGATCGGGGGGTTGGTTAGCCGACGAGCGGATTTGAACCGCTGACCTGAGCATTACGAGGGCTCTGCTCTACCAACTGAGCTACGTCGGCTCGCGGTTGAACAGTCTACCGGAGGGAAAGCGGTTGAGCCGTTATCCCGAAGCGACGCCGGCGGCGGCCGGCTGGCGGGCTTTGCGTAGCACGAACTCGCCATTCTCGACATCCACCTCGAGGGCATCGCCGTCGCGGAATTTGCCCTCCAGGATCTGCAGCGCCAGGGGGTCCTGGAGCCGGCGCTGGATGACCCGCTTCAGCGGACGGGCGCCATAGATGGGGTCGTAGCCCTCCTTCGCCATCAACTCCATCGCCGCCGGGCTGAGGGAGAGCGCGATGCGTCGTTCCGCCAGTCGCTTGCGCAGGCGCTCGAGTTGGATGTCGATGATCGCTTTGATCTGCTCCCGGCTGAGTGGCTTGAAGATGATGATCTCGTCGACCCGGTTGAGGAACTCCGGCCGGAAATGGGCACGCACCGCATCCAGCACGATCCGTTCCTGGTCCCGTTGGGAAATGGTCGGATCCTGAAGCACGGCGGTCCCGAGATTGCTGGTCATGATGATGACCGTGTTCTTGAAGTCGACGGTGCGACCCTGGCCGTCGGTGAGCCGGCCGTCGTCCAGAATCTGCAGCAGGATATTGAACACGTCCTGGTGCGCCTTCTCGATCTCGTCGAACAGCACCACGCTGTAGGGCCGCCGCCGGACCGCTTCGGTCAGCTGCCCACCCTCTTCGTAGCCAACGTAGCCGGGCGGCGCACCGACGAGCCGCGCGACGGTGTGCTTCTCCATGTACTCGGACATGTCGATCCGGATCATGGCCTGATCATCGTCGAACAGGAAGTTGGCGAGCGACCGCGCCAGCTCCGTCTTCCCCACGCCCGTTGGGCCGAGGAAGATAAACGATCCGATTGGTCGGTTGGGGTCGCCAAGGCCGGCCCGACCGCGGCGCACCGCGTTGGCGACGGCGGTGACCGCCTCATCCTGGCCGACCACCCGGGCGTGCAGCCGCTCCTCCATCTTGAGCAGCTTCTGCACCTCGCCCTCGAGCATCTTCTGTACCGGGATGCCGGTCCAGCGCGACACGATGCGGGCGATGTCCTCGTCGTCGACCTCTTCCTTCAGCATCCGCTGAGTCTTCTGGAGGGTGACGAGCTCCGCATTCTTCGCCTCGAGCTCCTTCTGCAGCGCCGGAATCTCGCCGTACTTCAGCCTGGCCGCTTTCTCGAAGTCGGCCATCCGCTCGGCGCGTTCTGCCTCGAGCCGGATCTGCTCCTGCTTGGCCTTGATCTCCCGAATCTGCTGGATCAGCGCCTTCTCCTGCTGCCAGTGGGCCCGCATGGCGCGGCTCTTTTCCTGGAGGTTGGCCAGCTCCTTCTCGAGCGCGGCGAGGCGGGCACGCGAGGCCTTGTCCTCTTCCTTCTTGAGCGCCTGGCGTTCGATCTCGATCTGGCGGATCTGTCGCTCCACGGCATCGAGCTCCGAAGGCAGGCTGTCGATCTCCATCCGCAGGCTGGAGGCGGCCTCATCGATCAGGTCGATGGCCTTGTCTGGCAGGAAACGGTCGCTGATGTACCGCTGGGACAGGACCGCGGCGGCCACGATCGCGGAGTCCGTGATCTTCACCCCGTGGTGCACCTCGTACCGTTCCTTCAGGCCGCGCAGAATCGAGATGGTGTCTTCGACCGTGGGCTCGCCGACGTAGATCGGCGCGAAGCGACGCTCCAGCGCCGGGTCCTTTTCGATGTGCTTGCGATACTCATCGAGCGTCGTGGCCCCGACCGCGCGAAGCTCGCCGCGGGCGAGGGCCGGCTTGAGCAGGTTCGAGGCGTCCATCGCGCCCTCGGCGGCACCGGCGCCGACCAGGGTATGCAGTTCGTCGATGAAGAGGATGATCTGGCCGGAGGCGGACTCGATTTCCTTGAGAAGGGCCTTGAGGCGGTCCTCGAACTCACCCCGGTACTTGGTGCCGGCAATCAGGGCGCCGAGGTCGAGGGACACGACCTTCTTGTCTTTCAGGGATTCCGGCACGTCGCCCTGCGTGATTCGCTGGGCGAGACCTTCGGCAATCGCGGTTTTCCCGACCCCCGCTTCCCCGATGAGGACCGGGTTGTTCTTCGTTCGTCGGGACAGCACCTGGATGACGCGCCGGATCTCTTCCTCGCGGCCGATGACGGGGTCCAACTTGCCCTGCCTCGCGAGCGTGGTCAGATCGCGCGTGTACTTCTCGATAACCTGGAACTTCGACTCGGGCGTCGCATCGGTCACCCGCGTTGAACCGCGCACCTGGGCAAGCGCCTGCAGGATCTTTTCGCGGGTAGCCCCCGAGCGCGTGAGCAGGCGGCCGGCATCGGCGTTCGCTTCATCGGCGATCGCGAGCAGGAGGTGCTCGGTCGACAGATACTCGTCCTTGAGCCGCTCCATTTCCGTCCAGGCGGAATCGAGGAGCCGCTTCAAGCGCGAGCCAAGGTAGGTCTCGGCCCCGTAGACCTTGGGCAGCCGGTCGAGCTGCGTTTTTAGCTCCGAGTTGAGGGCTGCCGGGTCGGCGCCCAATCGCTGCAGCAGCGGGCTCACAGTGCCCTCCGGCTGCTGGAGCAGGGCAAGCAGCAGGTGTTCGGGGAGGATCTCCTGGTGTTGCGACTCATGGGCAAGCGCCTGCGCTTGCTGGATCGCCTCCTGGGATTTCTCGGTTAGACGGTCAGAACGGATCGGCATTACTGAGATGTACCCGATACAGAATGCTGCCTAAACTTGCGCCAGCATGACACAGAAGAGGCCGGGCCAGCGGGCCCGGCCTCACCCGCTTGGTTAGACCTCTTTGAAGTCCGCGTCGACGACGTCGCCTTCGGGAGCCGCGCCAGCTCCGGTGCCGGGGCCGGCACCATCAGGCCCAGGCCCGCCCTGGCCACCCGCCGCGGCACCCTGCGCCTGCTTGTAGACCTGCTCGCCGATCTTCTGCATCGACTGCGTCAGCTCCTCGCTGGCCGACTTCATCCGCTCGATGTCGTTGTCCTTGAGCGCCTGTCGGACCGGCTCGATCTTGCTCTCCACTTCCGAGCGGAGCGCCGGATCGATCTTGTCCGCATTGTCCTTGAGCACTTTCTCGGCCTGGTAGACGAGGCTGTCCGCCTGGTTGCGGGTTTCGATTTCCTCGCGCCGCTTGCGGTCTTCGGCCGCGTTCGCCTCGGCGTCCTTGACCATCCGCTGGACCTCGTCCTTGTTCAGCGTCGTCGAGGCGGTGATCGTCACCTTCTGCTCCTTGCCGGTCCCAAGGTCCTTGGCGCGGACATTGAGGATTCCGTTGGCGTCGATGTCGAAGGCGACCTCGATTTGCGGGACACCGCGCGGTGCCGGTGGAATGCCGTCGAGGTGGAACTTGCCAAGGGTCTTGTTCGCCGACGCCATCTCGCGCTCGCCCTGGAGCACGTGGATCTCGACCGACGGCTGGCTGTCCGAGGCCGTCGAGAATACCTGGCTCTTGGAGCTTGGAATCGTGGTGTTGCGCTCGATCAGCTTGGTCATGACACCCCCAAGGGTTTCGATGCCCAGCGACAGCGGCGTCACGTCGAGCAGCAGGACGTCCTTGACCTCACCCTTCAGGACACCGGCCTGGATGGCGGCCCCGATGGCAACGACCTCATCGGGGTTCACCCCACGGTGCGGCTCCTTGCCGTTCGTCAGCTTCTTGACCAGCTCCTGGATCACCGGCATCCGCGTTGAGCCACCCACGAGGATGACTTCGTTCAGTTCCGCCGGCGACAGCTGCGCGTCCTTCAGCGCACTGTTGAACGGCGGGACGCATCGCTCGGTCAGGTCAGCCGTAAGCTGCTCGAACTTGGCGCGGGTGATCTTCATGTCGAGGTGTTTTGGCCCGTTCTGATCAGCCGTGATGAAGGGCAGGTTGATGTCCGTCTCTGGCCGGCTGGAGAGTTCGATCTTGGCCTTCTCCGCGGCCTCGGTCAGGCGTTGAAGCGCCTGCCGGTCGCTGCGGAGATCGATTCCCTGTTCCTTCTTGAACTCGTCGGCGATGTAGTCCACGAGCCGGCGGTCATAGTCGTCGCCACCGAGGTGGGTATCGCCATTGGTCGCCTTGACCTCGAAGACACCTTCACCGACCTCCAGCACCGAGACGTCATAGGTCCCACCACCGAGGTCGAAGACCAGAATCTTTTCGTTTTCCTTCTTATCGAGCCCGTAGGCCAGCGACGCCGCCGTCGGCTCGTTGATGATGCGGATCACGTTGAGGCCCGCGATCTGGCCCGCGTTCTTGGTTGCCTGCCGCTGCGAATCGTTGAAGTAGGCCGGGACGGTGATGACGACGTCCGTGACCTTCTCGCCGAGATAGGCCTCGGCGTCGGTCTTGAGTTTTTGCAGGATCATCGCGGAGATCTGTTCCGGCGTGTAGCGCTGACCCTGGATTTCGACCTCGACCCGGCCATCCTTGCCGGGCACGGTCTTGTAGGGGACCATCTTCCGCTCCTGGTCCACCTCGTTGAAGTTGCGTCCCATGAAGCGCTTGATGGAGAACACCGTGTTCTCCGGATTGACGGCGGCCTGGCGACGGGCCAGCTGGCCGACAAGGCGCTCGCCGGACTTGGTGAAGGCTACGACGGACGGCGTGGTCCGGCCGCCCTCGGCATTGGGGATGACGACCGGTTCGCCACCTTCCATGACGGCGACCACAGAGTTGGTGGTCCCGAGATCGATTCCAACGGTCTTTCCCATCCTGATTTACTCCTTCAAATTCCCGCCGCCCACACCGCTCAAGGCGCCCGGGCTGACTGGCCCGTATATACCCTCGCGATTTAGGCCCTAAACGATACTTTTTTGGCGGGGTGTAGCGGAAGCGCGCGTAGAATTACCTGCGGTCATGCGTACGGTTATCGTCGGGTGCGGTCGGGTCGGCGCCAGCCTGGCCAAGCAGTTGAGCGAAGAAGGTGATGCGGTGACGGTCGTCGACTCGAACGAGGCGGCCTTCAACCGCCTTGGCGAAGACTTCACGGGAGAGATGATCTTCGGCACCGCCGTCGACGAGGACGTGCTCCGCCGCGCGGGGACCGAAAACGCCGACGCGTTTGTCGCCGTGACCAACGCCGACACGACGAATATCATGGCGGCCCAGCTCGCGCAGCACCTCTTTAACGTCCACAAGGTGATTTGCCGGATCTATGATCCGGCCCGCGCCGACGTCTACCGCGAATTGGGCCTTGACACGATCTGCCCGACCACCATCGGTGCCGAGAAGGTGAAGCGCTTCTTTACGCGGTAGATGGCACCTTATCGATTCACGCAGGGAGTTGGCATCCTCGCCCTGATCCTCGGCCTCGCCGTCCTCCTGCGCGACCTGATCCAGGTCCATTCCATCCCCTATGCCGTCGCGGGGATTGGGTTGCTGGCCTTCGGGGCGTGGCGACTGCAAATCGCGGCGCGAACTCGCCCGTGACGCTCGTCCTGAGCCCGCTGGGCATCACCCTGGCGGTGGGGTTCACCGTTGGGCTGGCCGGCACCCTTGGCTGGATGCTGCGGGTGCCGCCGCCGGCGCCTCGCGGCGCGACGAGCACGGTGCGTTCGGTGCAGGCGATCCGAAAGGTGCTGGTGCCGATCATCGACCTGGGCGCGTCGGTCCGCGCGGTCGAGCTGGCGGCCCGCCTCAACCAGGGTCACAAGGCGGAAATGGTGATCGTCTACGTGCACGAGATCCCGCTGCAGGCTCCCCTGGCGACGCCGGAACGGGATCCGAAGATCCAGCGAGCGCTCGACGCCGCCGCGTTCATCGCGATGCAGCACGCCATCGAGCCCCGGACCAAGGTGAACGTGGCGAGACAGGCCGGCCATCGGATCGTCGAGATCGCTCGCGAAGAGGGCGTCGACCTGATTGTGATGGGCATCAGCCACGTCAACCGGCCCAACGAAGGAACCCTCGGCCGGATCGCGGAGTATGTGATGCGCAACGCGCCGTGTGAGGTCGTTGTCGATCGGGTTCCCCGTCAGAAGGTGTCGCTAATTCCGACTGAGACGGCCTGAGCGGGAACCGCCTCAGCTCGCGAGCTTGTTGTCGAGCCGGTCGCCGTACGGCAGACCAAGCGTCGCGCGAATCTCCAGGCTGAGTCGAGCCAGGATCACACGTGACTTCAGAAAGTACCGCTGCACGTTCGGGGCATTGTGCCACCAGAGGTTGTCTTCCGGACCGGCGTTGCTCAGGATCCAGATCGGAATCGCCCCGGCCACGGGATCGGGCGCCCAGTTTTCGATCAGGTCGCGCCCCGCGACGTCCGGAAGCCGCAGGTCGATCAGGATCAACGCCGGGACCCGGCCACGGACGAATTGGTCCGCGTCCACGCCGTTACGCACATGTTCTAGCGGAATCCCGTCTTTGCGAAGCTGCTCAAGATAGAGGTTTGCCGCATCCTGGTCATCCTCGACCAGGAGAACCCGCCGCTCCCGTGCCACACCGCGACATTAGGCAATCAGTGTTGCGGCGAGCCTTGCAGCCCAGGCGCCGTCAGGCTGGTCTGATCGTTCGTTTCGCGGTTCGGTACGCATCGAGGGCGCAATACCCCCAGAGGGCGAGCCCGCCAATATCGAGCGGTATTCCAAGTGGCAATCCGATGACGCTCAGGTCGAGTTCGGTCCCAAGCACCAGCGGGCCGACGATGGCCACGAAGAAGCCGAGTCCACGAAGCGGCGCTCTCGCATACCAGTGACCCAGCCCGGGGATGACGGAAAGGCGGGCAGCCCGAGCCGGGCTGAGCGGCGCCTCGCCGGCGGCCGGTCGGGGTCCCTCGACCACCTGACCCTCGACCGGTTGCGCCCGCAACTGCGTGCCACAGGCCGGGCAAAACGCGGCGGTCGGGGAGACCGGTTGGTGACAGCGCGGACAGGTTTCCATCAGCTACTAGCATTATCCCGGTGCCCGGCGCGCAATCATCCATGTCCTCCGCAGCTCCGAAACGACGGACGCTGGCGGACGCGATCGCCGAGAACGTCGCCGACGGCGACGCGATTGCCCTTGGCCTCGCCCTCGAGTCCGGCATTCCGTTCGCCGCGGTCCACGAGATCATTCGGCAGGGCCGGACCGACCTGACGCTGATCGGCCCCATTTCCGACATGGCGTTCGATCAATTGATTGGCGCGGGTACGGTCGCCCGGGTAGTCGCGGCCTGGGTCGGCAACGTGGCGGGCGGATCAGGGTACGCCTTCCGGCGGGCGGTTGAGGATGGGATGCCGCGACCGATCGAGGTCGTGGACCATTCCAATTTCAGTGTGGGCCTGGCCTTGAAGGCGGCGGCCATGGGTCTCCCCTACCTGCCAACCTTCACCGGGATCGGCGGGGACATCGTCAAGGATCATCCTGGAATCCGTTCGGTGGATGATCCCTTCGGCGGTCCATCCCTACTGGCCGTCGCCGCGCTGCGCCCCGACGTCGCCATCATCCACGTGCAGCGCGCGGACGAGGAGGGAAATGCGCATCTCTGGGGAAACCTCGGCCTCACGGTCGAAGCCGCCTATGCGGCCCGCCGAACCGTGGTCATCTGCGAGGAGATCGTCGCGCGCGAGGTCATTCGCAGCGATCCGAACCGGACGCTGATTCCGGGGTTCCTGGTCAGCGCCGTCGTCGAAGAGCCGGGCGGGGCCCTGCCGGCCTCCGTCCAGGGGTACTGGCACCGGGACTTCGCTCCCTTCCTTGACTACCACCGCACGTCGCGAACGCTCGACGGCTACGCGGCCTGGCTTTCGGAATGGGTCCACGGCGTCCCAGACCGGGCCGCCTACCTCCGGAAGCTTGGCGATCCCGCCCTGGCACGACTGCGGGTCGAGGCAACGCGGTTGGCGGCCCCGGCGAACTTCGCCCCATGACCAGCATGTACACGAGCCGGGAATTGATGGTGGTGGCCGCCGCCCGGGAGATCCGCGACCGCGAGATCGTGTTCGTCGGGATGCGGTTGCCGCTGCTGGGCTTCGGGCTGGCCAAAGCGACGCATGCCCCGCACGCGGTTGGGCTCTTCGAGAACGGCGTGATCCGCGACCGACCGGCCGAAAGCTTCATCTACACGATGGGGGATCCGCCCAACATTGCCGGCGCGGTGGCCTGCCTCGGCTTGATCGAAGTCATGAGCCTCCTGCAGCAGGGCCGGGTCGACGTCGGGTTCCTCGGCGGCGCCGAAATCGACCCCGAGGGAAACCTCAACACGACTCGGACCTATCCGGACGGTCGCCTGGTGCGGCTCCCGGGGAGTGGCGGCGCCGGCGACATCGCCTCGCTGGCTCAGCGCACCGTTCTCATCATGGAGCACGAACCACGGCGCTTTCGGGAGCATGTCGCCTACATCACCTCCCCAGGACACTACCCGGGGCGTCGGCGGGGCGGGCCCGCCACGCTCATCACCACGCTCGGCGTCTTCGACCTGCGGGGCGGTCGCTTCGGCGTCAAGACGCTACATCCCGGTGTCCCGGTGGACACGCTCCGCCTTTCCACCGGATTCGCGCTCGAGGTCGAGGCTGACGTCCCGACCACGCCGCCGCCCAGCCCTGCGGAGCTCGCCTACATCCGTCAGGCCGATCCGCAGGGGTTCTGGACCGGCGATACCCGGAAGGCTGGATGAGCTCCGTGGCCGCGAGCTGGGCTCCGTCGGAGACCGAGGTACACGCCAGCCGGCTCTGGCGATTCCTGAACGCCCACGGGTGCACCGGCTACGCCGACCTCTGCCAGCGGGCAACGCGGGATCCACGATGGTTCTGGGATGCGATGGTCAAGGACCTTGGGATCGTCTGGT
Organism: Candidatus Dormiibacter sp.; assembly: GCA_039922495.1. Taxonomy (GTDB): domain Bacteria; phylum Chloroflexota; class Dormibacteria; order CF-121; family CF-121; genus JALYYC01. Next base: position 131,612 of record JBDTEO010000020.1, read on the forward strand.
CGGCGCCCTACGAGACGGTACTGGATACCTCGGCGGGCGTCCCCTTTACGCGTTGGTTTCTCGGCGGGCGCCTCAACGCCTACGAGTCGGCGGTGGTCCGCCACAGCCGGGCGACGCCGTCCAACCTCGCTCTCCTCGCCGAGGTCGAAAGCGGCGCCAGGAGCGAGTTGACCTATGGCGAACTGGAGGAGATGGTCGAGCGTGCCGCCGCCGGCCTTCAGGCGATCGGGGTGGGACGTGGCACCGCCGTCGGGCTTTATCTGCCACTGGTGATCGAGAATGCGGTGGCGCTACTTGCCTGCACCAAGCTCGGCGCGATCGCGGTTCCGCTCTTCTCCGGTTTCGGCGCCGAGGCGATGCAGCAGCGGCTCGGGGATGCCGAGGCCAGCGTGCTCATCACCGCCGATGGCGCCATCCGCCGCGGACGGCCGGTCGGAATGAAGGCGATCGCCGATCAGGCCTCCGCCCGCTTGCCGGCGCTCCGCCAGATGGTCGTCGTTCGTTGTGCCGGCATCGAGGTGCCGATGACCGACGGGCGGGATCTCCGCTGGGACGACCTGATCGGCGGCGACCGGCCCCGCGTGGAAACGGCGATCATGTCACCCGAGGACCCGCTGCTGCTGCTCTATACCTCGGGGACCACCGGGCGGCCGAAGGGCACGATCCACGGGCATGCCGGCCTGCCGATCAAAGCGGGCCAGGACTGGGCGTTCGGCATGGACGTGCAGGCGGGCGACCGGATGCTCTGGGTCACCGACATGGGGTGGGTGATGGGCCCGCTGCTCGTCTTCGGCAGCCTGATGCTGGGAGCGACCGCCGTCCTCTACGACGGCGCGGCGGACTATCCCGAACCGGGACGGATCTGGGCGGTGGCGGAGCGGCAGGGAGTCACCCATCTGGGCATCTCGCCCACCCTCATCCGGGTGCTCATGGCCGCCGGGGACCGATACGGCGCGGAGCATCAGCTCGGCCGCCTACGGGTCTTTGCGTCGACCGGCGAGCCATGGACCCCGGAAGCGTGGACCTGGCTCTTCCAGGTGGTTGGCCAGGGTCGCCGGCCCATCATCAACTACTCCGGGGGAACGGAGTGTGGGGGCGGCCTGCTCTCGGGGAATTTCCTCACACCGTGCCGTCCGGGCAGCTTCGCCGGACCTATCCCGGGCGTGGATGCCGCGGTCTACGACGACCGGGGTAAGCCGGTGGAGGGCAAGGTTGGCGAGCTGGTCGTCCGCCAGCCGTATGTCGGGATGACGCTTGGCTTCTGGAAGGATCCGGGGCGCTACCTGGAGACCTACTGGTCGCGATGGCCGGACGTCTGGGTGCATGGCGATTGGGCGCTGGTGGACGACGATGGCCTCTGGTTCATCCTGGGCCGCTCGGACGACACCATCAAAGTTGCCGGCAAGCGGGTCGGCCCGGCCGAGGTGGAAGCGGCCGCGCTCGACGGGCCTGGGGTCGTGGAGGCCGCGGCCGTCGGGGTCCCCCATCCGATGAAAGGCCAGGTGGTCGTCGTCTTCGTCGTGGGCCAGACCGGGGCCGATATCGCGGCGATTCCGGCCGAAGTTTCGGCGCGCGTCGAGCGATCACTGGGCAAGCCGTTTCGACCCGCCGCGGTCCATGTCATCCCGCGACTGCCCAAGACGCGGAACGGCAAGATTCTCCGGCGCGTGATCCGGAGCGTCTTTCTCGGCGACCCGCCTGGAGACCTTTCGTCGCTCGATGATCACGGCAGCCTCGAGGCGATCCGGGACCTCGCGCGGCATCGGCCGGCTTAGCGTCGGACTTCATCCCCAAAGGACAAGCGGCGGCCGGCACGCCTTGTGGCTTGGACGTAGCGTGATGCAACGGGTGCGAAGCCATTTCGGTGGCTGGCCCGTTGTATTGGATAGAGGCACCACGATGAAACCATTGAGCGCCGAGATGGCCGCCCGCGCCTGGGAATTCGCCCAGGGCCTCGACCTCGAGGAGTACCGCAAGCTCCAGGACGAGGTGCGTACCACCTGGCCCGCGACCACGAAGTTGGAGCTGCTGGACTTTGACCGCGCCTTCCTGGCGTTTATCGCCGAGCGCTGGCTGAATAAAGCCGCCTGACGCAAGCCCGCCTGAGTTCGGCCGTTACTCGCGGCAGGCCACCAGATGTCTCTGAATGATGGGCTGGCGCTCATTCGCCGGCACGACTTCGAAGGCGCCCTGCCGCTGCTGGCAGCCGAGGTCCGGCAGCGCCCGGACGATGCCTACGCGTCCTATTACCTCGCTTACGCCTTCCTGGGCGCCCAGGATCCACAGCCGGCAGCCGCGCTGCTCAAGCGGATTCTGGATGCGCACCCGGACTTTACCGATGCGCGCACGCTGCTCGGCCTCGCCCGGATCCGGACGTCGGACTTCGCGGGGGCGGGCGCCGAGTACAACGCCGTCCTGAGCCAGGATCCGAAGAATCCGGCCGCCCTCCTCGGAATCGGCATGATTCATTACTGGCGCCGCGAAACCGCGGCTGCCGAGGACTATCTCGACCGGGCGCTGCGTGCCGACCCGGGCGCGCGTGACGCAATGGTCTTCAAAGCCGACGTGCGCTTTGCGGCCGGCGACATGAGCGGCGCGATCGCGCTGCTAGAAGATGCCAGGCGGATGCGCCGGCCAGCGCTGGCCGAGCTGTCGGACCTGGAGATCGCCGACCGGCTGGTTCGCTACGAGGCGGCCCGCGAGCCGATTCGGCGTGCTCGCGGCAGCTTTCCGGCCATGCCCGGCTGGGTTCTGGCCGTGGTTGGGGTGACGCTGGCCATGACGCTCCTGGCCGGAGCCGGACTCCCGGGCGCGTGGAGTGGCTTTAGCCACTACCAGGCGGGGAAGGTACGGCTGAGCGGCAACGACTACGCCGGCTGCGCGGCCGAGATGGAGCAGGCCGTCGAGGCCGTCCCGAATTCCCCCAAGGCCTGGGGCTACGAAGCCTACTGCTACCTGCTCGACCATGACGCCCGGGCCGGCCTCTCCGCCTGGTACACCGCGCGCAGCTACGAGCCGGGCATCACGCTCGACACCCAGGCCGATCAGCTCGCGATGCTAGCCAAAGTTCGCGAGGCCAACCTGCCACCGAAGGTGAACGCCAAATGAGTGGGGGCTTGGATCCGATCCAGGAAAATCTGCCGTTCGACGTGCCGGCCGGCCCCAAACCGGTGGCACCGCAGGCCGGTGGCGCGACGGTGATTCCCCTACCGTCGTCTTCGGTGACGACCGATGAGCTGCCGCCGTCCATTTACGAGGAGGCCTGGCGGCGACTTCGCGCGCTGCCCTGGAGGCAATGGCGCAGCCGGACCGTCCCGGTTGTCCGATCCGGGGTCGAGCAGGTCGGCAGCATGGCGCGCGTCGCGGTCACCCGGGGCACGCCCTATACGGTTAAGTTAGCCCGGGCGACGACGCAGGTCACCCTGATCCGTGCCTTTCCCCTCTTGCTGGTCCGCACCATCCACCTCTTCGGGTTTCCCGCCGTGGTGCTGCGGACCGCCATCCAGGCCACGGTGGCGCACCGTCTCGGGTTGCTGATCGACGAAGTTGCCTTCTTCTCGCTTGACGACCCTGCGGGCTACACGGTCTACGAAGCCCCGAACCGCCTCGGGAGCGCCCTTGCGGTTGCGTATCTGCCGACGCTGGTGCTCTTCATTCTGGCGCTGATCTGCCTGGCGCCGGCACTCACGCCTCGCGCCGTCCTACACCTCCCGATGACCTGGCTGACGTGGATCCAGCTCTGGCTCGGCTTCGCGTTCGCCACCCACGCGCTCCCGGCCTACGAGGAAGCGGGTCCGGTTGCCGAGCAAGCGCGGGTGGGGGTTGCCCAGGCCGATCCGGTCGCCGTTTTCTGGGTCATTCCGGCGCAGGCCGTCGCCCTGGTGAGCCGCTTCGGCGGCATCGCCCCGGCGATCGCCGGCGTCCTGATCGGCTGGTGGCTGGCCGCCGCCCTCTTCCGGTAAGCGGGACCTCAGCAGTCCGCCGGGTTTCCTGTACGCTTCAAAACGGTGGTTCGACTGGTTGCGCGGCTCCTCGCCGCCGGGCTGGGGCTGGCGTCGCTGGCTGGGTGTGGCACGGCCTTGGACCAGCAGCCGCCACTCCAGGCTTCGCCTTCATCGAGTGCCTGCCAGACCGGTCAGGTCTACCAGCACGCGACGCTCGGTTACCGGCTCTGTTTCCCCAACGGGTGGGCCACGCGCGACTACACCGCTGAGCCTGGCTCCGGCGGCGCCCTGAGCGTGGTTGCCTTCGGACCACCGTCGAGTGTGCCGACGCACGTCCTGACCCAGACCGGGTTCCAGCCGCCCGTCGAGGTCCGGGTGGTCGCAGGTCCGAAAGCCGCGGTGGAGGCCAGCCTGACCCAGTCCAATCAGGTCAGCCAGACCCAGATCGCCGGTGTCGCGGCCGACCGCATCGACGTCACCGAATCCGGGCCGGCGGCCGGAGCCGTATACATCGTGTTCGAGCACCAGGCGAATACCCTGGTGATCGAGAAGGCGCCTGGTTCGAGCTACACGACCGAGTTCGACGCGATCGTCCGGTCGTTCAGCTTTTCCTCGGCGACCGGCTAGCGCGTCAGAGCGCCCGGCTCCGGCCGGCTGGTGGAGGCGGCGAGAATCGAACTCGCGTCCGAAGCAGCGTCCCGCAAGACATCTACGAGCGTAGTCCCGGATTTCATCTCGCCGAAACGGCTCCCATGAGACCGGATCCGTTACGGCCAGTCGCGGTGGAAAGTCCCCCCGGCGGCCGCGACGCCCGCCGGAAGCGATTCAGCTGATTTTCCGCCGGTGACCGCTCCTGCTGACCCAGAACGGACCGGCGCCGGGGCGAACCCCGGGTGACTTAGCTACTTACGCAGCGTAAGCCAGTTCGCGATTGGCGTTTATAGCCTTGCCGCTTTTACGTGCTCGGCGACACGGCTCGCCATCTTGCAGACCACTACCCCGTCGAGACCTGGCGCCCCCGCCAGCCCGCTGGAGCAGAGTAATCATACCCCGACACGCGCCGCAGGCGAGCTTTCGCGTAGGCCGGGTGAGCGAGCCCGCAGGGCGAGCCGCGCATGAGCCGCTGGACGGCGCCACGGTGCGTACAGTCACCTCGACAGAAGACTCACCGAAGACTCGCTTGCTTAAGGGCCAACATCAAGCCCGGACTTTGCTGGCGCGGTCCATTTCGCGCCGCGCATCTTTGGCGGCGATCGACTCGCGCTTGTCGTAGAGCCGCTTGCCCTTCGCCAGGCCGATCTCGAGCTTCACACGATTTCGCAGCCAGTAGAGCCGGAGCGGGACCATGGTCAGCCCTTTCTGCTTGATCGTGATCCCGAGCCGAATGATCTCGGCGCGATGGAGCAACAGCTTGCGTTCCCGCTTCGCCTCGTGGTTGCTGCTGTGGCCGCGTTCGTACGGGCTGATGTGGACATTGACCAGAAATGCCTCGGCCCCTTTGATTGCGACATAACCCTCGCGGAGGTTGGCGCCCCCTTCACGCAACGACTTGATCTCGGTGCCCTGCAGCTCGATGCCGGCCTCGATGGTTTCCGTGATGAAGTAGTTGTGGTATGCCGCCCGGTTGTTGGCGATCGTCGGATCGGTGTCCGCCTTCGCCCGTGGGCTCATCGACGTCCCCGTGTCCAGGCGGCCGCGCTCATCGGACGGCCCCCGGCCGGCTGCACCTCGTCAATCACGTAGGTGCCATCGACGGTTTCCACCGCCAGCCCGTCGCCACCGGCGCTATTCGGCAGGTGCCCGGCAAGGAGCTTCACCGAGGCGCTGTTCACCGTGATCCAGCAGCCGGGCTGCGGGGTCAGGGCGCGGACGCGTCGGTCGATCTCAATTGCGGACATGGTCTGCGGATCCAGCTTGCCATCTTCGGAGGTAAGGCGGCGCGCGTAAGTGGCGCCGTCGGCCGGCTGCGGCACCGGTTCGACGGAACCGTTCGCCAGGCGCGGCAGCGTGGCGACCAACAAGTCGGCACCGTGCTCGGCCAGTCGTGACTCGAGCGAGCGAGCAGTCTCATCCGGTGCGATTCGCGTCGCGTCCTGCGTGAGGATCGGGCCGGTGTCGAGACCGGCATCCATTTGCATGATCGTGACGCCGGTCTGCGAATCCCCGGAGAGGATCGCCCAGACAATCGGGGCGGCGCCGCGGTGGCGCGGCAGCAGCGAGGCATGCACGTTCACGGTGCCAAGGCGCGGAACCGCGAGCAGCGGCGGCGGAATGATCTGGCCGTAGGCGACCACCACATGCAGGTCGGCGCCCACCTTGCGGATGGGGTCGATGGCGGCCCGGTCCTTGATCCGTTGCGGCTGGAAGACTTCGAGGCCGAGCTCCCTCGCGGCAAGCTTGACTGGGGAGCTGAGCGTCCGAAGGCCCCGCCCGGCGGGTCGGTCCGGCTGGGTCACGACGAGCGGAACCATGTGTCCGGCCGCAACCAGCCGGCGCAGGCTCGGAACGGCAAAGGCCGCCGTCCCGGCGAAGACGATCCGCAGGCTAGGCGCCGACGAGCTCCGCTTCTTTCTCCTCTTCCTGCGGCTCGACCTTGCGCAGGGTCTCGAGGCTGGTCAAGCGGTCCGTAAATAGGATGCCGTCGAGGTGATCGATTTCGTGCTGGATGGCGCGCGCAAGCAAGCCATCACCCTTGATCTTGACCGGTTTGCCGTGGCGGTTCAGGCCGCGGGCGACCACCTGCATGTGGCGCTTCACCTCGCCGACGTACCCGGGCACCGACAGGCAGCCTTCCATGCCGACCTGCTCGCCTTCCCACTTGACCATCTCCGGGTTCACCAGGGTGTGCAGATTCGTGTCCGTCTTGATCACGACCACCCGCAGGCCGACCCCAACCTGCGGCGCGGCCAGGCCCACGCCCGGCGCCGCCACCATGGTGTCGACCATGTCATCGATCAGTTGCCGGATGCCGCTGTCGACGCGCGACACCCGCTTCGCCTTCTGGCGAAGAATGGGCGCTTCCTGGGTCAGGATTGAAAGGACAGCCATGGTTTGCGCTACATCGGGTCGACGTCGAGGCTCCATCCCCGACCCCGCGGCACCCGGTCGGCGAGTCGGTGGAGATCGCGCCCCCGAATCGTCACCTCGAACCGGAACTCATCCTTGAGGCGGTAGAGAAAGGCGGGAGACGGTCCAAGGACCTCGATGTCGCCCAAATTGAGCAGCCCGATTGTAGCAGACAGATGTTCGGCCGCCGTGCGCGATTCCGCTTCCGCCCGCTTCTCGTCTCGATGCGAGTAGGTCGCCATGATCAGTTCGCTGAAGGGCGGGAATTTGTACTGACGGCGGACCTCCAACTCCTCGCGAAAGAAGCCTCGATAGTCGTGGTAGCGGGCGTGCCGGATCGCCGGGTGCTCGGGTGTGTAGGTCTGGATGAACACCTGCGAGGGACTGGTGCCGCGGCCGGCGCGCCCCGCCACCTGGGTCAGGAGACTGAAGGTCCGCTCGGAGGATCGGTAGTCGGGAAAGTGCAGGCTGGTATCGGCGTTGACGACGCCGATAGTCGTGACGTTGGGGAGGTCGAATCCCTTGGCGACCAGTTGGGTGCCGACCAGCACGTCGGCGTCGCCGCGGACCATGCGATCGAAGACGAGGTCCGCCGCCTCGGGGGTCTTCATAATGTCGCGGTCGAGCCGGGCCACGCGTGCACCGGGAAACAGCTTATGCACCTCCTGCTCGATGCGCTCGGTCCCGACCCCGAAGCTCTTGATGAAGCGACTGCCGCATTCCGGGCAGCGGCGTGGCATCGGCTCGACGCTCCCGCAGTAGTGGCACTGCAGCCGCGCGAGGGAGGCGTGGTAGACGAGGGCGACACTGCAATGGGGGCATTCGCGCACCCGACCGCAATCGCGGCAGAGGACAAAGGTGGCTAGGCCGCGCCGATTGAGGAACAGGATGGATTGATGCCGCTCGGCTAGCGCCTGGCCGATCCCGTCCTGGAGGGCGCGGCTCAGCGGGCTGAACTGCTCCGCCCGGATCTCGCGGCGCATGTCCACCACCGTGACTGGAGGCAGGCTCCGTCCCAACGCCCGATGGGGAAGCTCCAGCAGGCGATCCTCCCCGGCGACCGCGCGGGCGTAGCTGACGACGCTCGGGGTGGCGCTCCCGAGGACGAGGACCGAGCGTGTGCGTTGCGCCAGCCATCGGGCGACGGTCGGAGCGTGGTATCGGGGGGTGCGTTCCTGCTTGAAGGCCGACGACTCCTCCTCATCGATGACGATGAGCCGAAGTCGCGGCAGCGGCGCGAAGACGGCGGCCCGCGGACCGATCACGATGTCCGCTTCGCCGCGGCGGATGCGCCACCACTCCGCCGCCCGCTCGGCCTCGGTCAGGGCGCTGTGGAGTACGGCGAGACGCCCCGGAAAGCGCGCGCCGAACCGGGCGACCGTCTGCGGGGTCAGGGCGATTTCCGGAATCAAGGCCAGGCCCTGGCCGCCATCGCGCAGGACCTGGTCGAGCAGGGCCAGGTAGACCTCGGTTTTCCCGCTGCCGGTCACCCCGTGCAGCAGGAACACCTGCGACTCCTGCCGTCCGAGGCTGATCGCGATCCGCTCCATCGCCGCCTGCTGGTCCGGTTCGAGCTCGACAGCCGCCGCCGCGAGACTCGCGCTGGACCCGCCGGCAGTCAGGATCCGGCTCCGCCGGCGGCGGGTCCCGGGCTTGCGCACCGCCAGGCGAACCCTGGGCGGAACCGCGGCCCGGATCACCTCGTCGAGCGGCACCAGGTAGTGGTCCGCTACGAACCCGGCCAGTTCGACGAGCTCGACCGGCAGCATGGGCTCGGCGTCGACGACGGCCTCGATCGGCTTCAGCTCGATCACGCCGGGCGCCTCGTCCACCGCGCAGACGAACCCGGTGACGCTGCGGCGGCCGAAGGGTACGCGCACCCGCTGCCCGATACCGATCTGCCCCGCGAGCGGCTCCGGGATCAGGTAGTCGAAGATCCCGGTCTGGCTGCCGACCCGGGCATCCACGGCCACATGCGCGATGGACCGAACGGCGACCTCAGGACGCCGGGTGGCGAGCGGCATCAATCGCATCCCAGATTCGCGCCGCGACTTCCCCCTTGGAGGCGCGCGGCACCTCGATCGGCGCCCCCTTTGCAAAGAGGATCGTGACGGCGTTGTAATCGCTTCCCAGCCCCTGCTCCGGACTCCCCACCTGGTTGGCGACGATCATGTCGAGGCCCTTGCGCTCAAGCTTTTCCCTGGCGCGCGAGGTCAGCTCCTCCGTCTCGGCCGCGAAGCCAACTCGAAACAGCCCATCCCGCGGCGCCAGCTGCTGCAGGACATCGACGTTCGGTGGCAGCGTCAGGCTGAGCGGCCCCTTGCCGCGATGCAGCTTGGACGGCGCCGCCGTCTCCGGGGCGTAGTCCGCGACCGCCGCGGCCATCACCAGGATGTCGGCTTGCGGAAGCGCCGATTGGAGCGCGGCCAGCATCTCCCTGGCGCTGGTCACCGCGATTTCGTGCACGCCTTCGAGGTCCGCCGGCACGGTCGTCACCAGCGTGACCTCCGCGCCACGAGCCGCCGCGACCTCGGCCAGCGCGCGTCCCATCTTGCCACTCGAGAAGTTGCCCACGAATCGCACTGGGTCGATCGCCTCCCGGGTCCCGCCGGCGCTGACCACGACCCGGGTCCCGGTGAGGTTGTAGCGTCCATTGAGCGCCGCCTCAATCGTGGCCACGATACGGCTCGCCGCCGCCAACCGTCCCATGCCCGACTCCCCCGAGGCGAGGCGGCCCCGGGTCGGCATCACGACGACCGCGTCACGGGACGTAAGGGTCCGAAGATGTTCCTGGGTCGTGGGATGGCTGAACATGCGGTCATGCATCGCGGGGGCCAGGACGAGCGGCGCCCGGCTGGCCAGCACGGTCCCGGATAGAATCTCGTCAGCCAGGCCGGTCGCCAGCTTGGCGATCGTGTTCGCGGTCGCCGGCACGATCGCCACCACCTCCGCCCATTGGGACAGTTCCACATGCGGCTCCCCCGCGCCCTTCGCCTTCAGCCAGTCGGACGCCACGGGGTGGTCCGAAAGTGCCTCGAACGTCAGCGGCGCGACAAAGCGCGTCGCTTCCGGCGTCATGACTACCCGGACCTCGGCCCCGGCCTCCGTCAGGAGCCGGACGCACTCGATCGCCTTGTAAGCGGCGATGCCGCCGGTGACTCCCAAGGCCACGCGGCGCCCACGCAACCCGCCCGTCGCGGTCATGCCCCTCGCGGTCATGTCGGGATGCCACGTCGCTCGCGCTCGGCGCTGATTTTGGCCAGGATCTCTCTCGCCGTCTCATCGACATCGCGGTTGCAGACGACGTGCTCGTACTCCTTGGCCAACCCGAGTTCCACCAGTGCCTCCCGCTGGCGGATGGCGAGCGCGTCGGGCGACTCCGTGTTGCGCCCTGTCAACCGGTTGAGCAACTCCTGCGTCGAGGGTGGCGTGATAAAGATGAAGAGACCGTCCGGTTTCCGTCGCCGCACGAAGGTGGCGCCCTGGACATCGATTTTCAGGATGATGTCCTCCCCTCGGTCGAGCGCCTCGTCGACGCGCTTCCGCGACGTGCCGTAATAGTGGTCGTAGACCTTGGCCCACTCGAGGAACTCCCGCTGTTCGATCAGCCGCAGGAATTCCGGCTCGCCGACGAAGCTGTAGCTGCGGCCGTCGACCTCGCCAGGGCGCGGCGGGCGGGTCGTGTAGGAGACGGAGTACTTGAGATCGGGCGCCATCTGAAAGAGCCGGCGCAAGACCGTATCTTTCCCGACGCCGCTCGGCCCTGAGATCACGATCAAGAGCCCGGCCCCGGGTTGGCGCATCTTCACCGCATTGTACGAGTCGAAACCGCGAGCCACGCCGCCTCGAAGTCATCGGGCGGTGGGCTGCTCCAGGTCATGGATCGATCAGTGCGGGGGTGCCGCAGGGTGAGCACCTCGGCGTGCAGCGCGGGGCGGGCGATCAGGGGCGACCGGTGCCCGTAGATCGGATCGCCGAGCACCGGATGGCGGATATAGGCGAGATGGACGCGAATCTGGTGGGTGCGGCCGGTGCCGAGCGCGACCTCGAGCAGGGTGTGGCCGGGCGCCAGCGCGAGGCGGCGCAGTTCGCTGACAGCGCTGCGACCCTCGGCCACCACCGCCATCCGCTGGCGATGCTTGGGATCGCGCCCGATCGCCGCCTCGATGCGGGCGCGTGGTTCGGGTAACTCGCCGACCGCGATCGCGCGGTACTGGCGTGACATGGTGCGCTCCTGAAGCTGCCGCGTCAGGTGGCGGTGCGCTTCATCGTTGCGGGCGACGACCATGACGCCGGAGGTATCGCGGTCGAGGCGGTGCACGATCCCCGGACGCTCGATGCCGCCGATCGACGACCAGGACGGGCCGCGGGCGAGCAACCCGTGCACGAGCGTGCCGGTCGCATGACCCGGACCCGGGTGGACGACGAGGCCGGCCGGCTTGTCGATCACGAGCAGGTCCGCGTCCTCGTAGAGCACGCAAAGGTCCATCGGCTCTGGAGCGAGTGTGGTGGGGACCGTCGGCGGGAGCTGCCAGGTGAGCCGGTCGCCGGGGCGCAGTCGTGAACCGGCCCGGGCCGGGGCCTCGTTCAGATGGACGTGTCCGTCCTCGATCAGGCGGTGCACGCGGCTGCGACTCAGGTCGGTGAGCAGGGCGGCCAGGTACTGGTCCAGGCGTGGGGATGCGGCCGTCACCAGGTGGATCGGCGAGTCGGTCAAGCCCGCCGTGGGTGGCTGCTCCGCCAGAGGCCGCCAAGCACGAGGATCGTGACGCCGACCGTGATCGAGGAATCGGCGACGTTGAAGATTGGCCAGTGCGGGATCTGGATGAAATCGATGACGGAGCCCTTGACCAATCGGTCGTAGGCATTCGCCAGGGCTCCGCCGAAGACCAGCGCCAGGCCGATCCGGGCCGACCAGTCGCCCGCCGGGAGTGACCAGTAATAGATGAGGATGCCGGCCAGCACGACCACCGAAACCGCGAGGAAACCGAGGGTGAAGTTCTGGAAGAGCCCGAACGCCGCCCCCCGGTTTCGCGTCACCGTCAGGAAGATGAGGTGGTCGATCACCTGACGTGGCCCGTAGGGAACCCCAAAGCGGCGCTCGATGAAGACCTTCGTCACCCGGTCAACAGCGATCACGATGGCGGCGATCGCGGCGAGCATTGCGTAGCTCCTGACCTTACGCAGGATGCGCCACCCGGATGACGCCGACGCTCAGCTCCTGCCCCTCGATCCGGAATGTCTCCGTCGAGGCGCCCTCGGGCGCCGAACCGCGCACCATCGACACGGCAAGCGTCTCCGTGGCAATGAAATCGCGCCAGCGCTCGAGCGCCGCCACCAGCAGCCCGTCGCCGTCGTAGGTCAGCCGGATGCGATCCTCGACCGAGAAGCCCGACTGCTTGCGAAGGTCCTGGATCTTTCGCACCAGGTCACGGGCTAGGCCCTCGAGCTTCAGCTCCTCGCTGATCTCGGTGTCGAGGGTGAGTGCGCCTCCTTCGCCCGCATAGCTCGCTGTCTTGATGTTCAGTTCCTCGAGCAGGATGCCCTCGAGCTCCGGTCGCAATGGACGGTCGGCGATCTGGACGCCCCGCAGCGGCTGCCGAACCTTGATCCCGGCAGCATTCCGGGCGGCCAACCCATTCGCGACCAGCCGCCGGACCGTCGCCATCTGCTGGCGCAGGTCGTCGTCCGCCCACTCGGGCGCTGCCGCCGGCCAGTCGCAGAGGTGGACGCTCTGCGGCATGCCGGCCTTGCCGGCGGCGAGGTTCCGGTAGATCGCGTCTGACACGAACGGCATGAAGGGGGCCAGCAGCTGGCTCACGCTGACCAGTACCCCGTAGAGCGTCTGGTACGCACTGCGTTTGTCCGTGTCCGACTCCGACTTCCAGAAGCGGCGACGCGACCGCCGCACGTACCAGGTGGAGAGGTCAAGGACGAACGCCTCGAGACGGCGGGCCGCCGTTGGCGGATCGTAGGCTTCCAGGGCCTTCTCGGTGTCCGCGATCGTCGCGCCCAGTTCGGCAAGGAGCCAGCGGTCAAGCGATCCGCGAGCCGACACCGGAATCGCTTGGGCGTCGGGATCGAACCCATCGAGCCGCGCGTAGTTGGCAAAGAACCCGTATGTGTTCCAGAGGATCAGGAGGAACCGCCGTACGACATCCTGGACCGCGGACAGATCGAAGCGGTAGTCGTTGCCGATCGCCACCGCGCTGAAGAAGTACCACCGGGTCGCATCGGCGCCGAACTTGTTCATGACCTCCATCGGGTCGACGGAGTTCTTGAGCGACTTGCTCATCTTGCGGCCCTGTTTATCGAGCACCGTCCCGTTCACGATCACGTTTTTGAAGGCCGGCTGATCGAACAGGATGGTGGCGATCGCCAGCAGGCTGAAGAACCAGCCGCGAGTCTGGTCCAGGCCCTCGGCGATGTAGTCCGCGGGGAAGCGCTTCTTGAAGAGCTCGGTGTTTTCGAACGGGTAGTGATACTGCGCGACCGGCATGCTGCCCGAGTCGAACCAGACGTCGATCAGGTCCGGGACGCGTCGCATCACGCCGCCGCACTTCTCGCAAGGAAGCGTGACGCGGTCGATGTAGGGACGATGGAGATCATCCTGCAACGTCAGGCCGAGCTCGGCCACCGACCCGACGCAGCGCTGCTCCCCGCATTGTTCGCAGACCCAGATGGGCAACGGGGTTCCCCAGTATCGCCATCGCGAAAGCGACCAATCGACGAGGGTCTCCAGCCAGTTACCCATCCGGCCGGTCCCGACAAAGGCCGGGACCCAGTTCACCTGGCTGTTGTTGCGGATCAACTGGTCCTTGACCGCCGTGGTCTTGATGAACCACGAAGTCAGGGCGTAATAGAGCAGCGGGGTGCCACAGCGCCAGCAGAACGGATACGTGTGCTTGATGGTCTCCGCTCGATACATCAAACCGCGCTGGGTCAGGTCGTCGATGATCTTTGAATCCGCCTTCTTGACGAACAGTCCGGCGAAGGGCTCGACCTCGGGCTTGAACTTTCCCTGCAGATCGACGACATGGCGCACCGGGATGCCCTTCTTGAGACACAGCTCCAGGTCGTCGACGCCATAGGCGGCCGCCGTGTGCACGATGCCGGTGCCGTCCTCGATGGCAACAAAGTCCGCGTCAACGACGTAGAACGCCGGCTGGTCCGGCAGCAGGTAGCGATAGAGCGGTAGGTAACGTTTGCCGAGGAGTGACCGGGCGTCGACGTCCGCCTCGACCTCGTAGGCGCCCTCCAGGACGCCAAGGCGGGCCTTTGCCAGGATCAGGCGCTCGTCGCCCTGCCGGACTCGGACATACGGGATGTCCAGCCCCACCGCCAGGGCGACGTTGCCCGGCAAGGTCCAGGGCGTCGTGGTCCAGGCGAGAAAGAACGTCTTCGGCTCGTCTTCCAGCTCGAACTTGACGTAGACCGACGGGTCCTCGGTGTCGTCCCGGTACCCCAGCGACAGTTCGTGGCTTGACAATGGCGTCTGGTCGCGCGGACAGTAGGGCACCACCTTGAAGCCCTGGAAGAGCAGCTGCTTGTCCCAGACCTGCTTCAGGATCCACCAGACGCTTTCCATATACGTGGTGTCCAGGGTTCGGTACGCCTTGTCGAGGTCGACCCAGTAGCCCATCCGCTCGGTGACCTCGGCGAATTGGCCGATGTATTTGAAGACGCTCTCGCGGCAGAGCCGGTTGAAGGCCTCGATCCCATATTTCTCGATGTCCTGCTTGCCGGTGAACTTGAGCTGCTTCTCGATTTCGATCTCGACTGGAAGCCCGTGGGTATCCCAACCAGCCTTTCGCTCGACGTAGAACCCACGCATCGTCTTGTAACGGGGAAACAGATCCTTGAGGGCGCGCGCCAGCACGTGGTGAATGCCGGGAAGGTTGTTCGCCGTCGGGGGTCCATCGTAGAAGATGAACGGCGGCCGTCCCTGACGCTGGTTCAGGCTGCGATGGAAGATGTCCTGCTCTTTCCAAAATCGCAAGACATTCGTCTCCAGCTCAGGAAAATTGACACGCGTCGACACCTCCTCGAACATGGTCGCCAATTCTAGTTGGTGAGAATCAGGCGAGGAACTGTCCGAGCACGTAGAGCGCCACGATGGCGATCATCGGTGAAAAATCGATGCCCATGCCGCTCGGGATGATCCGCCGAAGCGGTGCCAGGACGGGCTCGGTGACATCGACCAGGAAGCTCATCAGGGCGCTGCGAAAATCTCGCACGAACCAGGACGCCGCCGCCCTCGCGACGATGGCACAGATGTAGAGGTAGACCAGGACCTGGGCGAACGCGTGCAGGTAGCTGATGACGGTCTGCACTGGATATCAGCGCGGTCCGAAAAGCGCGCGGCCCAATCGTAGCATGGTGCTTCCTTCCTCCACCGCGACGCCGTAGTCCTCAGTCATGCCCATGGACAGCACGGGCAAAGGGGTCCCGAGACGCTCGGCCAGGGCCGTCCGCATGCCTGCCAGACGCCGGAAAACGGGCCGCGCGGCATCCGGGTCGGACGACTGCGGGGCGATCGTCATCAACCCCTTGAGGCGCAAGCGCGTCGACGCCGTCACCGCTCGCGCAATGCCGTCCAGGGCTGATGGGACGGCGCCGGTCTTTTGCGGCTCCTCGCCCACGTTCACCTCGATCAGGACGTCGAGCGTGCGCTGCAGGCGGTTGTCGAGGGCCTCCACCAGCCCGACACTGTCCACCGACTGGACCATGGCGAACCGCCCCTCGATGAATCGGACCTTGTTGCGCTGGAGATGGCCGATCAGGTGCCACTCCGCCTGACCCTCACCGATCTCGTCCATCTTCGGTAACGCCTCCTGGACCCGGTTCTCGCCGAGCATGCGCAGGCCGGCCGCGATCGCCTCCCGGACCGTGGAGGCTGGCACCGTTTTCGTCACCGCGACCAGCAAAATCTTGTTCGGGTTGCGTCCCACTCGGACCGCGTGCTGCTCGATGGTAGAGCGGACCCGGTCCAGATTTGCCGCGAGCACCGCCGGCAACTCAGGGCGCGACGATCGCGGCAAGGAAGCGACCCGGGCGGCTACCACGGTGGGAAAACCAGCGCGGCTCCTCCCTGGTACACCAGCCGGTCGCCGAAATCTGGGCGGCCGGCACGTCCTGGTCCTCGAGTTGCAATCGGATCACCGCCTCGAGGTCGAGGTGCAGCCCTCCGCCCGCTCGCGCCAGGTAGCGTGATTCGCGGGCGTAGCGTTTGACGAACTGGGCGGCGACGTCCGCGCCGACCTCGTAACAATGAGCGCAGATGCCGGGGCCGATCAGGACCTGCAGCTGTTCCGGCTCGGTTCCGTAGGCCAGGTGCATCGCCTGGAGCGTCTGGGTGGCCACGCCACTGAGCGAGCCACGCCAGCCGGCATGGGCCCCGGCGACGACGCCTCTCCCCCGGTCCAAGAAGAAGACCGGGTAGCAATCGGCGTGGTAGGTTACCAGCGCCTGGCCCGGGACGTCAGTCGACAGGGCATCCGTGCCCAGGACGCACTGGCCTCCCTCGGGCGTGGCCCGATGGAAGGCGCGAACCACCGCGCCGTGCTCCTGGACCGTAAAGAGCGCACGGCCAAGGTCGAACCCGACCTCCCGCGCAAAGTCTTCGCGGCGCCGCATCACCACGTCTGGCTCGGGCGAGCCGTTGAGCCCCAGCGAGCCGAGCGCCGTCGTACTGTAGCCGTGGAGCGGCTTAAAGCCTGCCTGCCGAACGACCTCCGGAATCTCGAGGGCGCGGATGGCTCAGCCCCGCTTTTCTCGAGTCAGCAGCTGGTCGATCTCGTGCTTGACCTCTTGCAGGTCCATGAAGGAGCGATAGACGGAGGCGAAGCGGATGTAGGCGACCTCGTCGAGGGCTCGCAGCTTGTCCATCACCAGCTCACCGACCTCCCGCGACGGAATCTCCACCTTCCCACGAGTCCGGAGTTCCGCCTCGATCTCGTCGACGACGCGCTCAACCGCGCTCGGGGAGATCTCCCGCTTGGTGGTGGCCTTCATCAGGCCGCCAAAGAGCTTCTGGCGGTCGAAATCCTCTCGCCGCCCATCCTTCTTCATCACGTAGAGGGGAACGGCCTCGATCCGCTCGTAGGTGGTGAAGCGCTTGGTGCACTCCAGGCACTCCCGCCGGCGACGGATCGACTCACCGGTATCGGAATCCCGCGAATCGACGACCTTGAGGTCGTCGTGACCACAATATGGGCATTTCATGCGGCTTGAGTATCCCACATATTGTGCCTCAGGCTTCCGCCATCTTCGAGGTACTGGCACGGGCGCACGTGCC
>JBDTEO010000021.1:0-10071 GCA_039922495.1 Candidatus Dormiibacter sp.
GAAGCCACGACAACCGTACAAGCCTTCGAAGGCACATCCATGGCGCAACTATTGGAAGCGACCACAGTTCACCGCGGTGACAAAATCCGAAGGCAGCTAGGGTGTCAGAGTCCTCACTCGTTTACACTCTCCGTAGCGCCGCGATGACGCACCTGTTCCGGTGGCCCGCGGCGGCCGGCCGGCTGCGCTGTTCGACGTAGCCCGATAGCCCACCTGGCGGGCCTGGCCTCAGGCGAACCCCCGTTTGCATCTAGGAGGGACTCGAGTGCCCTCAAAGGGAGGCAAACGAATGTTGACGTTTCGAGGAGGGATGAGTGGCGGGCGGTTTGCCGCGCTTGCGGTAAGCGTCGTTTTGGCGATGGCCGTCCCGGCCACCAGCGCGTTCGCCGAGGATCACGACAAGCCGGAGTCGAAGCCGACGTTGAAGCCGGCCCAAAAGAAGCCGGCCGCACCGGTCGCAAACAGCGCCGCCTGCCAGGCGGCCATCGCAGCGATGCAGCTGCTCGCGACGCAGGACCGGACGGAAGACACCGCCGAGCGGCAGGCGGCGCGGCTCGACTCGGAGGCCACGGAAGCACAGCAAGAGGCCGCCGATAAGACCGAAGACCAGGCGGAGAAGGCGGCAAAGGACGCGGCGCACGCTGCCGTTCGCGCTGCCTGTGAACCGACCCCGACGACCGCTTGTCTGACGGCGCAGAACGCCATGAAGGCCTTTAATGCCGCCGACAAGGCTGAGGATCAGGCTGAGCGCCAGGCGAATAAGCTCGACAAGGACGAGCACGCGAACGATAACCCCGCTCAGAAGGCCGAAGATAAGGCCGAAAAGGCGCAGAAAGACGCGGCCCACGCCGCCGTCCGTCAGGCCTGCGGCACCGAACGCTAGACAGATTCATTCGACTGCGTTCAGAGGCTCGGCATCGCGTGCCGGGCCTCTGTCTTTTAATGAGTCAGATGACAGCTGGCTGGCAGAGCTTCTTGCAGAAACTGGAGTGCACCGCCTGCGGGGGCGAGTTGGACGCCGACACGCTTGAGGGAGTCTGCCCGGCATGCGGAAAGGTTCTGTTCGCCCATTACGACCTGCCGGCCGTCAAGAAGTCCGTGACGCCAGATGATTTCCGCGGTCGTCGTTGGGACATGTGGCGCTACCACGAGCTGTTGCCGGTCCGCGATCCGGCCAACGTGATCGCCCTTGGCGAGGGCATGACCCCGCTGCTGCGCGTCTCCACCGGTGTATCAACGCGGCTCGGGTTCGAGCGTGGCCGGCTCAGCATCAAGGACGAAGGCAAGAACCCGACAGGGAGCTTTAAGGCTCGAGGCATGGCCGCGGCGATCTCCCGGGCCAAGGAGCTGGGAGTTCGCGAGGTGGCGCTGCCCAGTGCGGGCAACGCGGGCTCGGCCGCCGCCGCGTATGCGGCTGCCGGGGGCCTTACGGCTCACGTCGCGGTGCCCCGTGACGTGCCGCCGGTCAACCTGGTCGAGATGCAGGTGAGTGGCGCCGACATCATCCTTATAGATGGGCTGATCGACCAGGCGGGTCGGGTCATCCACCAGCGAGCCCTGGAGCACGGATGGTTCGAGCTGGCCACGCTCAAGGAGCCGTACCGGCAGGAGGGCAAGAAGACCCTCGGGCTGGAACTGGCCGAGCAAGGAGGCTGGGGCGCCAGCTGCCTCCCGGACGTGATCATCTTTCCGACCGGTGGTGGCACCGGGATCGTCGGCATGTGGAAGGCGTTCGAGGAGCTCGGCACCCTGGGTTGGATCGGACCGAAACGGCCCAAGATGGTGGTCGTGCAGGCGGCCGGCTGCGCACCGCTCGTTCGGGCCTTCGAGGAGGGCGCCGAGCAGGCGCGTCCATGGGAAGGGGCGGCCACCATCGCGGCTGGAATCCGGGTGCCGGCCGCGATCGGGGACTACCTGGTGCTGAACGCGATCCGCGAAAGCGGCGGGACAGCCCTGGCGGTTACCGATGACGAGATCCGCGCCGGACAGCTGGAAATGGCTCGGGAAGTCGGTGTCTACGCCTCTCCGGAGGGCGCCGCCACCTGGGCCGCCCTGAAGACGCTGCGCCGTGACACGTTCCTCACTGGCAAAGAGGACGTGGTCCTCTTCAACACAGGAATGGGTCTCAAGAGCGAGCGGGGACCCAGAAAGGGGCTATAGGCAACTTCGCCTTCCTGGGACCTCCCTGATCACCGGTAGAGGAGAGGTCGAGGCCTATTCGCCGGCGGCAGATAACGAAGGTCGCGACGCGTCTTGAGCCTTTCCAAGTCGGATCGCCTCGCGCTCTGGCTGGCCACAACCAACTCTCCGTGACACGATGTTGGCGTGGGGTGAACACCGTCCTATACGGGTATAACAAGAAGCAAGGCACCGTCAGGGCGCTTTGACGCCCTCCTTCTCAGGATCGAGCCTGAGCCTAGGTCCTTAAGGTCGATCCCCCATTAGCCTGACAGCCGCTAAGCAGTCGGGCAAGGAGAGATATCGCATGCCAGATCAGAATCGCGTCAATTCGTTCGTCCGCGTCGTCCGCGTGAAGAACGACCCCAAGAAGCTTGACGAGAACATCAAGCTGTGGACCCAGGAGATCCTGCCCATCCTCAAGAAGCAAAAGGGCTTCGCGGGCGCGTCACTCACCGGCAATCGGAAGACCGGCGACGGCTTGACCGTGACCTACTGGGAATCAGAGACCGCGATGAAAGAAGCCCGCGGTCAGGTGCGCCCCGAGGCGCTCAAGATTCTGGCCAAGAATGGCGGCAGCATCGTCGAGGACGATGAGTGCGAAGTCGCAATGCTCGAGCGCTTCAAGTCGCCGAAGTCGAGCGTATGGTCGCGCATCACCACGGTCCAGGGCGATCCGGCCCAGATCGACAAGGCCATCGCCAACTTCAAAGAGAAGGTTGTGCCGTCGATCCAGAAGCAGTCCGGCGCTCGGACGGCCCTCTTCTTCGTAAACCGGCAGACCGGCAAGACGTTCGCCGGTTCCGTCTGGGACACGGAGATGGATCTGCAGAAGAGCGAAGCGTCGATCAGCGAGCTGCGCGCCGACGCCGTCAAGAAGTTTGGCGGTCGCGATGTGAAGACGGAAGTCTTCGAAATCTACTTCACCGAGATCCTCGCGCCGGCCGGCGTCCGCTAGACAGTTCGACCTGGGGCGGCCGCGTCGAAGGCTGCGGTCGCCCCTCCCGTCTCGTACCCTCAGGCCATCGCGTTGGCGCGCAGGCGCTCAGCCATCGCTGCGATCACCTGCTGGGCTAAGGCCGGGTTGGCTTTGATGGCGTCCTGAAACTGCCCATGCCGTAGCGCCAGCACCTCGACCGGACCATCCGCGACCACCGTTGCGGTTGCGGGCCCACCGGTCAACATGCCGATCTCGCCGAAGAAATCCCCGGGCCCGAGGCGCGCCGCCGGCTTCCCCTGGCGCGTGACCTCCGCATTCCCGTTCACCAGGATGTAGAAGGTCTCGGCCGGCTGTCCCTCCTGGATCACCACCTGGCCCGGCTTCAGCGTCGCTTCGTCCATTCGAAAGGCCAGGAAATACAGTTCCCGCTTGCCACAGCCGCTAAAGAGCGGCACCCGGGCGAGTCGGTCGACCTTGCTGTCGGACACCTCTGAACAGTACACCCGGACTTGACAGAATCCGAAAAACTCATAATGTTATGCGTATCCGGATTCCGGGTCCGAGTCAGCCGGGAGGGGGGAAGCAGGGATGGGGAAGAGGGGTCTTTACGATGGCGACCGAGCCGTGATCAACCGCACCTCCGCGGTCCCCCTCCACACGCAATTACGGACCCACCTGCTGCGGCGCATCGAGCGCGGCGAGCTCCGTCAGGGCCAGAAACTTCCCAGCGAGCGGGAGTATGCGGATCAGCTCGGCATCAGCCTCGCCCCGGTCCGCCAGGCCATCCTCGACCTGGTCAAGGAGGGCTACCTCAACCGCACCCGGGGTCGCGGCACCTTCGTCCAGGAGGGGAAGGTCGAGGAGAAGATCGCCATCCTGTCCAGCTTCACCCAGAGCCTGCGCGCCAAGGGCCTGGATCCAGATATCCGGATCTGGTTCCGCGGGTTGGTTGCCGCCACCGACGCGGTGGCGCGGGCGCTCCAGACCCGAGAGCGAAGGCTGCTCCTCATTCGCCGGCTTGCGGTCGTCGAGGGCGAGCCCGCGGCGCTCCTCGATTCCTATCTCTCGCCCCGCGCGTTTCCCAAAATCCTGCGAGCCGAGCTGATCGGGGAATCCCTCTACCGAACGATGGAGGAGCTCTACGGCGTCGTCCCCACCCGCGCCACCAGCACCATCGAGGTGGTTCGCTGCCAGGGCGAGGCGGAGCTGCTCGGCGTCGCTCCGGGCACGCCCGCCCTGCAGATCGAGGGCACCACCTTCGACGCCGCGGACCGCCCCATTGAGTTTTCACGGGTCGTCTACCGCGCGGACCGCTTTCGCTTCAGCATTGAGAGTTTTCATCGCCAGGATCGCGTCATGCACCTGATCGGCGTCGGCTCGGGGGAGTACGTAAGAAGAGGAGAGTCATGAGTACAGCGGTTTCTTCAGTCAACAAAGGCGGTGGCCCGACCGGCGTCTTCCTGCGCAAGGCGACCGGGCTGGTGCGGGAGGTGTCGCTGCTCGACGCCCTGATCATGAACACGCTCGGCATGAACGTGGCGGTCGGCGGCGTCTTCCTGTTCCTGCAGGCGCCGGCGAACTTCCCGAACGGCAGCATGCTGCTCGCGGTCATCATCGGCACCGTCCTGATGGCGTTCACGTTGCTCTGGGTCTATTCCGAGTTTGCCGCCGCCATGCCGCGGTCGGGCGGCGACTATGTCTTCGTCAGCCGGGCCCTGCATCCCTTCCTCGGCTGGCTGCTGTCGTGGAGCCAGGGGCTGTGGTTGATCTTCTTCTGGATCGGCTTCAATGCCTGGTTCGCGCTCGTCTTCGCCGTCCCCGTCGCGCTTTCGACCATCTCGGTCGCCACCGGGCAGAGCGTCTGGCTCAACGGCGCCAACGCGCTGATCACCCCCTTCTCGCTCTTCGGCATCACGACCCAATGGTGGGTTTTGATCTTCGGCACGCTGATCAACGTCGGCTTCGGCGCCCTCCTGATGTTCGGCAACCGCAGTTACTGGCGCTGGCAGCGATGGGCCTTCCTCTTCGCCGGCGGCAGCATCCTCCTTGCGGCGGCGCTCCTGATCCTCCGCGGCGGTGATATCCCGACGGCCTGGAACGCCTTTGCCGGCAAGACCGGCGCGCTCGCCTTCGAGAAAGTCATCCCGACCGCCCAGGCGGCTGGGTACAGCACGCCGAGCGGCTTCGACTTCGGCCAGACGCTCCTGATGCTGCCCTGGGTCTTCTTCGTGGTCGGCTATGCGCAGGGATCGGCGCAGATCGGCGGTGAGGTGAAGCGCGCCGCGCGCACTCAACGAACGGCCATGGTGGGCGGCGTCCTGATCAACGGCGCCGTGCTGGCGCTACTGGTCATCCTGGTCACCAATGCCCTCGACATCAAGTGGATCGGCAGCCTCGGCTACCTCGCCAACAATGCGCCGGCCAAGCTTGGCCTGCCGGGCACCCTGACCCCGGGCTTCAACTTCATCGTCAGCTTGCTGACGCATAACGTGATCGTGCTGCTCATCATCGGCATCGGCTTCGTCTTCTGGGCGCTGCTCGGCACCCCGCTCTCGGAGCTGCAGGCGACCCGCTACATGCTGGCGTGGGCGCTCGACCGGACCGTCCCCAGGCGGCTCGGCGACGTCAGCGAGAAGTACCACACGCCAGTGGCGGGCATCGTCCTGGCCACGATCACGGGGGAGATCGCGCTGATCGCCCTGGTCACGGTGGCCCAGGCGAGCCTGCTGGGCGCGCTGTTGGCGCAGATCGCCGCCTTCATCCTGGTATCGATCGCGGGCATCGTCTTCCCCTACCGCCTCAAGGCGACCTGGGAATCGGCCGGTGGCCGTCGCCTCTTCGGCATCCCCACGGTGACCCTCGCCGGCATCGGCGGAGTCATCGTCCTGGGCGCCTTCGTCTACGAGTTTCTCTTCAACCCGACGATCAACGCCACCTTCGCCGTGACCCGGCAGCTCTCGCTGATCTTCATGATCAGCGTGCCGATCATCGGCGCCATCTGGTACGCCGTCGCCTACTACCTGAACAAGCAGCGCGGCGTCGACCTCGCGCTCGCCTACCGGGAGCTGCCTCCAGAATGACCTCAACCCTCCCTCCCCCGCTTGCGGGGGAGGGTCGGGGTGGGGGCGTGACCGACTCAACCCCGCGCGTCATCGTGATCGGCGACCTGACGCTCGACGACGTCGTCCTGCCCGATGGGACGACGCACATGGCGTCGATCGGCGGCGACAGTCTCTATGCCGCGCTCGGCGCCCGGCTCTGGGAACCGCGCGTCGGCATCGTCACCCGCCGTGGCGACGACTTTCCTCGCGACCGGCTGACCAGCCTCGAGTCGCTCGGCATCTGTCTCGACGGCGTCGTCGACGTCCCGGGGCCGACGGTCCGCAACTGGGTCATCTATGAGGAGGATGGGCGACGCCACTGGGTCTACCGAACGCCGCCCGGACGCCCGACCGAGGTTGCGGTGCGTCCCGAGGACATCCCCGCGCACTGGCTGAGCGCGCGCCCGGCGCCCGTGGTCCACGTCGCCGCGATGCCGATCGGAGCAGCCGAGGCCATCGTCGACGCGGTGCGCTCTGCCGCGCCCGACGCGGTCATCACCCTCGACACCCATGAGGATTACGTCGCGGGATACCGCGACCGTCTGTTGCGCCTCGCTGCTCGCGTCGACGTCTTCCTCCCAAGTCGGGAGGAGCTGGCCGACCTGGCCGGCTACGACGACCCGCCGCTGGCCCTGCACGAGCTGTCGGCAAAGGCCAACCTGCCCCAGGTCGTCGTCAAGATGGGCAAGGACGGCGCCCTGGTGTGGGAATCACCTTCTTCTCCCTCCCCCTTGTGGGGATCGTCACCTTCTTCGCCCTCCCCCTTGTGGGGATCGTCACCTTCTTCGCCCTCCCCCTTGTGGGGAGGGTTGGGGAGGGGGTATATAACCGTTCCGTCCGTGTCATCGCGCGTCGTGGATGTAACCGGCGCCGGTGACGCCTTCTGCGGCGGCTTCGCCGCCGGACTGGCACAAGGTCTGGATCCCGCAGAAGCCGCGAGGCGCGGGGCCGTTTCCGCCGCCTTTGCCACCGAAACCTTCGGCTCACTGGCACTCGGGGTGGTAACCCCAGCCGATGCAGCCGCCCGCTTGACCGGCTCGCCGGCCAGCACCTCGCGCGACCGGCACGCGATCGAGCTGATGCTCGATGAAATCCACATGGCACCCGATGTCATCGCGGCCAAGCTGGCCGCCGACGATGGACCGATCCGCCAGCTCGCGCAGTCGCTGGTGGAATCCGGCGTCGAGCACCTGTATATGACCGGCTGCGGCGACTCCTACCTCGCCGGCGCCGCGGCCACGCTTGCCTTTGCCCGGCACACAGGGATCGCCGCCGAGGCGGTGCATGCCCTCGATCTGGCGCGCTACCGCGTCCGCTACCTGCCCAGGAAGAGCGCGGTTCTCTGCGTCTCCTCCTCGGGCGAGGTCGGCCGGACGATCGAGGCGGCGGCGCAGGCCCGCGCCTTCGGCCACCGGGTGATCGCTTTGACCGGCAGTAGCGATTCACGCCTGGCCAAAGAGGCGAGCGACATCCTCGACCTGACCTTCCCCGCCCTGGGCTCGACGCCCGGGACGATCTCCTTTCTCGCGATGCTGATGACGCTCTTCGAGCTCGCCTTGCAATGGGGATCGGCGCGGGGCCGGGATATCAGCAGCGCGCGTGCCGCCCTTGCCCGGGTGCCCGAGGCGACAAAACAGACGCTCGAGCGCGCCGAGAAGCCGGCCGCCACCGTGGCCGAGCGGTTGCGCCACCGCGCCGCCGTCACCTTTATCGGCGCCGGGCCGAACGACGCCATGGCGCGCTTCGGCGCCGCCAAGCTGCTCGAGGGACCGCAGATGCGCGGGGTCGCGACCAACCTCGAGGAGTGGGCGCATGGCGAGTACTTCGTCACCGAGCCCGGTCACCCGGTCGTGGTGGTGGCGCCGCGGGGCGCCTTTTCGGACCGGGTCGGCGAGATCCTGGACGAGCTCGCCTATGTCGAGGCCGACAGCATCCTCGTCAGCGATGCCCCGCACGGCGGCAAGGCCAAAACCAGGATCGAGCTGGCCCCGGGGCTGCCCGAGGAATTCTCCCCGCTCCTGTCCGCGCTGCCGTTGAGCCTGCTCGCCTTCTACCTCGCCCGCGCCCGCGGCAAACGCAGCTACAACTTTTCCAGCCCGCAGGCGGCCAGAGAGCACTACGACACGATTCACCGGGATACGCGCGGCCAGCCCGCGTGAGTGGGATGATCGCTGCCATGGCTCGAGCCGACTCGCCGCTTGCCGACGTCGAGGCTGAAGCGGCGCGCCTGCTCGAAGCCGCGGCAGCAGCCAATGTCCTCGTGCGCCTGCTCGGTGGGACGGCAATCGGCTTCCACCGGCATCGCCCCCTCCCGGTGGCGCTGCAGCGCAGGTACGGCGATATCGACCTCGTCGTGAAGAAGAGCCAGGACCGGGCGCTCAAGCAACTGCTCGAGGAGCTCGGCTACGTCCCCAACCGTCGCTTCAACGGCCTGCACGGCGACCGCCGCCTCCTTTACTACGACGAGGGCAACGAACGCCAGATCGACGTCTTTATCGGCACCTTCCGCATGTGCCACACGCTCGAGCTCAACGACCGCCTGACCATCCATCCGCAAACGCTGTCGCCCTCGGACCTGCTGCTGACCAAGTTGCAGATCGTCAAGATCAACGCCAAGGACATCGTCGACGCCTGCGCGCTCCTCTACGAGCATGAGATCGGCGGCCAGCGGGCGGCCGACGCCATTGATCTCGGCCGGTTGGTTCAGGTAACGGGCCGCGAGTGGGGCTGGTACACGACCTTGATGGACAATCTCGCCCGGCTGGCCCCTGGGCCCGACCTGGAGCTCCCGCCCGAGGTGGCTGACGAGCTGGCGGGTCGCGTGACCAACCTCAAGCAAGCTTTAACGAGCGCCCCGAAGTCGATCACCTGGCGAGCCCGGGCCTCGGTCGGACGCCGGGTGACCTGGTACGAGCTGCCCGAGGAGATCGGCGGTGGCTGATTACCGCGCCTTCTTCGTTACCGACATCCATGCCTCCGACGTCTGCTTTAGGAAGTTCCTCAACGCCGCCCGCTTCTACGAGTGCAAGGTCCTGATCATGGGCGGCGACATGACCGGCAAGATGCTGGTGCCGATCGTCGACCACGGCGGAGGACGCTGGTCGACGCGCGTGTTCGACCACTATCGGGAGTTCGGCGAAGCGGAGCTGCCCGCCATTCGCAAGCTGATCGCCGACGCGGGCTACTACGCCTACGAAACGACGGTCGAGGGCGTAAAGGAGCTGGAGGACTCGCCGGCCGCGGTGGAGGCGCTCTTCGAGCAACGCATCAGCGAGACGGTCAAATCGTGGCTCACCCTGGCCGAACAGCGGCTGAATGGGAACGAGGTCGTCTGCTACATGGCGCCCGGCAACGACGATCCACCGTTCGTCGACGCCCTGCTCCGGACGTCGTCACGCGTCATCAACCCGGAGGGCGCCCTCGTCGAGTTGCCCGGCGGGTTCCCGATGATCAGCGTCGGTTACTCGAATCCGACGCCGTGGGATTCACCGCGCGAGCTCCCCGAGGACCAATTGCTGGCGTTGATCGATAAGGAAGCGGGCAAAGTCTCGGATCCGACGCGCGCCATCTTCAACCTGCATGTGCCGCCCAAGGACACGCCGATCGACCAGGCGGTGCTGGTCGACGCCGAGCTCCGCCCGGTGATCAAGGGCGGCATGCCGGCGATCGCCGGCGTGGGGTCGAGCGCGGTGCGAACCGGCGTCGAGCGCTATCAGCCGATGCTGGCGCTCCATGGCCACATCCACGAATCGCGTGGTGAAGCAAAGCTGGGTCGTACGCTCTGTCTCAACCCAGGCAGCGAATACAGTGAAGGGGTGTTGCGTGGCGTCATCCTTACTATGTCGGAGAAGA
>JBDTEO010000022.1:0-73389 GCA_039922495.1 Candidatus Dormiibacter sp.
CGGCGTGAAAGTCGCCGTCGCCATGAGCGGCGGCGTCGACTCATCAGTGGCGGCGGCGCTGATGCGTGACGAGGGCCACGACGTCTTCGGTGTGACGCTCCAACTCTGGCCCAAGGAGATGGCCGCCCGGGACTTCGACAAGCACCATGGGTGCTGTTCGCTCGATGCGGTCGAGGATGCCCGTCGCGTGGCGACGGCCCTGGGGATCCCCTATTACGTCCTCAACTTCGAGGGCGAGTTTCGCACCGCGGTCATCGATCCTTTTACGGAGTCGTACCTTGAGGGACGGACCCCGAACCCCTGCATCCGCTGCAACGAGACCATCAAGTTCGGGCTCCTGCTCAAAAAGGCACTGGCGCTCGGCGCGGACGTCCTGGCGACCGGGCATTACGCGCGGATCGAAGAGGGCGACGAGGGCTTCGTCCTCAAAAAGGCGGTCGATCAGCGCAAAGACCAGTCCTACGTGCTCTACCAGCTTGGCCAGCGTGAGCTCCGCTCGCTGCGGTTCCCGGTCGGCGCCTTCACCAAGGCGGAGGTTCGGTCGCGAGCCGCCGAACTTGGCCTCGTCACCGCGATGAAGCCGGAGAGTCAGGAGATTTGCTTCGTGGCCGACGGAAGCTACCGGACCCTGCTCAAGGACCGATTCGGCGACCGGGTCCGATCGGGGCCGATCCTCGACGAGGCCGGTGCTGTCGTGGGTGAGCACGATGGCATCGCCCTGTATACGGTCGGGCAACGCTCCGGCTTGCGGCTGCGGCCGTCCGGGCCGGCGGATGGCCCCCGCTACGTCAGCGCCATCGACCCGGTCGCGAACACGCTCACGATCGCGGGGAACGACCGGTTGCTGAAGCGCAGCTGCGTCGCCGACGACGTCCGCTATGTCAGCGGCCGGCCACCGGCCAGGGCCTTTCCCGCGACCGTGAAGGTCCGCTCGCACGCGCTCGAAGCGGAAGCGGTGATC
Source organism: Candidatus Dormiibacter sp. (assembly GCA_039922495.1). Classification (GTDB taxonomy): domain Bacteria; phylum Chloroflexota; class Dormibacteria; order CF-121; family CF-121; genus JALYYC01. The sequence continues at coordinate 962 of JBDTEO010000022.1, forward strand.
GCCCCGGAGGGCCGCCAGGCGGGCATCGAGTTTGCCGAAGCGCAGCGCGCGCTTGCCCCGGGTCAGGCCGCCGTCTTCTACGACGGCGACCGCGTGATCGGCGGCGGCTCGATCGCCTCGCTGCCACGGTGACCAGGCTTGACCTGGCGGCGCAGCATCCCCTGCTGCCGCTGGTCGCTCAGATCGTGCTCGTCTACCTCGTCTCCCTCGGGAGCGTGCTGGCGGCGCGGCTCGCCTTGCAGGGCCGACCAGCATACTGGCTCGCGGTGCTGGGCGTCGTCTTCTTCCTGGTCGGCGCCCTCTGGGGACGCGGAACGCTGTCCGGCGGGACGACCTTCACGGCGGTTGGGGCGGGCCTCGCGCTGGCCATCCTGGCGGTCGCCCTTGACCTGCTCTTTGGTCCGCCCTTCGGCAGCACCAAATAGCATTACGGGTGATGGACGCCTCCGACAAATACATGAGCGCGGCGATCGTCCGCCGCCAGGACTACGGTCCGACCCTCTTCAGCGTCTGGATGCGGCCGCCCGAACCCTTGCCGTTTAAGCCGGGCCAGTACGTCGCGTTCGGTCTCCAGAACCACGACAAGGTTCTGGAGCGCGCCTTCTCGATCGTCTCCAGCCCCCTGGAGTCCGAGCTGGAATTCTTTATCGAAATGGTGCCGGAAGGTGCGCTGTCGCCCCAACTCCACCGGCTGCAGGTCGGAGACCAGGTCCTGATGCGCAAGAAGGCCAAGGGGATCTTCAGCCTCGACGCGAAGTCCGGCCATACCAAGCATTTCCTGGTCTCCACGGTGACCGGCATCGCGCCCTACGTCAGCATGGTTCGCACGCTCGCCCGCGATCTGCAGGAGGAGCGGGTGACCGAGCCCACCCGCCTGGTCATCCTCCAGGGCGCCGCCCGGTCGGACGAGTTTGCCTACGACCGAGAGCTGCAGGAGGCGGCTGATCGATTTCCATGGCTCACCTTCGTGCCGACCATCAGCCGTCCCTGGGAGGATCCGCAGTGGGCCGGCGAGCGGGGGAGGGTCGACGACCTGGTCCGTAAGTACTCCGACACGCTCGGCCTCGAGCCAGCCGACACCACGATTTATCTGTGCGGCAACCCGGGCATGATCGTGAACGCGCGGGACATCATGCGACGGCGGGGGTTCGACAACGCCGCGATCAAGGAAGAGACTTACTGGGCGCCCGGGGAGGGGGAGGTTGAATATTGAGATAGAATCTCTCGCCGTGCTCCTGAAGGGGACCGTGCCGCATTCGTTGACGGATCAACCGGCGGTCCTCATCATCTATGTGCTGCTGGTCGTCATCATCGGCGCGGCGCTCGCAAGCGTCATCTTACGGAACGTTGTCTTCGCCATCGCGAGCTTCGCCGTCACGATGGCCGCCGTCGCCTTTGTCTACCTGATGCTGGCTCCCTTCCTGCTCTTCGCCGTGCAGCTGCTGCTGTTCACAACGATCAGCGCGGGCCTGCTCCTGGGGCTCCTGCGGACGACGACCGGGCTGACGCCGGCCCCGACGAGCCCATTTGGCTCCGAACTTATCGGTGGTGCCGCGGTCGGCGCGGCACTGTTCGCCTTGATTGGGGTCGTGGTGGGGGCAACGAATTGGCCGGTCAAGGTGTCTGGCGGTCCCATGGAAGGCCTGGCCGGCACGCTCGCCGGCACCTACCTCGTCGGCCTCGCGGTGCTGGTCGTGCTGGTTGCCTCGGCGGCGCTGGGCGCCGGCCTGCTCGCAACGCAACGGCTGGGTCGCCGTCCGCCCGCTGCCGCCTCTGCCGCGGCGCCACGCCGGAGCCCGCGGCCGGGGCGGTCGGGCACGAACCGATGACCGCGGGCCTGAACCTGGTCCTGGTCGCCTCCGCTGCCCTCTTCGCCATCGGTGCCGTCGCGTTGCTCGTGAAGCGCAGTGTGATCGTCATGCTGATCGGGAGCCAGTTGATGCTGACCGCCGGCGGCCTGGCATTTGTCGCCTTCTCGCGCTTTGGCCTGGGTTGGGTCAACACCAATCGCGGGCCGGCCGTCGCGTTCGTTGCCGGGACGGTGGGAGTCGCGGAGCTCGCCATCGGCGCAGCCATGGCGGTGATCATCTACCGCGAGCATCAGACGTTCCTCGCAGACGAGTACGAGTCGGTAGCGGGCTGAGGTGACCCTGACCCTCCTCGCGGCGGCCGCGCGCGGTCCGCTCGATAGCTGGAGCCCGACCTTCATCGCCTTGCTCGCGCTCCTGCTGCCGTTGATCGCCATTCTGCTGATCGTCAGCTTCACGATCGACTCGAAGCGCTTGAGCGCCGGAACCGCCGTGTTGTTTACATTTGCCAGCACGGTCTGCGCCCTGCTGGTCCTGGCGATCGAGATCGCGCACCCGCTGCACCTTGAACGCGAGGGCACCTTCCTCCAGTTCTTCACCGGCCAATCCGGCGCCGCCGCCGAGTTCATCCTCAAATGGGGGGTGACGGCCGACCCGCTTTCGGCCGTGATGTTGATCACGGTGGCGGCGGTCAGCCTGGCCGTCCAGCTCTACGCGCTTGGCTCGATGCGCCGCGACGACGGCGTGATCCGGTTCTTTACCGTCCTGCTGTTCTCGACCTTCGCCATGTTCGGGTTCGTGCTCTCGACGAGCTATTTCGAGACCTTCCTGTTCGGCGCGCTCGGGACGGTTTCGTCCTATCTGCTGATCAGCCACTGGTGGCAGCGCGAGGAGGCGGTGACGTCCGGCGCCAGGGCGTTCATCGTCTCCGCGATCGGTGATGTCGGGTTCCTGATCGCGATCGCGTACATTGCCTTCCGGTTCAACCAATTGAACTTCCAGGCCCTCGCCGGTCACTACACCAGCGGCAAGGTGGGGAGCAACGGGCTCTTCCTGGTGGCGCTGCTGATCTTTGTCGCGGCGGCCGCCAAGTCGGCCCAGTTCCCGTTTCATGTCTGGCTTCCCGGGAGCGCGCAGGCCCCCGCCCCCGCGGCCGCCCTGATGCATTCCTCCACGGTGGCCGTGACCGGGGTCTACCTGGTCGCCCGGACCTACTCGCTGTTTTCCTCGAGCCCGCGGGCCCTGCTGGTGGTGGCGACCATCGGGGGCCTGACGGCCCTGCTCGGCACCATCTGGTCGCTCTTCCAGGACAACCTGAAGCGAGCGATCGCTTACGCCACGATGGGCGAGCTCGGCTTGATGATGCTGGCGCTCGGGATTCGAGGCTATGGAGGCGGGGTCTTCGAGCTGTTCACGCAGGCCTGGCCGAAGGCCCTCCTCTTCCTGGCGGCTGGCGTGGTCATCCGCGAGCTGCGTACTGAACAGATGCGCGAGATGGGCGGCCTCTTCCGCCGGATGCGGTTCACCGGCACGCTGGCTTTGATCGGGCTTGCCGCGGCCGCCGGCCTCCCGCCGCTCAGCACCTTCTGGGGCAAGGACGCGATCCTCTCCCGGGCGCTGGCCAAGGGCAACCCGGTCTGGATCGTGCTCGTCACGCTGGTCATCTTTCTGATGGCGCTCTCGCTCTTTAGGATTTTCGCGCTCGTGTTTTTGGGGGAGACCGCACGGCGGCGCCGCTTCGAGCCCGATCGGATTCGCGATGCGCGCGGACGGGTCGCGCTCGCGATGGTGCTGCTCGCCATTCCAAGCGTGCTGGTGGGCATCCGAGGATTCCCCAGGCATAGCGACTTCCTTGGCTTCGTCGCCCTCCGTGGCGTCCCGCTTGCCAATTCCCATTTTTGGGCGGCGGCGATCGTGGCCGTGGTCAGCCTGCTCGGCGCGGCCGTGGCGTGGGCAATCTATGTTCGGCGGATGCTTCCGGCCTTCGCGCCCGGCCTCGAGCCGGCCCGCGCGGCGTTCCGGCACGGTCTGTATCTCGATCGCGCCTATCAGGTCGGCGTCGACCGCGGGCTTCTTCCTGCCAGTCGTGCGCTGGGCTGGGTTGACCGTCGCGTGATCGACGGGGGGACCGACCTGCTTCGCGATTCGATCGTGTTCGCCTCAAGTCCGCGTGGCCGCCTGCCGCGGCTGCGACCGCAGCAGTTTGCCCTCGGGCTCTTCGTCGGCCTGCTCGGGCTGGCCGCGGTCATCATCCTGGTCGGCGCGCACTTGATCAAGGGCCTGGGCGCCTGATGTTCCTCCTGAGCGCGATGGTCTGGGTCCCCGCGATCGGTGCCCTGGCGTTGCTCTTCTTCCCGGCTCGAACGCAGGCGCAGATCGGCCGCGTCCGGAACGTGGCGCTGGCCACCGCGGCCTTTACGGCTGCGCTTGGGGTCGTGATGTGGTACGGCTACCGAGACCAGAGCGGCACCTACGCCTACGAGGAGGCGCGGACCTGGCTCCCCAGCATCGGGGCGAGCTATCACCTCGGTGTGGACGGCATCAGCATGTCCCTGCTCTTGCTCTCGGGGATCGTGTTTCTCGTCGCGGTCCTGGTGGCCAACCGGATCCGTGAGAACGTCAAGGGCTTCTTCATCCTGCTGCTCGTCCTCGAGACCGGCGTCGGCGGCGCGCTCACCGCGCTCGACTTCGTCCTCTTCTTCACCTTCTGGCAAATGCAGGTGCTGCCACTCTGCTTTCTTGTCGGGCGATGGGGCGGGGCCCGCCGCCTCGCGGCGGCCTGGAAGCTGCTCGCCGTCGAGATGATCGGCAGCGCTCTCCTGCTGCTCGGGATCCTGATCCTCTACGTCAAAGCGCCAACCCACACCTTCGACCTCGCCACGCTGCACAATCTCCAGGTACCTGGCTCGGTCGCCGGGCTGGTCTTCGCACTCTTCTTTATCGCCTTCGCCCTGCGCCTGCCGGTGTTTCCGTTCCATACCTGGTTCACCGATGCCCAGGGCGAGGCGGCCGCGCCGGTCGCGATCGTGCTGGCCGGCATCGTCACGAAACTTGGCGCCTACGGTCTGTACCGGGTCAATGTCGGCCAGTTCCAGGCGACCCTGCACCGGGTGTCGGGTGCGGTGGCGGTCCTGGCGGTGGTCACGGTGCTCTGGGGCGCGCTGGCGGCCTTCCGTGAGGACGACCTGCGCCGGCTCGTCGGCTACCTGGTGATGAGCCACGGCGGACTTCTCGTGCTGGCGGTCGCCTCCGCCGCTCCGGTGGCGCTCAACGGGGGCGTGCTGCTGATGGTCGCCGATGGCCTGACCGCGGCGATGCTGATCGTCCTGGCCAGCACGGTTGCCGAGCGAGTCAACACCCGCTCGATCCGGGCGATGGGCGGGCTGGCTGCCCGCTTACCCAAGGGGGCGGTGCTCTGGATGCTGGGCGCGCTGGCCGCCCTCGGCCTACCCGGATTGGCCGGCTTCGTCGGCCAGTTCCTCATCCTGCTGGGCAGCTACCCGAGCCACCGCCTGGCCACCAGCCTGGTCGTGCTCGGCAGTCTCCTGACGGCCGCCGTCACGCTCTGGACCTTTCAGCGGATCTTCTTTGGCCCGGTCAACGAGGCCTACGCGAGGGTCCGCGACTTTGGCACCCTCGACCTCGGCACCAGTGTCGGGCTCTTCTGCCTGATCGTCCTGCTCGGGATCCTACCGGCGATCCTGATGGACAGCATTAACTTTTCCGTGCTTACGTTGCTCAGCCGAGGCGGGGGATGACGCTCCAGAACCTGCTGGCCTTTTCGCCGGAGCTCTGGTTGCTGGCCGGAGCAATCGCGGTCCTGCTGCTGGCCCGCCTGAATCCTGGCGTGTCCTCGACGGCGGTGGCCCTGGGCGCGGTCATCCTGGCTTTGCTCGCCCTGCTGACGCAATTCAAGTCGACCATCACGATCCTGGACGGCGCCTTTCTGCTCGACGGCTACGCCATCTTCCTCGACGTCATCATCCTGTCGGCGGCGGCGATCGCGCTCCTGCTGACCGTGGCGGACATCATCCCTGGCGAGTCGCGCAGCGGCGAGCTGGCAGGCCTGCTGCTGCTGGCGACTATGGGGGCGATGCTGGCGGTCTCCGCCGCGGAGATGGTCGCCCTGCTGCTGGCCCTCGAGCTGCTGGCGGTCAACCTCTATTTACTCGCCTCGCTGGCCCGCCGCGGCGGGGATGCGGCGCGTGCCGGGCTCGGATACCTCGTCCTTGGCGTCGCCGGCACCGCGGTGCTGCTCTATGGGCTCGCCCTGCTCTATGGCCTCACCGGAGAGACCAGGTTGACCGCGGTTGGCACCGCCCTCAAGGCGGTCGGGCCGAAACAGCCGGCGGTGCTGCTCGCCCTGAGCCTGCTGATCGTGGGCTTTGCCGGGAAGCTCGGGCTCACGCCGGTGCGCTGGTGGACTCGGAGCTTCGACCTCGGCGTCCCGATGCGGGTCCTCGCCTTCGTCTCATCGGTTGGCATGGTCGCCGGCTTCGGCGCCTTCGCTCGGCTGCTCTGGTCCACCTTCTACGGGACGAGCATCGGGTATGCCGCCGTGCTGGCCGCGGTGGCCGCGATCGCGATGACGGCGGGCAACCTGCTGGCGCTGGCGCAGACCAGCGTTCGACGGCTACTGGTCTACTCGACGGTCGCCCAGGGCGGCTTTGCGCTGGCTGCGCTCGTCGACCTGCCGCGGAACGGAATCAGCGCCCTGCTGATCTTCCTCGCGGCGCTCGCGCTGACGAACCTGTGCGCGTTTGCGGCGATGATCGCATACTCCCGCGCGGTGCATAGCGACGCCATTTCGGACCTTGCCGGGATGGCGCACGCGACGCCCGGCGTGGCGATCGTCCTCGGAATTGGTCTTGCCTCGTTGATTGGATTCCCGCCCCTGGCCGGGTTTTTTGGCAAATTCCTCGTGCTCCAGGCGGTGGCCGAGGCCGGCTACAGCTGGCTGGCCCTGGTCGGTGTGGTCAATGTGCTGCTCGCCGCGCTGTGCTACCTGCGGGTGATCCGCGTGGCGTTCCTCGACGATCCCGTCTACGAGGTCGTGCCACGGGGCTTCGACCGGTCCCTCCAGCTGGCGATGGGAGTCAGTGCCGCCGGGGTCGTCTTCCTCGGCGCGTTCCTCGGTCCGCTCCTGAGTGCGGCTGGCTACGGGCAACACGGGCTTTCTCACTGAGCGTCCAACAAGACCCTGACTATCACGTTTCGTCCAACCCGCGGAACTGACCTTCAGTCGCGGCCAAAGGTAACCTTGGGCCCGATGTCCGCGTTACCAAAGGCACGGTGAGAAGCCGCGCTACGCGCTACCGCACTCGACGATCGTCGTTTTCGCCGGTAGCACAGCCCCTTGCCAGACCGCGCGGAACCGTGGCCGCCCGGCCGCGCCACCTCCGGCGCTGGTTGCGGCGATTGGTCATCGTCGGGCTGGCCGGCACGCTGGCCAGCCTGATCGGTGCTGGGACGTTCCTCTATACCTATGCGGGCGAGCTACCCAGCCTCAACCACCTGAGCGCGCAGAACCTGCCCCAGACGACCCGGATCTACGCGCGGGACGGCACCACCCTGCTGGAAGAACGCTACGAGCAGCGGCGGACGGTGGTCCCGCTGAACCAGATTGCCTGGGACCTGCGCCACGCGACCATCGCGATCGAGGACCGCGACTTCTACAACCACGGTGCGGTCAGCCCGATCCGGATGGTCGCGGCCGGCCTCTATGACGTCATGCACGGCAGCGCCGCCCAGGGAGGCAGCACGATCACCCAGCAACTCGTCAAGAACTATCTCCTGGGCGACAGCGGGCAGAGTCGCAGTCTCGACCGCAAGGCGCGCGAGCTGGTGCTCGCGGTCGAACTCGAGCGAGAGTATTCGAAGGACCAGATCCTGGAGATGTATCTGAACACGATTTTTTACGGCAACCAGGCCTTTGGCATCGAGGCGGCGGCCCAGACTTACTTCGGCGTCTCGGCGGCAAAGCTCGACCTTGCCCAGTCGAGCTTCCTTGCCGGGCTGCCGCAGCGGCCCAGCTACTTCAATCCATTCCTCAAGACTGGCTTCAACGAGGCACGCGCCCGGCAGCGGGACGTCCTAAACGCCATGGTTCGCGATGGCGAGATCACGGCCGCGGCGGCGACGCGCGCCTACGCGGAAGACCTCGAGGCGCGGCTGACCAGTGCTCGGCAGGCGTCCGCCGGCCGTCGATTGAGCCTGGCGCCGCATTTCGTGGACTACGTCTGGAGCGAGCTGGAGAAGCGGTACGACCCGACCTACCTGCTGCGGGGTGGCCTTCGCATCGTGACCACCCTTGATCCACACACCCAGCTCCTCGCCGAGCAGGCAGTGCAGGGCGGCGTGGCTCGGTTCGCCAAATCCAACGGCGTCAACAACGCCGCCATGCTGGTCATGAACCCGCACACCGGCGAGGTGCTGGCGATGGTCGGCAGCGCCGACTACTTCAACACCAGCATCGGCGGGCAGATCAACTACACGGTCTCGCCGCGTCAGCCCGGCTCGTCATTCAAGCCCTACACGTACGTGACGGCGCTGATGAACGGCTGGGCGCCCGCCTCGCCCCTGGATGACAGCCACGGCGCGACCGCGTTTCCCGGGTACCCGGTCCATGACTGGGATGGGAAGGAGTTGGGTACGATCACGCTGCGACAGTCCCTCCAACAGTCGCGCAATATCTCCTCGGTTCATCTCTTCAAGGATGTCGGCATCGACAAGGTGTTCGCCACCGCGCGAAGCCTCGGCATCAGCACCCCGCTCGACCCGACGCTCCCCACCACGCTGGGCGCCAGCGAGGTCCGCATGATCGACCATCTCTCCGCCTACAGCAGCTTCGCCAACGGCGGCCGCCGGGTCCGGTCCGCGACGGTCCTCGAGATCCGCGATGGGCAGGGCGCGTTGCTGGAATCGAATCCCCCGCGCCGCGACGCCGGCGAACAGATTATCCCGGCGTCGGACGCCTACCTGCTGACCGACGTCCTCAAGGGCACGGTCAAACCGGGGCTGGGCTTCCCCGCGGCGGCCAAGTCCGGGACCACCACTGACTTCAAGGATGCCTGGTACGTCGGCTACACCAGCGATCTGGCCGTTGCCAGCTGGATGGGCCGGACCGTCACCCTGCCCACGCCGCATAACGAGTCGATGAATGGACTCTGGGGCGAAATCGGCCCGGCGTCCAGCTGGCGGCAGTTCATGAAGGCCTATTACGGGAGCCGCAAGCCGGCCGATTGGACCCGTCCGGCCGACGTCGTGTCGACCACGGTCTGCAAGCTGACCGGGCAGCCCGCGGCCCAGATTCCGGCCGGGCTGGGCGTGACCGACCTCGTGGTCAAGAACGATCAGGCGGCGCCGGCCGCCAGTTGCGGAACGCCAGGGACGGCCGCTGCCGGGTCCGGGCAGCCGGGCGGGTTGCTGCCGATCTCGCCGCCGAGCTTGCCTGGCGGGCTGCCCCCGCTCCCGCTGCCCTCACTCCCGCCGCTCCCGCTTCCGTAGCGGGCAACCGGACTCGGCGGCGATCCGGCGCCGGCGGGCCGCCATACGCACCTTGACGGGTGGCGACAAAGAGCCTTTACTCAGGTTGTGGTCAGGCGCCCCTCGCAGAAAGACGCCCAAGCGGAGGAGCCAGAGCTCCCGCCAAATATCTTCGTCATCGGGCTGCTGCACGACCTGAAAAAGGGCGGCTACAGTCTCGGGGCCTGGAGCGCATTCTGGCGCGCATCCTGGATCCGCTCGATTCAGAACATGCAGGAGAACGAGCAGCTTCGAGCCTCCTGGGTGCGCTTTGCGGTCGCCGGCGCCACCGGCATCCTGATCGGCGCCGTCGCCGTGTTCAGCGCCATCCACGCCATGGAGTCCCTCTGGTTCCTGATCACCTGCCTTCTCTGGTGGGGAGTGCTGATGATCGATCTCGGCCTGCACCTGGGCCTGATGGTGAACCTCGAAACCGGCGAGATGCAGCGCTCGCTCGGCTGGCCGAATCGCCTCACCGAGATCCGGGGCTTCTGCGCCGTGCTAGTCGCCTGGGGCGCGCATTGGGCGACCCAGGGTTCGTACGTCGCCCTGGTCCTGGTGTTCGGCGCCGCAGCGCTGACCGATCTGCTCGACGGCTGGCTGGCCCGGCGGGGCCATGCCTCGACGCGCTGGGGCCGGCTCTATGACCCCTTCATGGACGGCATCTTCTTCAGCGTGGCGGCGATCTCCCTGGCGATCATCGGCGTCCTGCCCCAGTGGCTCGGCGCCCTGGTGACGTTCCGATACGCCTTCCCGATCGTCGGCGGGATCGCCTTTCTGCTCGTCCGGCGCCGGACGCTGCGCGTTCGCCATACCACCTGGGGCCGGCTCTCGTCGGCAGGCATCGCCGTCACGGTGTTTGTCGCCGCGGCGGCGGCCTTCCTGCATCTACCCTTCAACGTGATCGCCCCCGGGCTGTACGCCGCGGTCTGCATCGCCGCGCTCGGAGCCTTCATCACGATCTTGATGAAGGGGATCGAGCAGACCTAAACGCCCGCGCAGGCGCGACGACTTGTGACAGACAGCTGTCCCAATCGTGGCTCATGATCGAAGCATGGCCGCGTCAGACGATCGATTTCGAGCAGCGGCGTCGCGAAGGCGAGACGCTATTTCGGCTTTCGCGGCTGAGTTGCGCCAGGCGAATGGTGAGGCCCTGGGCCAGGGACTCATCACCGCGCGCGAGGCGGAGGATCGGCTCGAGGCGGCCTTTGCCGATGGTGTGCGCCGTTTTGACAAATCCGGCGAGTATGCCTCCGATGGCGCGCTCGGGATCGTGGCCTGGCTGCGCTGGAAATGCAAGCTATCGGGTGGTGCCGCCGCCGAGCGGGTGACGATCGGCCGGCAGCTGGAGAAGCTGCCCGAGACGCAGAGGGCGTTTGCCAATGGGGACATTGGCTACCAGCATGTGGCCGGGATTGCCCGGACCGCCGAACAGGTCGGCGCCGCCGAGGTGCGGAAGTCCGAGGCGACGTTGGTGCAGACCGCGGGGACGATGGACCCGGGCCAGTTCACCGGCGTCCTCAAGCACTTCGAACATCAAGTGGATGCGGATCGCTCGCTGCGTGAGGCGAACCATGCGCACGAGCGTCGATATCTGCACGTCGGCGAGCCGTTGAATGGCTTGGTCCGTCTCGATGGGCTGCTGGATGCCGAGGGTGGCGCCATCCTGACGACGGCGCTCAATCGCTTGATGCCGCCGGACGGCAAGGACGACGACCGAACGGCTGGTCAGCGACGGGCCGACGCGATGGTCGAGCTGGCGCGGCCAAGGGCGGGTGGCTCGACCGATGGCTCCGGGCCGCGGCCTCACCTGATGGTTCGCGCCAGCGTCGAAACCCTCGCGGGAACTCCTGGGGCGCCTGCAGGTCAGATCGAGCGGGGCGGCCCAGTCCCATCACGGGTGCGTTGCGGAGGGTTGTACCCGGCCGCCGGATTGGACCGATGCCCACCACGTCAAGCACTGGGTGCATGGCGGGGAGACCACGGTGTCCAACCTGGTGCTCCTCTGCCGGCGGCATCACCGCATGGTGCACGAAGACGGCTGGTCGTTACGTAGATTGGCCAACGGCCGATGGGCGCTCAGCCGGCCGATCGCACCCCACGCGAGGTCGGCTTAGGGCATCACCCTGGGGTCAGCGCCGCCCCACTATCCTGAGGGTATGGCGGCAACCAGTTGGGGCCTTGATGCCAGCACGCCGTTTGGCAAGCGCGTCGAGCGGCGGCTGCGTGAGGACGCCTTGATCTGGCTGACGACCGTCGATGCACAGGGGGCGCCGCAGCCGAGCCCCGTCTGGTTTCTGTGGGACGGGACCCAAATGCTGCTCTACAGCGAGCCTGCCAAGCCGAAGCTGCGCAACATCGAACGCAATCCCCATGTGGCCCTGAATTTCGATGGCGATGGCCGGGGTGGGAACGTCGTGATCATCCGGGGCGAGGCGCGCGTCGCCCCCGAGATGCCACCGGCGACGGACGTGCCTGAATACGCTCGCAAGTACGATGCCGGCGGATACTACAAGCGCATCGGGATCACCGGGCCCATGTTCGCCCGGAAGTATGCCGTTCCAGTCGTGATCACACCGCTTGGACTCAGAGGGCACTGAGTAAGACTTACTAGAATTCGTTTCGTGCGAGCGCGTCTTCACGCCCTCGTGGCCCTCGCCGTTCTGGCCGGTGCCTCCTGTGGACCGGCCTCCGCAACGGGTTCCACGATCAAGGTCGGAGCGGTCTTCCCCTTGAGTGGTGCCCAGGCGCCGCTGGCTCGGCAGGAATACGCCGGCGCGCAGATCGCCCGCGACTTCGTCAACGCCGACGGTGGCGTCCAGGGCAGGCCGATCGAGCTGGTCACCCGTGACATCACAACGCCCGGCGACGCCGCCGAGCGAGTTAACGAACTGTCTGTAGCCGGCGTCCACAGCATCCTGGGCGCCTACTCCAGCGCGCTCTCGATGCCCATCAGCGAAGCGGCGCAGGCCGATGGCCTGCTCTACTGGGAGGCCGGTGCCGTCGCGGACCAGCTGACCGGGCGCGGCTACCCACTGGTCTTTCGGGTGGGGGCGACCGGTGGCAACCTGGGCGCGATGTCGAGCCACTTCGCCGCGACCGTGCTGGCCGCCCGGCTGCAGCAACCCGCCTCGTCGCTTCGGGTCGCCCTCGTGCACAACCTGGACGGCTACCCGATGGCCGTCGCGGCGGCCGTCGTCGAGCAAGCCAGGAAAGAACATCTTCAGGTCGTCGCGGACGTCCCCTACGACGCCAGGGCGCCTGACTGGGGCGCCACGATTAACTCCCTTCGCGCGGCCAACCCGGATATCTTGATGCTCTCTTCGTATATCGACGACGGCGTTCGCTTTCGCCGCGCGATGCTGGCCGCGGGCCTTCACGTCAAGGCCCTGATCGGCACCACGATGGCGCAGTGCGTGCCCGACTTCGGGGTCATGCTCGGTGCCGATGCCAATGGCGTCTTCGCCTCGGACCGCCCGCCCCATGGCTTCAACCCGGATGCGCTCAATCCCATCGGCCTGGCCATGTACGATCGCTTCGCCGCCGCCTATCGGAAACAAACCGGCAGCGACCCGACGGAAGAATCGCTATCGGGGTTTGCCGCGGCGTGGACGCTCTTTCACTACGTGTTAGGCGCGACGAAAGACACGTCCGCGACGGGGCTCGCCGCCGCCGCTCGCGGACTCGACCTCCCCGCCGGGACGCTGGCGAACGGTGCCGGCGTGCGGTTCGCGACCAGCCGCGACGCGATGGGCCAGAACCTCCGCGCCGCGAGCGTGATCTGGCAATGGCAGGGCATCCAGCACAGCGTGACCGTCTATCCGCCGGTCTTCGCCACCGGCACCGTGAGCTTCGTCCCACTGCCGCGATGATCGCGCTCCCAGTCCGGCAAGCCGGAGGCCGGCTGCGGGGATCGGCCGCCCGGGTCACTGCCGTGATCCTTGGCGCGGCCCTGCTGCGAGCCACCCTCGCTCCCCTTGGTGACGGGATCAGTACGTTAGCCTTTGGCGGCTGTCTACTCGCCGTCGCGTTGCAAGATGGCCGCAGGCAGCCGAGGTTGGCGCAATCAACGGCGCGGCGATGGGGGAGGGGGGCGTCACTCGTCGCCGGACTGTGCCTTGGCCTGGTCCTGGTGGCCCCGATCATGGGCGGCGCAGCCAGTGGGCGATCGATCCAGGCCTTCTGGGCGTGGGGCACGATCGCCGCGGTGGTTGCCACGCTCGAGGAAATCACCATCCGCGGACGGCTCCAGGAACACTGGACCCGCGAGGTCGGTCCCGTGACCGCGATCGTCATCGGCGCCGCGGTCTTTGCGGCGATCCACCTGCCGCGCTATGGCATCACCGCGATGCCGCTTGATTTCGCCGTCGGCATCGCCCTGGGCGGCCTTCGCGCGGTCACCGGCCGCGTGATGCCGGGCGCGATTGCGCACGTGATGGCCGACTGGGGCGCCTGGTTCTGGGCATGACCGGGCAACAAAAAGCCGGGTATGCGGCCCTCCTGGCTGGCCTGGTCGCGGCCCTGCTCCTGCATGGGGCCGCAACGCCGCCCGTCTTCGATGGCATTGCCGTGCCGCCATCGCCGTATCACTGGGAATCGCCGCCGCCGAATTTGGGCTCGGGGAACGTGCCGCCGTCTCCAGGGGAGGCAACGTTTCCGGTCCACAACGGGCAGGTGGCGGGCGGCAGCCTGCAGACCGCGGACGCCCAGGTGGTGATCTATTTCGGCGTCGGGCTCTTCAAGCTCTCGAGCTCGGCCCAGAGCGTCCGTTGCACCGTGACCCCAATGAATAACCCGCCGCCACCGCCGGCCGGGATCCAGATTCGGGGCAATGTGTACGAGATTACGTGCGTCGAGCAACCGAGCGGCCAGGTGCTGCAGGCCGCCGGATCGTTTCACCTGACCATGCGCTATCCAAGCGGGCCTTTTCAGTCAATTCAGCTCTACGACGGCAAGGCCTGGCATGCCCTGCCCACGACCCGGGCGGGCGGTGGCAGCCCCTATGCCGGCGCGACCCCCTCGACCTTTGGGGATTTTGCGGCGACCGCCCCCGCGGGGGCGCAGGGCCCGGGAATCCTGGATTTCCTCGGGCGCAACATTGAGTTCTACGGCATCCTGGCTTTCGTTATCGTGTTCGGCGTGATTGCGGTCCTCCAGGAGGTGCGCCGCCGTCGCGCGAAACCCAGGGCGCAACGACGCCGGGAGGCGCGCGGTAAATGACCGTCGTGCCCCTCGTGCCGCTCCACGCCTTCGGGGCTCGCTACGATCTGCCGGCGCCGTTATATTTATTCTTGCTCGGCGCCGGTGCCGTCGTCTTCGTGTCCTTTCTGCTGGTCTTGCAGCGCTCGGTCGGCCGGACGCAGCCGGCCGGTGACGACGTGCCGCCGGTCGCCGCCGTTGCGAGCTGGCCAGGCTGGGTCATGTTCGCGCTCTCGGTCTTGCTCATCGGGGCCGGACTATTCGGCACGCAGAGCACGCCCGACAGCGTCCTGCCGACGGCCTTCTGGCTGGTGTTCTGGATCGCCTTCCCGATCAGCATCGCGATCGTTGGCAACTACTGGCCGTATGTCAGTCCGTTGAATGTCGTCGCCCGACTGGTCGGGCCCCGCGCTCGACGGTCATATCCAACAAATTGGGGCTACTGGCCGGTGGCGGCGCTATTTTTTGCGTTTGCCTGTGGCGAGCTGGTCTTCAACGGGGTCACCACGACACCGGCGGGCGCGGCCCTGGTGATGTTGGCCTACGGCGTCCTGAACGCCGTCATGGCGGCGATCTTCGGGTCCGAGACCTGGCTCCGCCGGGGAGAAATATTTTCTGTTCTTTTCGCGACCTGGGGCCGGCTAGGATTTGTCCGTCTGGGCGAGCCCGGCCGGCGCGGCTTCTTTGGCGGCCTGACCCGGCCGTTCGAGGCGTCTGTCAGCCGGTTGACGTTTGTGTTGCTGTTGCTCGTCTCGGTGAGCTTCGACGGCCTGCTGGCCACACCGGGGTGGAAGCAACTCGTCAATGCCCTGCCGGCGTCACTCCAGCCGGGGGCAGCCGGGTACACAATGCTGTTGCTTGCGGTGTTCGTCCTGCTGGTCGGGCTGATCTGGGCACTGTTCGCGGGCTTTAGCGCCGCGGTCCGTGCCGTTGGCCGTCTCGACGCGCACTTTCTTCAGGTGATGGCCGGGCTGACGCCCTCGTTGGTCCCGATTGCCTTCGGCTACCTGGTGGCCCATAACCTGGACTACCTGGTGATCAACGGGCAGCTGATCATTCACCAGATCTCCGACCCGCTCGGAACCGGCAGTCTGAATCTCTTTGGCACGGTGAACTATGAGCCGAATGTCAACCTGATCGCCACCGCCGCGATCTGGTATTTCCAGATCGCGCTGATCATCGCCGTGCACATCGCGGCCGTGGTCCTGGCGCATGGCTACCTCGGCCGGGTGGCCCGCACCGAGCGGCAGGGGCAACGAGCCGAGTGGCCCTGGATCGTCGCCATGGTCGGTTACACGATGTCGAGTCTCTGGCTCCTCGCCCAGCCGATCGTTCAGGAAGGCACCAAAGGCTGAGACTTCTGCATGCGAGCCTGTCGCTGGGGTCGTGGTCCTGGGACCCGACCATCCTTCTCGGGACGCTCGCCCTCGCGGCCGGCTACGCCTGGCTGATTCGTCGCCGGGGACGCATCGAGACCTGGTCTCCCATGGCGCGGCTGTCCTTCGCCGCCGGTTTGCTGGTGCTGATCCTGGCGCTCGAGTCCCCAATCGACGTCGGCGGCGATAAATATCTATTCAGTCTGCATATGGTCCAGCACCTGATGCTGGCGATGATCGTGCCGCCCTTGCTATTGCTCGGCTTGCCAGAACGATGGCTGATCCTGGATCGGATCCGGGTCTCGCCGATCGCCGCCAACGTGACCTTCAACCTCGTGCTCGCCGTCTGGCATGTCCCATTTCTCTATGAGGCGACGCTGCGCAACGGGCCGATCCATGTCGCCGAGCACCTGACGTTTCTCGCCGCCGGGATTCTCTTCTGGTGGCCGGTCGTGGCCCCCAGCACCCGCCGCCGAGGTCTGACCGTGATCGGGAAGATTGCCTACCTGGGATTCGCCGGGGTGCCGCCGACCATCCTGGGCCTCGCCTTCATCCTGTCGCGGACGGTCCTCTATCCGTTTTATGCGGAGGCGCCACGGGTCACGCCCCTCTCGCCGCTCGATGACCAGGTGGTCGCCGGGCTCGTCATGTTCGGGCTGGGAAATCTTATTTATTTTCTGGCGATCGCCGTGATCTTCTTTCGCCTGGATGACAAGGAAGCGACGGCCGGTGAGGTAGCACCGCCCGTAGGAGTGGAACAACCCCATGCGAGAATTACCTCGTGATCGTCACGTGACCACCAGGAACTCCGCCACCGAGGCCTTGCATACGTCCGGATACCGGCTGACGATGCAGCGGCAGGTGGTCTGGGATACGCTGCGGCAGGCTAAAAAGCACCTCAGCGCCGATGACCTGCTGGGCGAGATCCGGCGGCGGTATCCGCGATTCAATTTGGCGACCATCTATCGGTCCGTCGAGGTCCTGCGCGAGCTGGGCCTGATCAAGGAGACGCGCATCGGCGACCGCGGCTATTACGAGCTCGCCGAGGAAGGCCGCGATCACTACCACCTGGTCTGCGACCAGTGCGGCTCGACGCTCCATATCGAGGGCGATCACCTGGTGCCGGTGCTGCATCACATCACCGAAGAGCACGAGTTCGTCGTCAGCACGGCGGACCTGGTGGTGCACGGCCGCTGCGCGCGCTGCCAGGCAAAGGCCGCTCGGCGCTAGGCGATGGCCCAGCCAGACGATCTCCATCCTGCGATCCACGCGCCCGACGCCCCGCAAGGGGGGATCGGCCGGCAACTGCGCGATATCATCCTGGGCGGCCAGGACGGCCTGGTCAATGTCCTCGGCCTCGTCCTGGGCGTCGCCGCCGCGACCGCGCAGCTCAAGGTCATCATCGTCGCCGGACTCGCGGCGACGTTTTCCGAATCCATCGCGATGGCCGGGGTCGCCTACACGTCAGCGCTTGCCGACCGCGACTACTACCTGGCGGAAGAAGCCAAGGAGCGGCGCGAGATCGAAGAGGTCCCCGACATCGAGCGTGAGGAGATCCGGGAGATCTTCCGCGAGAAGGGCATCAAGGGCGAGCTGCTGGAGCGGGTCGTCGAGCAGATCACGGCCGACAAAGACGTCTGGGTCGATGTGATGATGCGGGACGAGCTCCACCTGACGCCGATCCCGCGGGAGGGGATCGGGCGGCGAGCGGTCGTCACGGGATTCGCGACCCTGATCGGATCGGTAATCCCCCTGACGCCGTTTCTGCTGGTGCCGCTATTCGGCGTCTCGGTGACGATGGCGACGCTGCTCGCCGTTCCGTTGTGCGCCATCGTGCTCTTCGGGGTCGGCGCGTACAAGGCGATCACGCTGGTGGGCGACTGGCGGATCAGCGGGCTGGAGATGCTGATCATCGGCATGGCTTCGGCCGGCGCCGGGTACCTGGTCGGCCGCATCCTCCATGTCAGCGGAGGATAGCCCTCGTCAATTCGGGGGAGGCGGCGCATCAGCATCACGTTGACGGAGCCCGCAGGCCCGGGCCAGCACACGTTCCATGCTCGAATGCGCCGCGAGCATGGCCCCGAGCGCCTTCGCCTGGGCACGCAGGTCCGTTTCCAGGTGGCCGGTCACGGCGACCACTCGGAGTGAGGGTGCCGACCGGCAGAGATTCTCGATTAACCTGAGTTGGCGATCTGGATGTAGGGTGACCTGGATGACGACGACATCGCCCGCTTCCCAGGTCCGGTCGCCGGTCTCTGCCGGCGACAGCATGACCGGCTCGAGCCCCAGACGTCTGGCCGTGGCTCGGACGCGCTCCGCGAAAAACAGATCATCCTGGAGCACGTACAGGCGCGGCGTCATCGACCGAGAATAGCCGGTCGATCGCCGGGCACCCTTTTGGCCATCACCAAAAGTCCCTGGGCGCTTGCTATAATCCGCCGCGGGAAGTTTGGGTCGCAGGCTGCGCCGGGCTCCCGGCGAAGACTCTGAATCCAAAGTAGAAAGAAAGGAGATCTTTGCCGTGAGCTTCAGCGATAGGACCTTAACCTGCCGTGACTGCGGTTTGAATTTTGTTTTCACCATCGGTGAGCAGGAGTTTTATTCGGCCAAGGGCTTCCAGCACGAGCCGTCGCGTTGTCCAGACTGCCGCTCGATCAACCGCAACGTCCGGGGGACCGGTCGCCCCAAGGAGCTTCACGAGGTCGTGTGTGCCGAATGTGGCAAGCCGGCCCAGGTGCCGTTTACGCCGACCATGGGGCGCCCGGTGTACTGCAGCGACTGTTTCGACAAGGTCCGAACCAGCCGCCGGTAGGCAGGAACGCGGCCGTTCGTCTCCGTTTGTAACGAACTCCGTAAGCTGACGGGCGCAGCATCAAGCCAGCGGCCAGCCACGCCACGCCGGCGGGTGCCCGCCAATATATGCGTGATGCAGGAAACCGTGCGCTCCGCCTGGTTGGACCCGGTGACGATGCCCGCCAACCGCGGGTTCGGCGCGTCGGCGGCCTGACCTTCTGGGCGGAAACCCTGGTGCTGCGGACCGCCGCCAGCCGGGAGTTCACGGATGTCACGGCGCTGGTCGCCGGTGTCGTGGAGCGTTCCGGTGTCGTGCAGGGGACCGTCACCGTCTTTTCCAAGCACACCACGGCCGCCGTCGTCCTGAACGAAAACGAGCCGCTGCTGCTGCAAGACATGGGCGCGATGCTGGAGCGGATCTCGGGATCGGCCGGCGTCTACGAACACAACGACATGAGCCGGCGCACCGGTGAGATGGAGCCCAATGAATGCGCCAACGGACACGCGCACTGCCAGCACCTCCTGATCGGCGGCAGCCAGACGATTCCGGTCGCGGACGCCGGGCTGGACCTGGGCCACTGGCAGCGCATTTTCCTGCTCGAGCTGGACCGGCCACGCGAGCGACAGGTCGTCGTCCAGGTCTTCGGCGCCTAAAATCGTCCTTGGACGCCATTGCCGGCGGCCGGCAGACGGGAAGCCACCAGCGACCTGCTCGAGGAGGACGATATGCTCGACAACTTCACCTGGTACAAGCAATCCGCCTACAAATGGCAGGGTGACGGAATCACACTCTATATCGATCCCTGGGGCGTGACCAAAGGGGAGGACGCGCCCGCCGACGTGATTTTTATCACCCATGCGCATTTCGATCATTTCCAGCCCGAGGAGATCGACAAGATTCGCAAACCGAAGACCCAGATCGTCGCCCCGCACGACATCGCGCGGGAGCTGGGCGGCCACGTCAAGGCGGTCAAGCCCGGCGAGTCGCTGGAGGTGGCCGGCATCAAGGTGGAAACCGTCGTCGCCTACAACACCCACCCCGAGAAGCTGGAGAACCATCCCAGGTCGAACAACTGGGTCGGCTACATCCTGAAGCTGGGTGACCATCGTTACTATCACGCTGGCGACACCGACCCAGCTCCGGAGTTGCTCCAACTCAAGACCGACGTCGCCTTCGTCCCAATCGGCGACACCTACACGATGGGCGCCTTGGAGGCGGCCGGGTTCATCAAGAAGATCCGCCCGCAGCTGGCGGTGCCGATGCACTACGGCTTCGTGGTTGGGACGCCCGCCGATGCGGACACGTTCGCAAGGGAATGTGCGCCGGTGAAGGTCCAGACCTTGACGCCGGTCCACGGCTTCGAAAAGGAGCCGGCCACCAAGGACTAACTTCTCGGACCGACGCTGGGCTTCGGCTTCCAGGTCAGGCCCGATCCCCAATGGAGTTTTTGGGCTTGTGACAGACAGCTGTCGCAAGCATGTCTCACGATGCGAGCATGGCTGGCGCCGGCGAGCTTCACGAGACTCCGCTCGACTTGATTCGTCGCGGATATGAGCAGATGCCGGGCTGGGTGGCGGGCCAGCCCGACGAGGCTTGCGGCCCGATCGCGATCGAGCTCCAGGAGTTTCGCGATCGCTCGGAGGCCAACTCGGCCGAGGCCTTACGGCGTTTCGAGAAGTCGGGTGCCTGGGTTGCCGACGGGTCGCTGAGCATGGTCGCCTGGCTGCGCACCCACGGCAAGCTCTCGGGTGGCGCCGCGATGGAACGCATCACGATTGCGCGGCAGCTCGACAAGTTGCCCGAAACGGAGAAGGCTTTTCAGCGTGGCGAGCTCGGCTACGAGCACGTCGCCATCATGAGCCGAACCGCGCAGCACGTCGGCGTGGCCGCGGTGCAGCAGGCGGAGTCAGTGCTGTTGGAGGCGGCGAGGGTGAAGGACCCGGGGCAGTTCTCCGAGGTCACGAAAGAGTTTGAGCACCGGACGGATGCCGAGGTGGCCCTGCGCGAAACCAACAAGGCTTTCAGTCGGCGATACCTCCGCGTGAGCGAGCCGAAGGACGGGCTGGTGCGCCTGGACGGCTTGTTCGATGCCGAGGGCGGCGCGACACTGACGACCGCCCTCAACGCCGTCATGCCGCAACCGAACAGAGACGACGACCGCACGCCCGAGCAGCGGCGGGCCGACGCGATGGTTGATCTCGCTCGCAAGGCGCTCGGCGGCGGCAAGCTGGGCAGCACCGGCGGGCAGCGGCCGCACCTGGTCATCACCGCGAGCGTTGAGACCCTGGCCGGCGTGCCAGGGGCTGCGCCGGCGCGGATGGACGGTGTTGGGCCGGTTCCCGTGGAAACGGCGCAGCGGCACGGCTGCGACGCGACCGTCAGCTGGCTGGTGGGAAAGGCTGAGCTCGAACGCGAGACCAGCCACGCGCACCGGCAGATCCCACCGTCGACGCGTCGGGCGCTGGTCGCGCGGGACCGCGAATGCATCTTCCATGGCTGTCACCGGCCTGCCGGCTGGTGCGACGGGCATCACCTTGTGTGGTGGTCGCGCGGCGGCGAGACGAAACTGGATAATCTCGCCCTGGTCTGCGGCCGGCATCATCGGATGCTCCACGAAGAGGGATGGACGCTCGGACGGGCCGGCGGCCGCTGGGTCACGAAGCCACCCGGGCAGCGCGTCGCGGCACACGCCCGATCGGCCTGAGGGCCTCTGCTGAGCTGGGCGGGGCGCCTCGGGGCGGGGCGCCCGGGGCGGGGCACCCGGGGCGGGGCACCTCGGGGCGGGGCGCAGACTGAGCGCGCCAATTGACCGACGTGGTTGCGGGAACTTTTGGGTGGCCTCCGCCGTCTGGATGATGACGTCCACGGACGGATTTGGAGGAAAGCCATGCTCAACAAGCTCGTTCCCGCTGCGGCGGCAACTCTCGCGGTCTTCCTGACGCAGGCGCTCCCGGCGGCCGCATGTGGCGGCCTGGTGGCGCCGAATGGCGCGATCCGCCTCGATCGGGCGACCACGCTGGTCGCCTGGCATGACGGCGTCGAGCATTACATGACGAGCTTCAGCTACCAGGGCAGCGCCCAGAGCTTTGGCTGGATCGTGCCCCTGCCAACGGTCCCGGACAGCGTTCAACCGGGCGGCAAGTGGACCCTGCAGCGCCTGCTGCGCGAAACGCATCCGCGACCCCTGTTTGCGCTGGACGCTCGTGTGCAAGCCGAGGCTGCGCCGGCGCCGGCGGAGGTCTTGCAGCAGGTGCAGGTCGATGCCCTCGATATCACCGTGTTGCGTGGCAGCGGCCAGGCGGTGCTGGATTGGGCAAACGACAATGGCTTCGCCATCGATGCCGAGACCCATGCGCACGTTTTGCAATACGCGAAGGGCAGCCCGATCTTTATGGCCGCCAAGTACAACACCGCCCGGGCCGAGGCCCGGCGGCTCCTGTTCGGCGACTGCGCGCCCGTATTGATCACGATGAAGCTGGCGCACCCCTGGGTGCCCTTCGAGGTCCTGGCGGCCGGCCAGCAGGTTCAGGCGGATCTGTATTTACTCTCCGACCAGCCGGTCTATACGACCGATCTGGGCGCCGTGCTGGGCGTCTCCGGCGTCGGGACCAGCGTCCCGGGAGCCGAGGGATTCACGCTCAATTTCCAGGAGCCGATGAACGCCAGCCTCTATCGCGACCTGTCGACCGACCGGAACATGGGCTGGGTCCGTCCTGACGGCTGGCTGACGTATCTCAGCCTCAGCGCTCCCGACACGAAAGTGACCTACGACTTGAGTGTTACCCCGATGGGCGTGGTGAAAGTCGCCCCGTTTGGCACCAGGCCGATGGCGATCGTCGACGGCACGGAGGGTCGCGCCGCGGCCGCCAGCCTGCCGACGGCACCGCTGGGCACCGGCCTGGCGTTGGCGCTCTTCGCCCTTCTGCTTGGGGCGGCCTTCGTCGTCCTCAAGCCACGGCGGTAATAAGCTCGGTCTGATCAGTCCGGTGGCCACAGGCGCATATCGCGCCTGTGGCCAATCGCCTAGTCGAAATATCCCGCTTTGCTGATACCAGCAGTTACATAAAGCCTTGTGCCTGTGCTAGCGTCCGTTGTAAGGGCTTACATCGCTGCTCATTGGGGAGAGAAGCTTGCGGAAGGGTGCTCCAGGCGTTCGCGCCGTGCCGACTATTTACACCGTCGCGGATCATGCGGGGGTCTCGATCGCGACCGTATCGCGCGTTGACCGCGGATCGCCCAGCGTCGCCGACCCCACCGCCAAGCGGGTGCGCGCCTCGATGCAGGAGGTCGGCTACCGGCCCAACGGCGCCGCCCGGGCGCTGGCGATGCAGCGCCACGACGCCATCGGCTTGGTCTTCCCTCACTTGTCGGGGCCCTATTATTCGGGCGTCATCCTCGGCCTCGAGGCGGCCGCGGCGGCGCTCGGACAGGCGGTGTACATCGTCGCTACGCAGGGCAGAAACCACCCGGAGCAGCTGGTCACGGATCTCGGCAGCCGGGTCGACGGCCTGGTGATTGCCGGCCGGACGATCCCGGACGAAGCCGTCCGGCAGCTACAACGGCTCCGGCTGCCGCTTATTCTGCTGGCTCGCAACGCCGTGGGTACGGCCGATGCGATCCGCACTGAGAACCGCCGGAATGCCGAGCGGTTGACCAGCCATCTGCTGCAGCACGGCCACCGGACCATCGCCTTTGTCGGCGATCCGGAATCCTCGCCAGACGCGATGGAACGCTGGGAGGGTTTTCGGGCGGCGCACCAACACCTGCGCCGCCGGGTCCCAAACGCGCCCGTCAGGAGCGCCTTTGGCGAGGCGGAAGGCCAGCAGGCAGCGCGTGAGGTGCTGCGGGAGCCGAAACGACCGAACGCCCTGTTCTGCGCCAACGACGAGATCGCGCTGGGCGCCTATCGCGCTGCCGCCGATCTTGGCCTGTCGATCCCAACAGATGTCGCCATCACGGGCTGGGACGACATTGCGCTCGCACGGCTCCTGAGCCCTGGTCTGACCACGGTGCGGCAACCCGTTACCGAAATCGGCGCAGCGGCGGCTCGACTCTTGATGGAGCGAGTCAACGGGAGCCGCCGCGTCGGGTCCACGACCGTCCTTCCCACGGAGATGACCATTCGTTCAAGTTGCGGCTGTGAATCACAGGATCGTAGGCACCCAACCCATCGATTGACCGAAACGGACGACATTAACCAACCCTGAGACGAGGAGAAGCAACATGAGACGACTCTCACATGGCAGGTCGACAATGCTGGGCGTCGCGATGGCGCTCTGTCTGGTTGTGCTGAACGCCTGTGGTAACAACTCGAGCAACGCCGGATCTGGCGGCGGCACGTTGACGATCCAGGGTGACTCAGGAAATCCTACCCTGGTCGAGAACTTCAATCCGTTCGCTGGCTCCGCATTGCACGGTGTGAATCTGATCTATGAGCCGCTCGAGATTCCGAGCCCGATCGACGGCAGCTACACGCCGTTCCTCGCCAGCAGCTTCAAGTTCACCGACCCGAAGACGCTCGTGTATACCATCCGGCAAAACGTCAAGTGGAGCGACGGCAAGGACTTCAGCCCCGCCGATGTGGTCTTCACTTTCAATCTGCTCAAGAAGTACCCCGCGCTGGATACCAAAGCGGTCTGGCAGCAGATCAGTTCAGTTGAAACTAGCGGCAATGATGTCACGATGACTTTCACCACCCCGAATGTCCCCTTCGCCATCTCCATCGCCCAGACTCCGATCGTGCCTCAGCACCTGTGGTCGAGCATGGCCGATCCGGAGAAGACCGCGAACACTCACCCGGTGGGGACCGGACCCTACAAGCTTGACGCCTTCGCGCCGACGCAGTACACGCTCAAGAAGAACACCAGTTACTGGCAGGCCGACAAAATCGCGGCTGACGAGGTCGTCTTCCCGGCGCAGGCCAGCAATCAGAGCACCAACCAGCTGGACGTCGTCAGCGGCAAGTTCGACTGGTCCTACAATTTCCTGCCCGATGTCAAGACGACCTACGTGGCCAAAGACCCGGCCCATAACCAATACTGGTTCCCCGCGGGTGGCACGATCGGCCTGTATCTCAACCTGACCAAGAAGCCCTATAGCGATGTCAACTTCCGCAAGGGCATCTCGATGGCGCTGGACCGCACGACGATCGCGACCAAAGCCGTCAACGGTTATCTGGATCAGGCCAGCATGTCGGGGCTGATCCTGCCGAACCTCAAGAAGTGGCTCGACCCGAGCCTGCCAAACCAGGGCCTAGTTGCACAGAACGCGGCAGGCGCGCAGACGGCCTTCGCCCAAGCTGGTTACCACATGTCTGGTGCCAAGCTGGTCGGCAGCAACGGGAAGCAGGTCACGATGACGATCGTCATGCCGGGGAACTTCAGCGACTGGGTCGCGGCGGCCAAGGAAGTCGTGAACCAGCTGGGCGCCGTCGGAATCGCCGCCTCGTTGGACCTGCCGCAGTACGCGCAGTACTCCTCGACGATCCAGGCCGGGACGTTTGATGCCGCGATCGGCGGCTTTGGCGGCAGCGGCGATCCTTACACCGATTTCAGCCTCGCGCTGAACAGCAGCTTCGCCACCCCGGTGAACACGCCCACCGCGAACAACTTCGAGCGGTTCAAGGACCCGGCGGTCGACCAGGCTCTGGCCACACTGGCCTCGTCCACCGATCAGTCAGCACAGCAGCAGGCGACCTACACGCTGGAGCAAGCGATGTACAACAAGGTGCCGATCGTGCTGATGTACTACGGCGGAAGCTGGGGTCTGTTCTCGACCAAGCGTTTCACCGGTTGGCCGTCCGCTTCCAATCCGTACACCCTGCCAACCAACTACAACAACTCGCTGCTGACCGTCGTGACCCACATCACCAAGGCGTAGACATGTTCCCCGGTAAAACGCGACGGACTCATGGCGGGCGTCCGAGCCCGCCATACCGTGGCGAGCAATGAGATATCTCGTCCGCAAGTCGGCGCTGTTTGTGGTCACCCTCTGGGGGGCAATTACCCTGAATTTTCTTTTGCCGAGGCTGATGCCGGGTTCACCGGTGGACGCAGCGCTGGCCAGGCTCGCGTCCAGCGGGGTGCCGATCACAAACGCCGAACGGGCGGCCGTCGAGATCCAACTCGGCTCGCCGCACGCCGGCCTGCTGAGCCAGTACTGGGACTATCTGGCAGGCATCGTGCATCTCAACTTCGGCAGCTCGTACTCGTTCCCGAGTGAGACGGTCGCGCAGACCATCGGCAAAGCCGCCCCATGGACCCTCGGCCTCGTCGGCGTGACCACGATCGTGGCGTTCGTCATCGGAACTCTGCTGGGCGTGTATGCAGGCTGGCGGCGCGGCAAGCCCGCGGACACATCGGTCACCCTCGGCGCAACCTTCTTCGCCGCATTCCCGCCCTTCTGGCTCGGACTGTTGCTGCTATACGTGCTGGCATTCAAGTACGGCTGGTTTCCAATCAAGGGTGGCTACAACCCCGGCGAGACGCCGAATCTGAGCCCGTCGTTTCTCGCGGACGCCGTCTACCACAGTGTTCTCCCGGCGCTGACCCTGGCGGTGACGACACTTTCCGGCTGGGTCTTTGGCATGCGCAACAACATGATCAATACCCTGAGCGAGGACTACATCACGTTTGCTGAAGCCAACGGGCTGCGCACCCGAACGATCGCGCTGCTCTACGCGGCGCGTAACGCGATTCTGCCCAACGTCACCGCGTTCGGCCTCTCATTGGGTGCCGTGGTCGGCGGGTCGGTCCTGGTCGAGGGCATCTTCAGCTATCCCGGTCTGGGCAACCTGCTCTACGTCGCCGTGTCCAACCACGACTTCCCGTTGATGCAGGCACTGTTCCTTGTCATCACCGTGAGCATGTTGGTTGCCATCTTTGTCGTCGACCTGCTCTACGTGCGTCTTGATCCGCGGGTACGACAACAATGAGCATCGTCACTCCCGTTCCGCCGCCCACGGTTCCCGGCACCGAGGTCAAAATCCCGATTCGACAGGCTGGTCCTGTTCCGGGGCCATTACGTTTCTTGAGCCGCTCGCTGCTGACGCTCTGGAGCAATCGGAAGGCCCGCATCGGCCTGGTCATTCTCGGCCTAGATATCCTGGTGGCCGTTCTGGCGTCGCTGATCGCGCCACACTCGCCAACCGCGACGACGTTCACCCCCTATTTGGGCCCGAATGCCACCAACTGGTTTGGTACCACCGGCAACGGCCAGGACGTTTTCTCCCAGATGATCTTCGGCGCGCGGATCTCCTTGCTGGTCGGACTTGTGGCGGGAGGGGTGGCCACGCTCGTGGCGGTGACGATCGGCCTCGTCGCTGGGTACCGGCCAGGCCCCGTCGACGAAGTGCTCAGCTTTGTGACCAACCTGGCGCTCGTGATTCCCGGCCTGCCACTGATGTTCATCCTGGCCGCGTACCTGAAGAGCCGGTCGGTGTGGACCATCGTCCTGGTGGTCGCGTTCACCAGCTGGGCCACCGGCGCGCGAGTTATCCGCAGCCAGGCCTCGACGCTGCGCACCCGCGAGTTTGTGACCTCAGCGGTGTTCTCCGGTGAAGGCCTCTTTCGGGTCGTGTTCCGGGAGATCCTTCCGAATATGACCTCGCTCGTCGCGGGCAGCTTCTTCGCCGCGGCAACCGCCGCCGTGATGGCCGAGGCCAGCCTGGAGTTTCTCGGACTTGGCGACCCCAATACCGTTAGCTGGGGGACGATCCTGTACTACGCTCAGCAACAGAACGCGCTTTTGACCGGCCAGTGGGTGATGATCTTCGCTCCCGGCCTGGCGATCGCCCTACTGGCACTGTCGTTCACGCTCGTTAACTTCGGCGTCGACGCCCTTTCCAACCCGCGACTCAGGGAGAAGTCATGACCCTCCTGGACGTGAAAGGCGTCAACGTCGTCTACGAGCCCAGCCGCGGCACACGGATCTGGTCGGTGCGCGATGTTGACGTCGAACTGAAGCAGGGCGAGTTCGCCGGGCTGGTCGGCGAGTCAGGGTGCGGAAAGTCGACGCTCGGCTTCGCGCTGACGAGGATGCTGCGCGCGCCGGCCCGGTTGGAGAACGGAGTGATCCGGTTCGACGGTGTCGATGTGGCCAGCCTGACTGGCGAGGCGTTGCGGCGGCAGCGACGCAACGGCTTCGCGATCGTCCTGCAGAGCGGCATGA
The DNA here is from genome assembly GCA_039922495.1 of Candidatus Dormiibacter sp. GTDB lineage: Bacteria > Chloroflexota > Dormibacteria > CF-121 > CF-121 > JALYYC01. The sequence continues at coordinate 28,831 of JBDTEO010000022.1, forward strand.
ACGCGCTCAACCCGGTGCGCAACGTCGAGCATCATTTTGGTGACATTCTCAAGGCGCACGTCCGGTCGGGCGAGCATTACCCGGCTGCGGCCGTCCGGCGCCGCGGTGCGGAGTTGCTTGGGAAAGTTGGTCTCGAAGCCGGCGTGTTAGGCAAATTCCCGTTCGAGCTGTCCGGCGGCATGCGTCAGCGGGTCTCGATCGCGATGGCGCTCGCGCTCGAGCCCCGGATGATCGTCTTCGACGAGCCGACAACGGCACTAGACGTCATCGTGCAGAAGGCCGTGATGAAGACCATCCAGGATCTGCAACGCGACAATCAGTTCAGCGCGATTCTGATCAGTCACGACCTGGGGATCGTGCTCGAGGCCACCAACCGAGTGATGGTGATGTACGCCGGTCGGATCGTCGAGGACCAACCATCGAAAGAGCTGGTGGGTGGGTTGCATCATCCGTACACGGAAGCGCTTCTCCGTTGCTATGCGGACCCGCGCGCGGAAGAGATCCATCTGGCGGGGATTCCCGGCACGCCGCCTGACCTGTCGCTGCCCCAATCCGGCTGTTCCTTCGCGCCGCGGTGCCCGCTGGTGCAGGACATCTGCTGGAAGGTGGACCCGCCACTGGCACCGCTGGGCCACGGGCTGGCCGCCTGCCATGTCAGGGCACCGTCTGACAAGGTCCCAGGCGCAAAGGCGGTGGCCGCGAAAGTGGCGGCCAGCAAGGTTGCGGCGACATGACACAGATGCCAAACGGGCAATCGGCGCAGGGGAAGGCCAGTTCGGTCCCGCCCGTTGTCATCGACGGGGTTTCGAAGATTTATCGCCTGCGCGGGCGCGGCAGCGGAACGTTCACCGCGGTCGATAACGTGTCCTTCACCATTCCGCCTGGATCAGCCATCGGCCTGGTCGGGGCGAGCGGCAGCGGCAAGAGCACGCTCGCCAAAATGATCACCGGCTCGGAGCGGCCTACCTCTGGATCGATCAAGTTCGGCGACCTCGCGGTGGAGAACCTGAGCTCCAGCGAGCTGCGGAAATACCACGGCCGTGCGCAAATGGTGTTCCAGGATCCGTACGCTGCGCTCAACCCGCTGCACACGGTCGCCTACACTGTCACGCGTCCCTTGCAGAATTTCCTCGGCATGTCCGCCGCTCAAGCCAGGGACCGCGTCCTCGAGTTGCTCGAGACGGTTGGGCTGACGCCGCCCAGCCAGTACGCGGGCAAGTTGCCGCATCAACTCTCCGGTGGCCAGCGGCAGCGCGTCGTCATCGCCCGCGCGCTGGCCTGCGACCCGGAGCTGGTGGTGGCCGACGAACCGGTCTCGATGCTGGATGTGTCGCTGCGCGCCGGCGTGCTAAAGCTGCTGGCCGACCTGCGCGCGAAACGAGGGCTGAGCCTGCTTTATATAACGCACGATTTGCTCGGCGCGCGGGTGATCAGCGACGAGATCCTTGTCCTGCACCAAGGAAAAGTCGTCGAGCAGGGCCCGACGAAATACGTCCTGCAGCATCCAAAACACGAGTACACGATGCAGCTACTCGACGCGGTGGCCACCCCATTCGCGGCCGTCAGCGCGGGTCCGAACCATTGAGTGGAATTCTGCGGCGGCACAGCAAGGCATCGCCATAACCGGGTTTGAAGGGCTAAGGAGGTCTCGAATGCGCAGGGTGCGATCTTTCAGCGTGCTCATGGGGTTGTTATTGGTCGTGGCGGGCCTTTCCAGTCCGGTCATGGCCAACGCCGCCAGCCACCCTGTGGCTGCCGGCTGCAGTCCGGATCGCACCGTTCCGAACTGCAGCGGGCTGACCGAGCAGCAGCGCGCGAACCTGGAGGCGATCGCGCGGGACACCTGGCCCTTCTTCGATGCCGATAACGATCCGCCGACGCACCTGCCGATGGACAACATCGGCTTTCGCGGCGCGCCCGCGCAGGGGCACTACACATCCCCGACCAACATTGGCATGTATTTCTGGGGCGTCGTGGTGGCCAGGGATCTGCACTTCATCAATCACCAGGGCGCCCTGACCCGTGCGTCGGCGACCCTGGCGGCCGTCGAGCGGCTTGATAAGTGGCACGGCTTTCTCTACAGCTGGTATTCGACCCAGACCGGACACCGGATTGCGGGGCCGCAAAATCCGGGTGAGGCGGGCTTCGAAGACCAGCAGGGTTCGCCGCCCAAGGGCGCTTTCCTGTCTGCTGTCGATAACGGCTGGTACATCGCCGGGCTGATCCTCGTGCGCCAGGCGTTTACAGAACTGGCCGACCGTGCGACCGCGTTGATCAATGGGACGAACTCGGCCCAGGGCACACAGGGGACGCACGGATTCGGGATTTTTTATGACAATGGGCCGCAGGATCCCACGCCGAACCAGTCACCCACGGGTCAGCAATTCGGCGGCTATATCGCCGACGTCGGGCCGGCGGGATTTCACTACGGCTTGCTGAACACCGAAACGCGGATCGGCGCCTACGTCGGGATCGGGACGCATACCATGCCGGGTGATGTCTGGTGGCGAACCTGGCGGACGCTGCCGCGCAGCTTCGATTGGCAGGGCCAGCCGCCGCAACCGGTGCCGCCGACGATTGTCCGCTATCGCGATCCGCAGTCGGGCAAGATCTTCAACGTCGACGAGGCGCACTACAACTGGCCGCTCGTGACCGGCATCCCGTTCGTCCCGAGCTGGGGTGGGAGCCAGTTCGAATCGTTGATGGACCCGCTCGCGATTCCCGAAGCACAATGGGGCCCGCGTAGCTTCGGCATCAACGATCTCCGTTGGAGCCAGGCCCAAATCGCTTACGAGACCAGCCGCGGCTACCCGGTGTGGGGCATGTCGCCATCGAGTACGGCCGACGACACCGGCGGCTACGATGCCTGGGGCAACCAGCGGCTGGCCTCGAATACCAATTGCTGCCCCTACCGCGAAGGAACGGTCACGCCACACGCGAGCTTCATCGCGCTGCCATTCGTGCCGCAGCAGGCTTACGAGAACATCCAAAAGATGCGCTCGCTCTATCCCGATGTCTATGGCCCGTACGGCTTCTACGATGCATTGAATCCGCGGACCGGTCAGGTCGGACATCGGTATCTGGTGCTTGATGAGGGCATGCTCTTCGCCGGCCTTTTCGATGTCCTGCAGCACGACGGCCTCCAGAAGTACTACGCGAGGGACCCGATCATCAAGGCTGACCAGCCCTATCTCTCGATGGAAACCTTCACGGTCAATTAGTAGCGTGACGACGCAAGGGCAGCCGCAGCCCGGGAAGCAGGAGGCGGCTGCCCGCCTCGATTGGGAGCGCCGGATCGGCCGGCGGCGCGAGTCTGTTGCCGCCCAGATTGCCGAGCAGCTGCCGCCACCCAGCGAGGTTCGGGCCGACGGTGGGGGAGGGCAGGTGACGATACGCTGGCACCCCGTGACGGGGGCGGCCGGCTACGTCGTCCAGCGCGCGACGAAGCGCGAGGGACCGTTCCAGACGATCGACAACGGCGGTGGCGACGTGCTCGCCGTCCCGGGACCGTCCTATGCCGATACCACGGGTCAGCCGGGTGTGGCGGCCTGGTACGCCGTGGCATCGCTGGCGTCGGCCGATGGCGCCCACGGAGAGCTCTCGATCCCGGTCCGCGCGGCGTCGACCACCACTGCGGGGGCGATCGACCTGCGTATTGACGCGGCCGCGATCGTGAAGCCGCTGGCCAGGCCATGGCACATGGTCGGATCGGAGCATCTCGCGCAACTGTTCTACGGAACCAACGACCATGGCATCGAGGTCGGTGCCGAATTCTCGCGGTCGCTGTCGATCGGCAAAGCCCAGCTCGGGACTGATCGGGTTCGCGCTCACGGGGTGCTGCTGGATGAGCTCGGCGTCTATAGCGAGCCCGATGGGCGACCGCATTACGACTTTTCGGGGGTGGACCGCATCTATGACACCCTCCTGTCGCTCGGCCTTCGGCCGGTGATCGAGCTGTCGTTCATGCCGCGGGCGCTCGCCGCCAACCCTGAGGCCACCGTCTTTACGTATCGGGCGATCGTGTCGCCCCCAAAGGATTACGCCCGATGGGCGGGGCTGGTGCGCGCTCTCGCCAGCCATCTGGTCGAGCGGTATGGCATCCGGGAGGTCGCCGAGTGGGGATTCGAGGTGTGGAACGAGCCCAACCTCGAACCCTTCTGGTCGGGCACTCGGGAGGAGTACTTCCGGCTCTACGACGAGGCGGCTGCGGCGATCAAGGCCGTCGATCCGCGCCTCAAGGTGGGCGGCCCGGCCACCGCTGCCGCGGGATGGATTGGCGACTTCGCGGCTCACCTCGTCGAGTCCGGCGCGCCAGTGGATTTTCTCGCTACTCACACGTACGGCAACCTGCCGCTGGACGTCGCGGCCACGGCGGTCCAGGCCGGCCTGCCGCCATGCCCCGTCTGGTGGACTGAGTGGGGCGTCAGCCCGACCCACTTTGCCCGGATCAACGACTCGGTGCTCGGCGCCCCGTTTGTTCTGCATGGCATGTTCTCGGCGATGGACCGGGCCGAGTACCTGGCGTACTGGGTGATCTCCGATCATTTCGAAGAGCTGGGCCAGCCGCCGCGCCTGTTGCACGGCGGCTTCGGGCTGCTGACGGTCGGCAACCTTCGGAAACCGCGGTTCTGGGCGCTCCGGATGCTCGAGATGCTCGGTCCCCAGCGTCTGGCCGTGGCGATCTCGGGGGACGGTGCCGAGTCTCTGGTGCAGGCTATCGCCACCCGGGGGCCCTCTAGGCTCATCCAGATCCTGATCTGGAACGGCACCCTCGACCAGACCAAGCAGGACGGGGATCCTCGGCTGACCCGTCGCATCAGGCTACGAGTCGACGGTCTGCCGGCGGCACGCTACCGGCGAGAGCACCTGCGGGTGGACCGGGAGCACTCGAACATTGGCCAGACGTGGGCCGCCCTGGGGTCCCCGGATTGGCCTGACGCCGCCGGCTGGGTGCGCCTGCAGGCGGCGGACCGCCTGGAGGAACTGGAACCATCTGGCGTGCTCGAGACGGACGCCGGGGCAATGTCCCTGGATTTTGATTTGCCAATGCCGGGGGCCTCCCTGGTCAGGCTGGCGCCAGTCCCGTAGGCAAACGCCTGTTCGAGACGGATTCCCGAGAGGAAAGCTGGACGGCGACGTTATACGGCTGGCATTATTTGATTGGAAGGGGTCGCGTTGACCGCGCAGCTCCGGGGAGCGCGCCTATCCTGCCAAGGGAAGTAGATGACGTTTGCAGCAAGATCCAGAGACCTTACTTCGACCACCCGTCCTTACGGCCGGGCGCAACGGCCACACGCGGGGCGTCGTTTTTGATTTCGACGGTACCCTCGTCGACAGCTACCCACTGATCGAGGCGGCGTTCGCGCACGTCATGCGGACGCACAATCTCGATGACCCGGCCCGGGAGCTGTTCCGGCGCAGCCGCGGCCTCCCGTTGCCCGAACAAATGAAGTTGATCGCTCCGCACATATGGGAAGACCTGGTCAACACCTACCGGTCCGTTGACGCCCAGCTTGGCCACGCGCAGGTCTTCCGTGGCATCCCAACACTGGTGCGCAAGCTGCATCGGGCCGGCGCGCCGATGGGCGTCGTGTCCTGCAAGCGGCGGGCACTGGTGGAAGCCGAGCTGGAGGCCGCCGGCCTGCGGACGTACTTTGACGTCGTGATCGGCTTCGAGGATGTCACGCCGCCCAAGCCGGCGCCGGACCCGCTCAATGCCGCCATCGCGCGGCTGGGACTCAGGAAGATCAATACGGTCTATGTCGGCGACAGCATGGTCGACCTGGAGACCGGGCGTGCGGCCCGAGTCCGTACGGTCCTGGCCGTCTGGGGATTGACCCCCGAGCTGCGCGAGACCTTCCAGCACCACCGGCTCTGGGCGACCCGTCCGTCCGAGATGCTCGCCCTGGTCTTGAGCCATTCCCCGAACGGAAAGGCCGCCTGAGCTCCGAGCATCCCGGCGCGATCCTCTACGATACGGCCAACCTCGTGGCAACAAACAATTCGGCGTCCTATTTTGCGGCGATCCCAAAGGCCGAGTTACACCTGCATCTGGACGGGTCGGTCCGGCCGCGCACGGTGCTCGAGCTTGCGCGGGAGCATCAGGTCCCCATCCCCAGCGATGACCTGAGCAAGCTTGCGTCATTCCTCGAAGCGGACGATCGGACGGCTTCACTGGTTGAGTACATCCAGTACTTTGAGTTGCCCATTGCCGTGATGCAGACGGTGCCCGCGCTGGAGCGCACGACCTACGAGCTGTGCCTGGACCTGGCCCAGGAAAATGTCCGTTACGCCGAGATCCGGTTCGGGCCCTGGCTGCACGTCCAGCGCGGCCTGTCGCTGGCGGACATCATCCGGGCGGTGCTCGAGGGCTGGCGCGCCGGCCGGCAAGAAACCGGATTATCCGGCGGCATCATCGTGACCGCGCTGCGCGACATGCCGGCGGCCCAGAACGTGGCCCTGGCCCAGGTGGCCGGCCGGTTCGTGGGCGAGGGGGTCATCGGCTTCGACCTGGCCGGCGACGAGGCGGGCCATCCGCCCGGGTTGCACGAAGATGCCTTTCGCGTCGCGCGCTCGCTCGGCTTGAGCCTGACCATCCATGCCGGCGAAGCCGCCGGGCCGGAGAGCGTCCGCCAGGCAATTGCGCTGGGCGCCGTCCGGCTGGGGCACGGGGTTCGGGCCCAGGAAGACCCCGAGGTGCTGTCCCTGGTCAGGGACGAGGGCATCCAGCTGGACACGGCGCCGACCAGCAACGCGCAGACGAAAGCCGTCCGTCGCTACGAAGACCATCCGGTACGGCGTTTTTTTGAATCCGGCATCAAGGTCACGATCAGCACAGACTCGCGGACGGTCTCGACGATCACGCTCAGCCAGGAAATGACGAAGGTCGCGAGCGTGCTCGGCTGCTCCAGGGCGGTCATCTGGGCGATGAACCTGCAGGCGCTCGACAGCGGCTTCGGCGAGCCCTCGACGCGGGCCAAGCTCCGGATGGAGTTCGTTCAGGCCGAGGCCACGATCCGGGGCTAGATCCCCGGCGGGAGCGTGTCCGGCGGGGTCAGCGCGCCGCTGCGGATGCTGGCCTTCCGGTCGAGCACCTGGTTGATGATGTCCTGCGGCACGACGCTGCTCGGCGTGGTAAAGGCGACCGCGTCTTCATGCAGTCCGAATACGATCTTGCCGGGCTTGAAGGTTCCCGCGGCCACTTGCTGAATCGTCAGGGCGACCGCCCGATCGAAGCGCTTCAAGGCGCTCGTGATGACGGCCGGGCTCAGGTAGGCCTCGTCGACATCAGAGCCGATCGCGTAGGCGGAGGCATCGTAAGCGGCATCGATGTATCCACTGGCGCAGTGCCCGGTGACTTCGAACAGAATGTCCGAGCCCCCCGAGATCTGGTTGATGCCCAGCTGTTTGCAGAACGCGGGGTCCTGCGAATCACTGTAGGTTAGCTTGAAGGCCACTGAGGGATTGACCGACCGGGCGCCGCCAACATACCCGGCGACATAAGCATCGACCGAGGGTCCATGGTTCGAGCCCAGGATTCCTAGCGTGTTATGCGTCGCGCCGCCGATCTTTTGTTTTTCGATCAGGCCCGCCATCACGCCGACGAGGTAGCCGGCCTCCTGCTCCTTGAAGAGTAGGTCGGCGACATTGTTCAGCTGGGCCGGCTGGCCGTTGTCGTCGATCGGCGCCGCGTCCAGCAGCGCGTAATGCAGGTTCGGATGGAGCTGGGCTGACCGCCAGACAGCCGTGGCCATGTCAGCCGAGATCGCAATCGTCAGGTCCGGATGCCCGCTGGCGCAGCGCTGCAAATTGCCGAGGTACTCCGACGCCGCGTGCGACTCGATCACCTGCACCGAGTGGGACGTGCTCCGGGCGCCGCTGACGGCGACCTCATTGACGCTGTGCGGAACCAGGCCGTCGGCATTGGTCACCAGGCAGACGTGGCTTCCCCCAACCGGCGCCGGCCCCGTCGGTCCGCTGCAGGCGGCGAGCACCGCCACCAGCGCCAGCCCCGCGAGGCGGCAGGGTCTAGCCAGCGGTCCGCTGGGCGGCAGCCCCGCCCCCAGTCATGAGCAGTCCCAGGCGTTCTTCGGGGGTTGCCGCCGGCTCGATGCTGACGATGCGGCCTTCATAGATCACGGCGATCCGATCAGAAAGTGACCGGATTTCATCGAGTTCGGCAGACACCAGTAACACCGCGGCGCCCTCATCCCGCTGGGCGACGAGCCGGCGGTGGATGAACTCGATCGCGCCGATATCGACGCCGCGGGTGGGTTGGGCGGCGAGCAGCACCCGGGGCTGGCCCGACATCTCGCGCGCCACGATGATCTTTTGCTGGTTGCCCCCGGACAGGGTCCGGGCGGCGGTCGCCGGGCTCGGGGTGCGAATGTCGAACTCGGTCACCAGCCGGCGCGCAAACGACAGGATGGCTTTCAGCCGTAGGACGAAGCCGTGCCAGGAGAAGCGGCTCGACCGCTGGCGGCCCAGGACCAGGTTGTCCGCGACGGAATAGTTCAAGACCAGGCCGGCGCCACGGCGATCCTCCGGGATGTGGCCGATGCCAACATTCCGTGTCATGCGGGCGCCGAGCGATGTGATCTCCCGGTCTCCAAGGAGGATGCGGCCCGCGGCGGCGCGGCGTGTGCCCGCGAGCACTTCGATGAGCTCGCTCTGGCCGTTGCCCTCGACGCCGGCGATTCCGAGGATCTCCCCCTGATGCAGATCGAAGCTCACGCCCCGCAGCGCCGGCACGCCCTGGTCTGAAACCGCGGCGAGATTTTCGACCCGTAGCGCGACCGGTCCTGGCTTGGCCGGCGGCTTGTCGACGCGAAGCAAGACATCGCGGCCGACCATCATGCGCGCGATGGATTCTTCAGTCGTGTCCCGAGTTTGCAGGTGGCCGACCACCTTGCCCCGGCGCATCACGGTGATCCGGTCGGAGATCTCGAGCACCTCCCGCAGTTTGTGCGAGATAAAGATGATCGTCTTACCGGCCTTGACCAGGTCGCGCAAGACACGAAATAATTCTTGCGCCTCCTGGGGTGTCAGGACGCCGGTCGGCTCGTCCAGGATCAAAATATTCGCGCCCCGGAAAAGCACTTTGACGATTTCGACCCGTTGCTGCAGGCCAACCGGCAGGTCGCCAACGCGGGCGTTCGGATCGAGGGCCAGGCCGTAGGTCCGAGTCAGCTGCTGAATGTCCTGCCGGGCCTGGTTGTCGTCGTAGAAGTCACCGGCTCTCACCGGCTCGCGGCCAAGGACCACGTTCTCATGCACGCTGAAGACGGGGATCAGCATGAAGTGCTGATGCACCATGCCGATGCCGGCCCGGATGGCGTCCCGGGGCCCCTGGAGGCTGACCGGCTTGCCATCGATCTGGATCTCGCCCGAATCGGGCTTGATCAAGCCGTAGAGAATATTCATCAAGGAGCTCTTGCCGGCGCCGTTCTCGCCGACGAGGGCATGGATCTCCCCGGCGCGGACCGAGAAGTCGACGTGGTCATTGGCCAGGACGCCGGGGAACTGCTTTACGATGCCACGCATGTCGACGGCCACCTGATTCATTCGGCACCCGGGACATAGGGAATCCCGTCGGCGGCCGGCGGGCTGGAGCGGCGGACCACCACGGCCAGCACGACCAGCGTCAGCAAATACGGCGTCATGCTGAGGAGATACTGCGAGATGCGGATGCTCGAGTTGGCGTCGTAGATCGCCTGGCCGAAGCCGAAGATCAGGCAGGCGACGAAGGCGCCAATCGGTGTCCACTTGCCGAAGATCATCGCCGCGAGCGCGATATAGCCGCGTCCATCCGTCATGCCGGGCACGAACGTGTTCGAGATGCCGATCGCGAGGAAGGCGCCCGCCAATCCGGAGAGCAAGCCACTCGTGATCACCGCGCCGTATCGTAGGGCCTGGACATTGATCCCGGCGGTGTCGGCGGCCTGGGGATGCTCGCCGACCGACCGGATGCGCAGGCCAAGTCGAGTCCGAAAGAGCAGCACCTGGATGCCCACCAGCACCAGCAGGGCGACGTACACCATGATGTTTTGCTGGAAAACGATTTTCCCGACGAACGGGATATCACTCAGCACTGGGACGGTCACGTTCGGGAGGGCGTCATGCGGAGACACCTGACCGGTATCGGCGTGGCCAAAAAACCGGTTCAGCAAGAAGACGGTCACGCCTCCGGCAAAGATGTTGATGGCGACCCCGGAGACGATCTGATCGGCCCTGAAGCGGATCGAGACGACGGCGTGGATGAGCGCCATCAGGCCGCCGGCGATCATGGACGCGGCAACCGCGATCAGGACATTGTGTGTCGCGACATCGAGGGTTACCGCGAAGAAGGCGCCGGTCAGCATCATGCCCTCCATGGCGATGTTGACGACGCCGGATCGTTCGGAGATCACGCCGCCAAGCGCCGGGAGAAGCAGCAAGGCCGCGGCTTGCAGGGTTGCGTGCCAGAGGCCGGAGGTCCCGAGTAACGCCAGGATGTCGCTCAGCGCATTCATGCCGTGTCCGTGTCGTCAGCCGACGGGGCCGTATCCGCTTCCCGCGCGCCGGAGGCAGCAGCGGCATCGGCCTCGGGTGTCAAGGGCGTTCGGCCGACGCCGGGGAGGCGCAGCTTGACACTGCGCAGGAAGTTCGCGGCAATGCTGAAGAGGATCAGCGCTTGGAGCATGTACACGAGGTCGCCGGAGACGCCGGCATCACCCTGCATCACGGAGCCGCCACCGTGGAGCGCGCCGAAGAGCGTGGCTGCCAGGACGATGCCCACGGCGCTGTTGAGCCCAAGCAGGGCGACCGCGATGGCGTCGAACCCGGTCGTGTCCGTGAAGTACTGGTCGGTCAGGTTATGGTCGACGCCCGCGATCTGGACGGCCCCGGCAAGCCCGGCGAAGGCGCCCGCGATCAGCATCGTCACGATCAGGGTGCGGCGCACCCCGATGCCGGCGTAGCGGGCGGCGCGCTGACTCTGCCCCAGGGCGCGAATCTCATAGCCGAGTGAGGTCCGCCAGAGCAGGAAGGCGAAGACACCGGCTGCCGCCAGCGCGACGAAGAGCCCGGTATGGGCGCGGTAGACGGACGCCGGCAGGCCGAAGACGATGACGCTGTTGTCGTGCGGCAACAGGGTGGGCAGCTCGGCACTATTCGAGATCGGGGATGATCGGGAGCTGCCGTGCGGCAGCTGCAGTGGGCCGCCGATGATCAAAAATCGTAAGAACCACTGGGCGACGAAGTTCAGCATGATCGTGGTCACGACCTCGTGGGCCCCGGTCACCGCCTTCAGCACGCCGACGATCCCCGCCCAGGCGGCCCCGGCGAGCGCACCCCCGATCAGGACCAGCGGAACGAGCACCAGCGCCGGCCAGCCACCAAAATAAATCCCGATCGTCGTTGCGGCGATCGCGCCCATGATCAGCTGCCCTTCGGCCCCGATGTTGAACATCGCGGCGCGGAAGGGGAGGGCGACCGCGATCCCGGTCAAGATCAGTGGCGTCAGGAAGACAATGGTGTTCGACACCTGGAGCGATGGCTGCTCGCCGCCAAAACAGAAGAGGCCCAGGCCACCGCAGATCAGCGCCTCGTAGGCCCGCACCGCATCGCCACCGGTGATGACGATAATCAGGGCGCCAACGGCGAAGGCCAGCATGACCGACCCGAGGGGAATGCCGAGCGCCCGGCCGACCCGCCTCATCCCTGCGAATGGCGGATCTTGCCGGGCGCTGCGCTTCGTTACCGCGGCCATGTTGGCCGCTTCACTTTAAAGACTTACCGCTAGGGGACCGTGTCGGGCGGCGTCAGGGCGCCGGATTTGATCTTTCCGGTGATTTCGGTCAGGGCCGCCAGCACGTCGGCAGGCAGGGTGAGGTTATCCGCCTGGTACCCGACGCCATCGTTGGCCAGCCCGAAGGTCGTGACCCCGCCCTTGAAGGTGCTGTTCTTGACGTTCTTGATGGCGTCGAAGGTGGCGTTGTCGACCCGCTTGAGGGCGCTCGCGATGACCGACATGTCAACTGCCTTCTGATCGGCATCGACGCCGATGCTATAGACGCCCTTCTTCCCAGCTTCGGTCAATACGCCGTTGCCGCAGCCGCCTGCGACCTGGAACAGGATGTCCGCGCCGTGGGCGATCTGGTCATCGGCGATCCCGGCGCATTTGGTCGGGTCATTGAAGTCGTTGGAGTAGCCGTTAAGCAGCTTGATGGATGGATCCGCCATCTTCGCCGCCCATTGATAGCCGGCGATGTAGTGGTCGACCGGCGGGATCTTGATACCGCCGATCGAGCCGATGGTATGGCTCTTCTTGGGAGTGGCGCCGCTCTTTTCGAGGACGCCGGCGATGGTGCCGACCAGGGCGCCCGCGTCCTGCTCCTTGAAGAGCAGGCCGGCAACGTTCGAGTGCTTGAGGTCGTTGCCCTTGGCATCGGTGCCGGTACCGTCGATGATCGCGAAGTGAATATTCGGGAATTGCCCGGAGACGGTCCCGATCGACTCGGCCATCAGGAAGCCGACCCCGATGACGAGGTCATAGCCTCGGGTGGCGAAGTTCGTCAGGTTGGGCACGTAGTCGGAGTTGGCATGCGACTCAATGACGTCCCCTTGAACACCCAGCTCGCCCTTACAGCTCAAGCCGCCGCTGCTACAAATATTGCCGGTTGACGCCGCTCGGCTCAACCCGAGCCCTGCCAGGTGGTTGAAGCTCTTGTCGGCGAGGGTCCCGGTGTCGGTGACCAGCCCCACCTTGATCGTCTTTGCCGGGGTCCCGCCGCTGGTTGTGGTGCCGCAGGCCGCCATGAAGACGGCCAGCATCAACCCGATTCCAACGCTTAACAAACGAATTGGTGGCTGCCTCATGCGTTCTCCCCTTCAGAGTGATGGGCGAAGTTCGGCCGGATTGTAGCACGCGGGTTGAACTTAATTCCCGTCTAACAATCTGCCGGCAGCGAGCTCAACGGCCAGCGCGTCCAGGCGCAAGCGGATGTCGGGCGTGACCCTTGCGTCCAACTGGTGGAACGGTGCCAGGCCAGCCGCTTCCTCCGCGAGGCCGAAGGCCCTTTCGCCGGCCGTCCAACGGCCCGCACCGGCCTCCAGTAGCTCGAGTTCGACGGCGCGATCCACGCGCGAGATGGCGCTCGTCACCAGGCACGAGCGAGCCGGCGGATCGATCCGGTACAGGTCCGTCCCGGCGCCGATGCAGAGTTGATGCGCCTCCGCCGCCGCCATCAGCGCGCCTTCGCCGGTCGTGCCGCCGGCCCCGAAGATCACGTCGGCACCGACGGCCAGCCAGCGGCCGGCCTGGAGCCGGCCCCATGGCAGGTTGCCGAACGGCGGTCCCTCGGAGGCAGGCTGGTAGGCACCCAGTACCCGCATCGATGGGTCGACCGCCGCGACGCCCTGCTCGAAGCCGCGGCGGTAGCGGGTCATCGCTCCGCCCTCCAGTCCGTAGACGCCGCCGATCACGCCGGTGTGGCTGACCATCGCCGCCAGGGCGCCCGCGAGAAAGGCCGCCTGGTCCTCGCGAAAGCGGATCACGGCCAGATTGGGTTGGGGCGCCGGAGCGACCAGCGGATCGACGAGCGCAAAGTGCACGGACGGGTGCGTGCGCGCGGCGCTGGCGACCGCGTCGGTCAGGAGAAAACTGCCGGCGACCACCAGGTCGTGATGGGCGGCGAGGACGTCCAGGTTGGCGACGTAATCCTCCGGCCGCGCCGAGCGCAGTAACTGTGTGCGCAGACACGAGTTGACCGTTGCCGCGGCCTGCACGCCGGCCCATCCATCGGCGTCGACCCCCGAGCTCAGCTGCGCGACGTCGGTGACGAAGCCCACCCGAACGATCCTGGCGCAGGGGGTTGGGCGAGAAGGGGAGGCGATCGCGACCGGCCGTCGGGTGGGTGCCGGCTGCAGCACCAGGGCCATCAGCAGCAGCGCGAGCGCGAACGCGGCGCCGGTCAGGTACCGAAGAGGCGGTCGCCGTAGTCGCCGAGCCCAGGCATGATGTACTTCTGGGCGTTGAGCTGCCGGTCCCGGGCCGCGGCGTAGACCCGCACCTCCGGGTACGCCTCCTCGAGCGCCGCGATCCCCTCCGGCGCCGCGACCACGCACACTAAACGAACGCTTGCGGGCTCGTATTCCTTCAGGATCTCGACCGCCTTGCGGGCGGTGCCACCGGTCGCCAGCATCGGATCGAGGATCATCACCGTCTTACCACGGATGTCGGGTGGGAGCTTGACGTAGTAGCGGGAGGCCACCGCCGTGCGCTCATCTCGTTCGAGGCCGATGTAGCCGACCGTGACCTCCGGGAGCAGTTCCAGCACGGGACCGAGCAGTCCCAGGCCGGCCCGCAAAATCGGCACGGCCACGACGCGGTCCGCGATCGCCGAGCCATCCGTCTCTTCCAGGGGCGTCCGCATCGAGAAGATGCGGCTGCGCAGATCCCGGGTCGCTTCGTAGAGCAGCAGGGTGATGATCCGATCGGAGAACTCGCGGAACTGGTCTGGCGGCGTGTCACGGTCCCGCAGCCGCGTCAGGTAGTGCGCCACCAGCGGATGGTCGATTACATGAAGGGTCACGTCCGTGCCTTCCGGACGAGCTCCGGCGGAATGGCGGCGAGGCCAACCTTCGTCATCTGGCCATCCTTGACCAGCTGCGCGATCCGGGTGACGTTGGACGCCGACCAATTACTGCCCCGCCGCCTTGGCGTAAAGCGCGTTGTATAGGTCATCTCGTCGATGCGCTTGGTCAGGCCGTCGATCCAGCCGTAGCAGAGGGCCTCTTCGACGGACTCGTCGTAGGTGATCCCGCCCTTACTCGAGGCCTTCTTGTTGTACACGAGCCAGATCTCCTGGTAATCATCGTGATGCGTGGCCAGCCAGCGACGCCACTCGGCGCGAGAGGGGACCACCAGCTGCTCGCCGATCTCCATCGTCAGGCCACCGGCGGCAGCTGGTGGATGGCGGCGAGCGCCACCTGGAACATTGGCGTGAGGTCGAGCGCGCTCATGCGTTTCGGGTCGATGTCCGCCTCGCCGGGTTCGTTGACGACGGCGAGCACCGAGCCGGCCCGAAAGCCCCGCATCGCGCAGATCGTGAAGATGGTCGAGGATTCCATGTCATTGCACAGTACCCGGGCCCGGTGCCAGACCTCGAACGCCTGCTCCAGCTCGCGCCGCCGCGGCTGATCCGCGGCGTGCAGGTCGGCGTAGAGGGCGTCGTGGCTGCGCACGATGCCGGCATGCATTCGCTGCTCGAGCTTGCGGCCAGCGTCCATCATCGCGGCGACCAGCTCGTGATCGGCAATCGCCGGATAGGCGACGGGCACGTAGGACGGCGTGGTGCCCTCATCGCGGACGGCGCCGGTCGCCACCACCAGGTCGGCGAACCGGACGTCGCGCTGGATCGAGCCGGTGGTTCCGACGCGGATGAACATTCGCGCCCCGATGGCGGCCAGTTCCTCCACCGCGATCGCGGTCGACGGGGAGCCGATCCCGGTGGAGCAGACGGAGATCGGGCGCCCGTCGAGCTCGCCGGTGTACGTCGTGAACTCCCGATTGCTGGCGATCAGCCGGGGGCGGGTGAACAGCCTCGCAATCGCTTCGCACCGACCGGGATCGCCGGGGAGGAGCACGGCATCACCAACATCACCCGGCTTGCATCGGATGTGGTACTGGAGGTCGGCCATGGCCGCCAACAGTGTAAGCCGGACTTCGGCCGGACGATTTGGCTCGGGTCAGGTCGCGGCGGTCAGTTCGACCAGGAGCTGGCTTGCGTGGTGGACTCGAAGGTGTCGCCCATCAACGCCCGCAGGAGGGGAGAACCGATCTTCTGCCGGTAGCTGACGGTCACGTGGATCGGCGTGTGCGTGCCGCGGTCCACCAGGCTGGCGGGCGAGACGGAGACGGTGACCAGGCTGGGGTCGATGGTGCCGAGGTTCTCGACGACGGTCTGGCAGATCGCGGCATCGGCGTAACCACGGGAGTTCGTAAGGGCATTGCCGACTGCCCAGCAGGGGATCTGCGAGCCGCCGGCGGCCTCCAGGTTGCTGCCGGCGACGTAGGCTGCTTCCTGGGCGGCCTGGTGGACCTTCGCCGCGGCGAGGCCCAGATCGACGAACTGGTAGGCGGTGACACCCAGGGCGAAGAGGAAGGCGAGCACCAGGGCGAATTCCGCCCCGACTTGCCCCCGCGATGCCCCGCGCATGCCATCACTATCGGCTGGGCCGGTTTCGGCGAGCCTTACGTGTCGAGCCGCTCGCTTCCCGATGCGGTAACGCGTCGCAAAAGAAGGGGCCGGGCCCGGGCATCCCCCCCGATCGCAAACGCGGCTGTAACCCGGCCTGCAACCTTCTCGACGCCGGCCGCCGTCCGGCCATGGATGATCGCGAGCGGCTCGCCGGTCTCCACGGCGTCGCCGATCTTCTTTTGCAGCACGACGCCCACGGCCAGATCGATGGGCGCCGCCTTGTGGTCGCGGCCGGCGCCCAGGGCCTGGCCCACCAGGGCGATGGCGAGCGCGTCGATCCCGGCCACGCGGCCTGGCGTGGTCGCCAGGACCGGCTGCTGGAAGGGCGCGGTCGGCAAGCGCGAGGGGTCGCTGACGACGGCCGGGTCGCCCGATTGCGCGACCACGAGTTCCGCAAACTTGCGTAACGCGCTCCCGTCGTGCAGCTTCGCGCCCAGATCGACCGGCCTGGCGCCTGCCAGCTGGAGCATCTCGGCTGCCAGCCGCAGGCAGAGCATTTCCAGCTCGGGCGGGCCGTGACCGGCCAGGGTGGCCATCGCCTCCTTGACTTCCAGCGCGTTCCCGACGGCCCGCCCAAGCGGCTGCTCCATGTCGGTGACGTACGCGACCGTTTCCCGGCCGGCGCCGGTCCCGATCGCCACCAGCGCCCGCGCCAGGCTCTCGGCCTCCGCCAGGCTGGCTACGAAGGCCCCCCGGCCGCACTTGACGTCGAGGAGGATGGCATCAGCGCCGGCGGCCAGCTTCTTGCTCATCACGCTGCTGGCAATCAGGGGGATGGAATCGACGGTCGCCGTCGCGTCGCGCAACGCGTAGAGCGCCTGGTCGGCCGGCACCATGTCCGCCGTCTGGCCGGTGATGGCGATCCCGATCCGGCGCACCTGCGCGATGAAAGCGTCGACCGAGAGATCGACCCGGAAGCCGGGAATGGATTCGAGCTTGTCGAGCGTCCCGCCGCTGTGACCGAGCGCGCGCCCGGACAGCTTCGCCACCGGGATGCCGGCGGCCGCGACCAGGGGTCCGACCACCAGGGTGGCCTTGTCGCCGACCCCGCCGGTGGAATGCTTGTCGACTTTGCGACCGGGAATGGAGGACAGGTCGAGCTGTCGCCCGCTGGCCGCCATGGCGAGTGTCAGCGTTTTCGTCTCGACATCCGTCATGCCCTTGAGACGGACGGCCATCAGCCAGGCAGCCAGCTGGTAATCCGGGATGGAGCCATCGGTCGCACCCCGCACCAGGGTGAGGATCGCTTCCTCGCTGTGCGCCTCACCATCGCGCTTCTCCCGGATGATCTCGAGCGCGGTCACCGGGCCAGTTTAAATAAGGCTGGTGCTACTGAAGCTCGTCGGCCTGATCGTGCCGCTCGGTCTCGACACCTTCGCCGTGGCGGCGGCGCTGGGGATCGGGGGCTTGCGGCACCAGGACCGGCTGCGGGTCACCCTCCTGTTCACGGCCTTCGAGATGGGGATGCCGCTGATCGGGTTTTTCGGCGGACAGGTGGTGGGGACGGTCGCCGGCAATGTCGCCGACTACCTGGCGATCGCCATCCTGATCGGCTTAGGACTCGCCATGTTGCGGCCGGGGGCTGATGACCGAGACGAGGCACGCGCCGGCCGGCTGGCGCAAACGCATGGGCTGGCCGCGCTCGGCCTCGGGATCAGCATCAGCCTGGATGAGCTCGCCATCGGCTTCACCCTCGGCCTGCTCCGCTTGCCGATTCTGCTGGTGATCGTGTGGATTGGCGTGCAGACCTTCACCCTCACCCAGCTCGGCCTTTCGCTCGGTTCGCGGATCGCGGAACGCGTTCGCGAGGGGGCGGAGCGGCTGGCGGGCGTGGCCCTGGCGGCGCTGGGCGTGGTCCTGCTGCTGGAGAAGCTATTTCACTAGGTAGGAGTTCACACCGGGCGCCGGCGCGAACCGATAGTTGAACTGCATGAGTAGCGACGGCTTGCCAGCAGCCGGAAGCGTCGGGCAGCTCGCCTGTGACCATGCCGGGCCCTGCGTATTACCCAGCACGGAACCGTGGTGCAGCGTGATCGTGGCGCTGATGAACTCGCCGTTGATCGCGTACTGCCCGCTCGAGTCGCTGTCAGTCGGGGTGAGGCTGTGGGGGCCGAGCTGGACGCCCTGCAGCTCCATGGCGCCACCGGACATATCGAAGACGGTTCCCCAGATCTGGAAGCGAGGCGTGTTCGAGGCGCTGGCGTCGAAACCGGTGTTGGACCAGGCCGTCGCCGCGGTGTTTGTCTTCGAGATCAGGAAGGCGATATGGGTGCTGCCGGTCGGGACATAGTCGGGCGCAACGAAGAAGACGCTGCCATCATTCGGCAGCCGCGAATTGTTCGCGCTGAAGAGACTCGATTGATCGAGGACGAACTCGACGCCATCCGTCCCATCGGGGGCCGCCGGCAGGTCGCTGCTGCCCTGTCCGCCGACATAATGGGGGAGCCCCGTCGAGGTATTGGAGACATACCCACCCGATATTTGTAGGCTGGCGCCGCTGGTGAAGTAGTACACGCCGTTCAAGAAGACGTAGATGCTGTTGGCGGCGTCGGCACTGGAGTTGTTGGGAATCTGGACCGTGTTCGTGTACTTGCCGGGCTGGTAGACGTAGAAGTCGCGGTTTACGCCGGTCGTGTTGCGGATGGTGGCACCGGCGACGGTCGCCGACTGCCCGGCATTCAGGTTGCTGATCTTGATGCGGCCCGGGTTGAGGATCGAAATGGTCGACACGTCGGGTAGGGTGTAGTTCGGAATCGGGTCAACACCGGTGCCCCAGGCGTTCCCCGGCTCCCAGTACTGGAAGAGCGCGTGGTTATCGCTTCCCTGGTTGATGACGATGTCGCCGTTGACGTTCAGGCCGTCGCGGTTCTGGTTCGGAATATGAAACTTGGCATTGCTCATGGTCAGGCCGTTCCCGGTTCGGCTACAGGCGTCGGTGCCCTCCTGGCCGTTGTCGATCTGGCCCCAGCCCGATTGGTCGTCGTACACGGTGTTGCCCGTGCCGCGGCCGTCGGTGGCAAAGAGGGCATAGGTTTTCGCGTTGGTCCCGGCTTCGGCGGTCGCCGATGCCAGGATGTTGATCTGGTTGAAGCCAAGGATCTGGGCAAAAGTGCCCGTCGCTCGGTAACTGACGGTGACCTGGACCTGCTTGCTGTTGTAGCCGCTGGGCGCCACGGCCGTGACCACATACCCGCCTTGCGTGTCCGTGACGGTATTGGCCGGTGGGCTGTTGTAGAAGCCGTCCCCCTGGCCGTGGGCGGGCGTCTGGCCGAAGACCGAAAAGCTGTCCTGCATTGCGTGGAACAGGGCGTTGCTCGGTGAGCCGCCGGGAGTCGTGGTGGTCCCCACCAGGTCCTGGGCCCCGGCCAGCGCGCCGGCGTCGACGGCGTCCTGCATCAGTCGCCGCTGGAAGTAGAGGCGGCCCGCGTCAATCGCGATCGCGAGCATGCCGCAGAGCGCAACCATCGCCAGCGCCATGATCACGATGGCTTGCCCCGATCGGTTGTGGCGGATCCTCGTCATGACCATCAGTACTCCGCCCGCATCGACGACCCGGCGGTCATCACGAACGAGGCGCCGACGATGTTCGACATCATTCCGGTCATGGGCGCGTACCGATAGCTGATCCGCACCGTGACCTGATGGTTTCCGGTTGGCCGATTGGGGCTAATCCAGATGTAGCCGCGATTGGGTGTTGTCGGGGTCGACGGTGAGCTGCACGGGGTCGGGTCCGACAGGCAGGGGTCTTCCGTGAGGACCATGCCCCCGCCGCCGATCTTCGCCAGTGTGGCGTTGATGATGAGGGTATCGGGAGGCGTGCTGTTGCGGTTGCTGCGGAGGACGAGCTGTCGAGCCCCCTCATGCGCGGCCTCGGCGATATTGATATAGACGGCGATGGCGCGCCCGAAGTCGAAGATGCCCATCACCAGGAGGAACAGCAAGGTGGAGAGGAGCGCGAACTCCACCATCGCCTGACCTCTGGACTTCGGCCGGTGCCTCGTCAGCCAGTGCATCAGTAGTTCGTCCTCATCTGGACCGACACGCTCATATGCACCGGGTTGCCGACGAGTTGTTGCATCAGTGGCGTGTAAAGCTGGAAGTCGTACTTGACATTGACCGTCACGTAATAGTTGGCCTTGTTCGAATCACCACTGAGCCAGTTAGTCACGCGGTTGCTCGAGTCCGCACAACCCGTCGTGCTGCCGGTCGAATCATGAGGCGGGCAAATCCTGATGGACAACGGGGTAATCCCGCTGTAGAGCAACTCGGCATTTACCGCGTTGACAATCGCCGGGTCGGTCTGGACCGGGCAGGTGGCGTAGCTGTTGCTGGTCGAGCAGGAGGGGTCCGCGGGACCGGTGTAGATATTGAGGATGGCGACACGGGCGCCCTCACGCGCCGCGTTGGTGACCGAAACCTGGAAGAAATAGGCACGGCCGAAGTCGACCAGGCCGAATGTCAGGAATGTCAGGATTGGCAGCACCATCGCCATCTCGACGAGTGATTGGCCCAGGCGCCGGCGGAGGAAACGGGATTTCATTGTTTTGTTACGCGGCCACTAGGCCTACGCACCTACTGCAGATAACGCAAACGGTAATGGTCCGCATCGGGAATCTCGATCACGGGTTGTTACAGGTTCCGTTACGACTTGTGCCCCGCCAGTCGCGCCCGGATGAATACGGTGACGAGCGTCCGTTCCGGCACAAATGTTCCGTGTTGCGGGTCGATGAGGGTACGGCTAGAGTTACCCCTGCGACCTGTCAGAAAGCCAGTTAGAGAAGGAAACGACTCTAGTGGGTCGCCGACGAGGGATTCGCAAGGATTCCACTCTCGGATCGCAAGGTCCGGGGGCCTGGCCCGAAAGGGCTGGGGAATCGGATGTCGCAAGACGATCGGTTCTGTCGGTGACGAAGGTCCGGCCCGCAAGGGCTGGGCTGGGCGGCGGGATGAAGGCTTGCTGGATAACACCGGCGAGTTGTAAACCGTAACGACGGGTCGCATTCTTTTCCCCGCGTGTTGCAGGAGAACCAGGGCTAGCGGGTTCGGGCGCCCTCGGCAACCGCGGGGTCCGCCACCGTCGCCGTGATCGTCGTCTGCCGCGGGAGGCGGACCTTGGTATCGAACCGGTAGAGGGCGTCCGGCAGGCGCAGGGCTCGGCCCAGCGCCGCCTCGCCTTCGACGCCGGGGCCGACCGCGTGGAAGATCCGGCCGAACAGGAAGTAGAGGGAGAAGCTCTCGGCCGGAGCGACCAGCTCCAGCAGGCCAGATGCATGGTACTCGGCGATCTGCCGCAGCAGGTCGGGAAGGGCGGTTTCGGCCAGGGTACCGCGTGAAATGTTGATCCGGTACTCCTCCTTGGCTTGGGCCAGCCGCGCGAGGCGGCTGCGTCGGCCCATCCGCTGGGCCACCAACAGGGCCAGAGCCAGACCAGCTACACCGGCCGCGATCGGGATCGACGGGTTGACGAGGGGATCAAGCATCCGGCCATGCTATCGGCGCCGGGCGGGCCATTCCATCAAACACATTTCATGGTTTGCTGATCTCGACGGGCCCACCGGCCAACGTAGAATCAACGACGGATGGAGGTGGCAAACACAGCCCGGCTCGATGCGCTCCTGAAGCGCGGCGAGCTGATCGAGTCGGTATCCGAGATGACGCCGGACTACCTCCGGGAGTTGAAGCACACCCTGGTCGTGTCCGGGGATACCGAGCTGATCTCGGCGCCGGCGTACTACCTGGCCGCCAAAAAGGCTCCCAGCGTCAATGCTTTCATGACCGGGATTGCCATCATCCAGGACGAGCTGGCCCACGCCCACATCGCCTACCACATCCTCGAGGAGCTGGGCGAGAGCCAGGAGGCCCTGATCTTCAAGCGCGATCCGAAGGCCTTTCGATACCCCTATGCCTTCGACGTGCCGCTGGAAAGCTGGACCGAGCTGGTCGTCGCCAACGCGATGTACGACCAGGCAGGCTTCTGCCTGCTGGGGGACATCCACGAGCAATGTTCCTACGGTCCGTGGAAGCGTGGCCTGGTCAAGGTCATGGCCGAGGAGAACTTCCATCTGCGGAACGGCCGCAACTGGTGCAAGCGGATCAGCCAGGCGGGCGGCGCCGCCCGGGAGGAGCTGCAGCGGGCGGTCGACTGGATGTTCCCGCTCACCGTCGAATGGTTCGGGCTGCCGGACGACCTGAAGCAGCACAGCGCCCAGCTGGATTACCGGCTCAAGGGCCTGACCAACGACCAGCTGCGGCAGCAATGGCTGGCCACAGTGGTGCCCTTCATGGAATCGATCGGCATCCGGGTCCCGGCGCACCGCGAGGGTGACGCCTTTACGCTCGACTATCCATTCCCCTGCACCTTCGACGCCGAGTTAAAGCACTGGGACGTTGGCGATCCATGCAGCTGGGATGCGGTCATGGCTCGCTGGCGCGCGCGCGGCCCGCGGAACGCCGAAATGGTTGCGCTCTTCCAGGAAAGCTTCAGTACGTTCCAGGTTCGGGCGTGACCCCCCAACCAACCTTCCGCCAAAGGGGGAGGGAAACTCCTAGCGTTGAGGCGCGGGTCTGGTCGGCGCTTGCCGAGATCGACGATCCGGAGATGCCGATCAACCTCGTCGACCTTGGGCTGGTCTACGGCGTCGAGGTGGGAGAGGGGACGGTCCGGCTCCGACTGACCTTTACCGCGATGGGATGCCCGGCCACCGAGATGATCATGGACGACATCCGGACGCGGCTCCTGGCCGAGCCGGGCATCGACGACGTCCAGATTGACGTCGTTTGGGATCCTCCCTGGACATCATCGCGGCTGACCCAGGAAGGCCGGGAAGGGCTGCGAGCCTGGGGGCTATCGGTGTGACGGCGTACACCCGCGTGCATCGCGAGGTGCAGGAATACGACGTCTTCGCCCGCAAGGCGCGCATCGATCCACTGCATCACGTTGGCAGTGTCGTGGCGCCGAACGACGACCTGGCGCGGGCCTACGCTCGCGCGACCTACGACGAGGAACGGTGGGTCGAGATGATGATCGTGCCCAAGCAGGCGATCATCACCCTCTGGTCACCGGGCGAGGACGCGGAATAAGCCTTCACTCGCTGGTCAAGAGCCTGGCCGACAACAAGCAGCTGCTGGGGATGCGATACGCGGAATGGTGCACCGCCGCGCCGACGCTCGAGGCCGACATCGCGGCGGCGGCGATGGGGCTGGACGACATTGGGCATAGCCGCGTCCTGTACGGCTCCCTGCGCGAGCTTGGTGAGGCGGATGGTGCCGCGGCGGAGGCTGGCTATACCAACGTCCCCTATCTCGACCGACCCTGGACCGCGTGGAGCCAGTTCGTGGCCGCCAACGCCGTGCTCGACGGCGCCTTCACCTTGATGATCGAGTCGCTGGCCAACGGCAGCGTGGAGGTCCTTCGCAGCCGCCTGAAGAAGATGTTGCAGGAGGAGGCGTACCACGCGCTGCACGGGCGAAGCTGGATGGGGGAGATGGACGCGACCGCCGCCGCGATGGAGGCATGGAGCCAGGCAATCGAGTGGTTTGGGCCCGAGGGCAATGACATCGATCAGCTCCACGACATGGGGCAGCTTGCCTTCGGCATCCGGGACCTGTGCCACCGGCTCGCCGAACAGGTCGGCCTACCCGAACCAATGGTGAAGGCCAACTGGAAGGCCTGGGACCCGGTGCGCCGACGGACCAGCGCCGGTGGGATCGACCCGGAGACGCTGGAGATGCTCCAGGGGTTGGCGGAAAAGAAGTACATGCCCGCCAGTGGCTGAGAAAGCTCCTCCGAAGCCCCGCTGTCCGTTCTGTGAATCGGATGATGCCGAGGTGATCGCGTTGTTCGGCAGCCAGGTGATGACGATGCAATGCCGATGCAGGCGCTGCGGCAACTATTTCGAGGCGAGCAAGTACTGACAACGAGGAGGATGGCGTGCCACTAGTCTCCACGCGGGCTCGATCAATGGTGAGGATGACGATGGCGGACATGGCGGAGCTCGCCGACAAGCGTCCCGGTGCTTTTCGCCTCGAGAACGCAGACTCGGACCTCAAACCGCCACGGCTCGCAATCCAGGCGACGAAGAACGCGGTCGGTGAAGATCGCTACAACAGTTATCTCCCATTGCACGGCTTGCCTGAGCTGCGTCAAGCGATCGCCTCTCGATACGAGTCCGACTTTGGGCTCCGATATGACCCGGATGGTGAGATCGTCGTCACATCAGGCATCGGCGAAGCCATGCTCGACGTCTTGCTCAGCTATGTCAACGAGGGGGATCGCGTTCTGATGACGAATCCCACCTACAACGGCATGGCGCAGCGAGTGCGGTTGGCGGGCGGCGTTCAGGTGTTTACGAACCAGGTCGAGCGGGATGGCTGGCATCTAGATGGCTCCGACCTGCGCAAAGCGGCTCGCGGATGCAGGGTGATCTTCTACGGGTCTCCGTCGATGCCGACGGGCGTCATCTTTCGCCGCGACGAGACCGAGCGGCTTGCCGAAGCCGCCGTCGAAAACGATGCCCTGATCCTGTTTAACGGCGCGGTCGACCGGCTGGTCTTCGGCGGACGGGAGGTGGTCAACCCTGCGACGCTGTCCGCCATTTGGGAGCGCACCATCTCCGTCGGGAGCGTGACAAAAAACTACAACATGATTGGATGGCGAATCGGATGGGCGGCAGGACCTCGTGAGTTGATGAAACCGGTGCACGACGTTCACATCTTCAACGGCATCATGGCGAGCGGATATTCGGAGGCGGGCGCGATCGCCGCGCTAAACGGTCCTCAGGACTACATCGCCCAGTCCGTGGCGACCTACGAACGCCGTCGTGACGTGCTGGTCTCCCGCCTGCAGAAAATCCCAGGCATTCAACTCGTTCCCCCGGACGGCGGATACTTTTTTATCGCCAACATCAGCGCCCTCGGGGTCAACGCCAAGGATTTTTGCGAGCGACTCCTCGCTGAAGGGAATGTCGCGATCACGCCGATGAATGCGTGGGGTGCCGACGACTTCGGCGACCAGCACGTCCGCTTCATCTTTACGAACGAACCAGAAGACCGTTTGCTTGATGCCGCAGACCGGATCGCAGCATTTGTTGCACGTCATTATCCGACACGGTGAGCGACGAGCGGGTTTACAGCTGCTTTTCGATCGGCAGCGTGGCCGAGACCTACGAGGAGATCTATGTGCCGCGGATTTTCATTCCGTGGGCAAAGCTGCTGATCGACCAGGCCGGGCTCCGCCCCGGCGAGCAGGTCCTCGACGTGGCCACCGGCCCGGGCACCGTTGCCCGACTGGCGGCTGCCAAGCTTGGTGCAGGAGGCCGGGTGGTGGCGACCGATCTCAGCCCCGCGATGCTCAGCCTCGCTCGGCAGAAGTCGCGGGTTAGCGGCGGAGCGGAGATTCACTACGTCGAGTCGCCAGCCGCGCCCCTGACGGCACCGGGCGCGGCCTTCGATGTGGTCACCTGTCAGCAAGGCCTGCAGTTCTTCCCCGATCGTGCTGCGGCGATCCGCGAGATGTTTCGCGTGCTGCGGCCCGGTGGCCGGTTGATTGTTGCCGTCTGGAAGGAGATCGCCCTGCAGCCGACGTTTCAGGCGATCCAGTCGGCGTTGCGCGAGCATCTCTCGTCGGAGGCCGCGGAGACCTATGGCGCGCCCTTTCGATGGCCCAAAGGGAAGGACCTCGAGGCAGCCTTACGCGGTCAGGGGCTCCAGGAGGTGCGAGTCGCCGAGCACCGCCTACCGCTCATCTACGAGGGCGGCGTGGCCCAGGTCCTCGGGACGCTGGCGGCGTCGCCAGTGGCATGCCAGGTGGCGGAGATGCGCGAACCCGAGCGCGCGCGGCTGTGGGAGGCCGGCAGGCGGGAGCTCGAGCCATTGGTTCGCACCGGCGAGGTTCGGGCCGAGATGGTCTCGAACATCGCGACGGCGCAGCGCCCCTAGCGGCGAATGCCCGTTTGCGAACCGCAGTTCGGAGTTGTGCCCGTTTGCGGCGACCTTTACGCTAACCCCGCGACCTGTCAGAAAGCCAGCTGGTGACGGAAACGACACCAGTTCGCTTCCGGAAGCCGGAGCCGCAAGGCCCCGGTGAGTACGAAGTCAAGGTCCTCTCGGAAACGGGCGGACTGGGCGGCGGAAACGAGTCGCTGGGTCACACCGGCGAGGAGTAAGCCGTAACGACGGGTCGCTTCATTTTTGCTGCAGGTCTGCTGGCTTCGCCTTCCCGAGCCCGGTGGACCTGCGTGTTCCAGCCAGAACCGAATCTGCTCGGATTCGGACCCTTGTTTTCCAAACCTTAATGGCTTATCGTGTCAAGTCACTCGGGCGCGAGCTGGTGGCAGAGTCGTGCCCAGGTCTATTCAGGGAGGGAAGCTCTTGAAGAAACGTCGTCTGCTTGCGGCCGGTATTCCACTATTCATGGCCACCGCCTTTGCCACTACGCCGTTGCAGGCGGGCGCGGCTAGCGGTGTCGGGAACGTTCCCCAGGGGACGCAGTCCGATTATGCCTACGCTCGGAGCTACGCCGCCAAGGGCGTGACCAATGTCTTCGCGACCACCCAGCAGACCAGTTGCTATCGGCCGGAAAACCCGTTCTCCACCAATCTCGGGCCGAACGACGGCTACACCGGCATGACGGCCTGTGGCAGGGCTTCGACCACCGGTGAGGACACCGGGCTGACGCCCTACCCATCGCAGGTTGGCAGCAATCCCGGCTATCCCGCGGCCTCCCCGATGCTGGTCAAGGATCACTCCGAGTCGGACCTGCGCGTTGACCCAACGAACCCCAACCACCTGATCGGATCGAGCAAGTGGGTTGTGAGTGCAGAGGGTTACAACCACCTGCTCGGGTTTTACGAGTCCTGGGACGGGGGCAAGACCTGGCCGATACAGGGGCACATTCCTGGCTACGAGGGCTGGTCCGACAACACCGACCCGATTGGCGCCTTCGACAGCTACGGCAACTACTACTCACTGATCCTGCCCTACGAGTTCTACTACAACAGCGACGGCTCAAAGAACTACCAGACCAACCAGAACAAGGAGCCGAATCCAACGATCGCCGCCGAGGCAATCACGATTGCCGTTCGCAAGCACGGCGCGACTGCCGCGGACGACTGGTCCACGAATCGGGCCGGGGCGATGGACATCATCGAGAACTATCCCGCCAAGGGCCGCGAGCCGGACAAGCAGTGGCTCACGATCGACACCAATCCGAGCAGCCCCCATTTCAACCGGATCTATGCCATGTGGACCCTGTTCAACGGCATCTCGGCCGTTCCCTACGCCTCCTACGCTGATGCCCATGCCAACGGGACGCACACCCCGTGGTCGGCGCCACAAGCATTGCCAACCGCAGGCAGCAATCCGCAGGGCGATACCTACCTGCTGCCCCATGTCGATAAGCATGGCGTCCTCTATACGACCCTGACGAACTTTCAGCCGAAGAAGGGCTTCTGCTGCACCAGCATCCTGCTCGACCGCTCGACGGATGGCGGCCTGACCTTCACCACGGTATCGACGGCGGTTGACAGAGCGAGCGCGCCGCCGCTGGAGTTTGCCAACACCGGCTTCCGGGACGGCATCGAAGACAGCTTCACGGTTGGCCCGAAGCTGGTCAACGGTCACTATCCGCTCTATGTCAGCTGGGAGGATTACAGCACCGGGTTCAATAACATTCTGATCAACGCCTCATACGATGGAGGCTTCACCTGGTCGCAGCCGATCCAGGTGAATGACAACGCGAATCCGAACATCGACTCGACCCAACCTAACCTGACGGCCGCCCCCAACGGCACGATCAGCGTGGCCTTCTACGATCGCCGCCTGAGCTGCCCGGATGCCGGAACGGCGGAAGCGGCCGGCGCCGCTCTCGCCCTCGACCAGGTGAACAGCCGCTATAGCGGCCCCATGCCGCCCTACCGGGCCGTCAACTACTGCGTGAACTCGAGCATCCAGTTCTATCGGGCCAATCTGGCGCCGGTCGGACACAACATCCGGATCAGTCAGCACACCTTTGACCCGCAGCTCAACCAGCCCAAGCCGAGCAGCCCGGCTTCTGCGGAGGGGTTCATCGGGGACTACTACGGCAACATCGTGGGCGCCAATCTGGCCACCGGCGGCTTGACCGATTACACGACTTCGACCACCAGCTACGACGACGGCACGAACCCGAGCCACTACCAGCAGCAGGTGATCGCGCAGGTCGCGGTTCCGTAAACCCCCAGTTCGAGGCGGAGCGGCCATCGGGCCGCTCCTCGCCTGCGTTCCGTGAAATTTGATACCCATACCCCCAATTAACAGTCGTTTACCGAACGTTGACGGCCGCGTGCCGACGCAGTAAGCTTCCTAACGACCACAACCCTTAAGGAGGGGCTTTTTTGAGCACAAGTCGTCGATGGGCGACGCATGCCCGCTCGAGTCGAATTCGGCGATCGTTCGGCGTTGGAACCGCGACCGTGCTCCTGGCTGTTGCGACCACGATTTTCCGGCATCGGCCGGATCGCAGACAACGGCTGGCGGCGAGAGCGCCGCGCTGGACGCGGCCGCACTGGCCGCGGGCTCTGGACCTACCCTGTCGCGCAGCTACCGTAGTTCGTCCGGCGACCGGCCCGGATGGCCGTTGACAGCGACCCGATTCGTTTCTACGCTCGACCTGGAAACTCAGAAATTTATGGAGGGAAGACCGATTGATCAGGTTTAAACGTTCCGGTTTGGTAGTCGGCGTCAGCGCCGCGGCCATCGTCGTCGGCGCACTTTCGAGTTCGGCGGCGTTCGCCAGCACCGCCACAGCGCAGCCTGAAGGCGACCCGCTGTTCACCACCGAGGGCGGTGTAGCCCAACAGTTTCTGGCAGGAGCTCGGACGATTCCACACTGGACGTTCCAGTACACCGACCCGACGAACGGCGTCACCTATCCGATCACCATGGTCGGCAATGACCCGAAAACCGGTCTGCCGAGCAATGTCCACACGGTGATCATCCCGCTGAAGATGAACTTCGTGGGGGCGGGCCAGAACACGTCCAGCCTGAACGACCTTGGCTACGTGGGCTTCCGGGCCCCCGCGCTCACCCACTCCTTTGATGGCTCGTCAAAGGTCGCCGCGACCCTGGGCTCGCCGGTCTTTACGGACTACACGTATCCGAACGACCTGGGCGGTGATACCGGGCAGCTTGGCGATACCTTCATGCGCTCCCAGTTCAATAAAATCGGCTCCGCCTATCACGTCAAGCTCGTCAACGATTCGGTCTTCACGACGCAGACCTTGAACGTGCCCGCCCAGTTCGGCATCGCCTATGTCCGGCCGGTGCCGGCATGGCGCGTGGCCAACGGGTATCAGGCGGTCCCCGATGTGACAGGTGTTGCGGACGTCAACTGGTTCTCGGTCCAGCTGCAGAACATGATGAAAACGCTGCGCGTGAGCCCGGAGACGCTTCCGATCTTCCTCACCGACAACGTGCTGCTGTACCAGAAGACGTACACGAACTGCTGCATTCTCGGCTATCACGGAAGTGGCAGCGAGATGCCCAACTCGCACGGGACCGGGTCGATCAACGGGCAGGGCAACCAGCCCGTGCAGACCTATTCGTACGCGGCGTACGCGACCCCTGGCACATACTCGGGCTTCGAGACCGATTACACGGGGGTCCGCGGCGCGCCCAGGCCGACCCGCGGCCTGGCCGACATTCATGCGCTCAGTCATGAGATCTCGGAATGGCTCGACGATCCATTCACGAACAACGCCGTTAATCCCTGGAAGACGCCCACGGCCCCGCAGTACGGGTGCACCAGGCTCCTCGAGGTCGGCGACCCGGTGGTCGGCGTCTGGTTCGGTCTCAACGGCAACGTCTTCGACGGCGCCAAGGCCTACAACCAGTGGCACCCCGAGGACGAAGTCTTCGCCCAGTGGTTCGGTCGCGGCGGCGTAGAGGCAGCGGGCTACCACTCCTACACCAATCGTTTGACCTTCATGGGCTCGCGGACGATCGGCCTCGGCGGTGCATACACGGGATTTGGCAGCTACGCGCTGGGCTGCTAGTCGTAAGTCGACGGTACAAAGGCTGGGCCGGAAGGTCCGGCCTTTGGCGTTCGATCGGGAAGGATGGCTCGATGTTCAGGGAGGAAGGCCTGTGATTCAACATCGATGGCGCTTCAAGAAGAGTCTTTTGGTCATGGCCGCCGCGGTTGCGGTCGTGGCGGGGGCAGTCCCCGCACTGGCGGCGGGTGATGTGCTCGTGACGAACGGGAGTCCCGTGGGCCCGTTCTCGCAGAACAAGCAGAATGAGCCCGCGCTCGCGGTTGATGCGAATCACCCGAACATCCTGGCGGCCGGGACAAACGAAGAGGTCGACATGGAGGGCTGCAACGCGGGTGACCCAACCACCTGCCCCTTCACCCAGGGCGTGGGTGTTTCCGGGGTGTACTTCTCGTTTGACAACGGCAGCAGCTGGACCCAGCCGACCTACACCGGCTGGACGGCGCGAAACTGCCTCGGGCCGGCAGCCTGCCAACCCACCGTCGGACCGATCGGAACGCTGCCCAGGTACTACGAGGCCGGGCTGGTCTCCGACGGCGACCCGGCGCTTGCCTTTGGACCGCGGCGTGGCGCCAACGGGGCCTTCTCCTGGGGGAGCGGCTCGCGCCTCTACTACGCCAACCTGACCTCGAATTTCGGAACGACCAAGCGAGACGAGACGTTCAAGGGTTTTGAGGGGATCGCGGTCTCCCGAACGGACGACGTCGTTTCCGCCGCGGCTGGGAACAACAATGCCTGGATGGCGCCAGTCGTGATCAGCAAGCAGTCCTCGACGGTGTTCAGCGACAAGGAACAGGTCTGGGCGGATAACGCCTCCAGTAGCCCATTCTTTGGCAACGTCTATGTCTGCAACGCGGCGTTCCGCGGGCAGGAAAAGGGCCGCGCGGCCCCGGCGCCACTGGTGGTGGTGACCTCGACCGATGGCGGCGATACCTGGCGGCAGAGCCAGATCAGCAGCGCCGTCAACAACAGCCAGCACAATCCGCCCGATGGCTGCACCGTCCGGACCGACAGCCATGGGGTGGTCTACGTCTTCGGCCTCGGCACCAACTCCAGCAAGCAGACCGGTGAGCTGCTCTCCCGCTCGTTCGATGGCGGCAAGAGCTTCGAGCCCTTTCGGTTCCTCTTCCCGGTGGTCAAGCCCGGCGTGTTCGACCCGGCCCTCGGCCGCCCCGTGATGGACGGGATCGCCGGCGCGCGCGTCGACCTGGCGGCAGCACCGAGCGTTGACATCGCCAACGGTGCGCCGACCGGTGCGGATGCCACCAATGAGCTGCTGATCAACTGGGCCGACGGGCCGCTGAACAGCGAACGGTCCCTGGTGCGCTACTCGACGGATCAGGGTCAGACCTGGAACGGACCGCTGACCGCCTCGATAAGTCCTGACCGGCCGTTCTACACGGCGATCAGCATTTCGCCCAACGGGACGGATGCCTACCTGGTCTACGACGCATACCTGGCGGAGTACCAGCCCACGACCAGCACGCCGCGGCCGATGCAGGCGGTGGTGAAGCACGCGGATATCGCGCCGGGTGGCGCACCGGGTTTCTTCGCCGAGCTCAATCGAGGCGTGATCGGTGACGCGCGTGGATCGAGCCAGAACGGGCTCACCGCCGAATTCTTCGGTGACTACGTCTATGCCGTGGCGACCCGTTCGTACGGGTCGGCAGTGTGGAACGATGCGCGCAACGAGGCCGATTGTCCGGCCATCGACGCCTACCGAATGGCGGTGGAAGGCGGGCCGGCCGCGCCGAGGCCTGCGCCCGGCACGGATTGTCCCGCGAACTTCGGCAACAGCGACATCTACGGCGGCAGCTACTCGGACCCAACTCCCTAACTAACGGGGACGGGCAAACAAGAGAGGGCGCCATTGCGGCGCCCTCTTTGTTATTGCTTGAGCTCCCCGGGGATGATGGTGCGCTTGACCAGGTCGGTGCCGCGCAGCAGCTGCGCCTCGGCGGGGATGCCAACCGGCCAGTCGGTCAGGAAATGCTGGAGGTCATCGAGGCTCTTCATCGCGTGACCCGCGAGCCCCACCAGGACGTCCTCCTTGAGCACGCCGGCCCGCTGGGCGGGTCCGTTGGGATCGAGATTCGCCACTCGGACGCCGGCCTCCTGCTCGAGATGGTAGTACCGGGTGACGCGACGATGGATCGGCCACGGGACGCCGGTGATCCCGAGGTACGATCGGATCACGCGGCCATCGCGAAGCAGGAGCGAGACGACCCGCTGGGCGGTATTGCTCGGCACGGCGAAACAGATGCCCTGGGCCGACGCGATGATCGCCGTGTTGATCCCGACCACCTGGCCCCGGCTGTCCACCAGCGGGCCGCCGGAGTTGCCGGGATTGAGGGCGGCGTCGGTCTGGATCATGTTCTCGATCGTCCGGCCGCTCTGGGCGCGCATCGTCCGGCCGACGGCGCTGACGACGCCGGCGGTGACGGTTGACTGGAAGCCGAAGGGGTGGCCGATGGCGACCACCAGCTGCCCGACCCGGAGCTGGCTGGAGTCGCCCAGGCGGGCATGGGGGAGACCGGTGGCGGGGGCCCGGAGCACCGCGAGGTCCGTGTGCGGATCCTTGCCGATCAGCTCCGCTCTGAGGCTGGTGCCGTCGCGAAGCGTCAGCTCATAGGCTTTCACGGCGGTGACCACGTGGCTGTTCGTGAGCGCGTACCCGTCGGGCGTGATCACCAGGCCGGTCCCGACGCCGCTGACGCCGACCACCGCCGGTCCGACGGTGTCGACGACGGAAATCACGGCCTGGGAGTAGGCGTCGAGCAGCTGGGAATCCGAGATCATGCCGCCCGTCTTACCCCTTCCGCCCGGCCTCAAACAACCTACTATGATGTTGCCCGAATGGGGACGAGTGATTCGATGAAAGGGATGCTGGATTTCAGCCGGCTGATGGAAGGGGAGAACCGGAAGACGACGGACCCCGACGACGTTGCGCATTGGCGTGCGGTTTACGCGGACCTGGTCGGGTTCAAGCAAAAGATGCTCGTAGAGACGCAACAGCATATCGAGGCGGTGCCGACCACCGAGACCGAGCTGGG
Source organism: Candidatus Dormiibacter sp. (assembly GCA_039922495.1). GTDB lineage: Bacteria > Chloroflexota > Dormibacteria > CF-121 > CF-121 > JALYYC01. The sequence goes on from JBDTEO010000022.1 coordinate 62,152, forward strand.
GAAAAACGACCTGCCATTCCTCGAAGCGGAAATGGAGCGCCTGCAGCGTGGCCTCGCCTTCTGGGAGGGGCGGCGCCGAGAAATCGGTCGCTGAGGTCTAACCGGCCCATTCCGAGTGGGCCATTTGGCGGTCTGCCGGGTCCGAAGGTCGCATTGCCGGCCGATAAGGCGGATTGCAACGATCGCCGAAACCCGGCGACGCGATTATCGGGACGAACCAAATGCGGCTTCCCATCCGCTATAAGATCATCCTGCCATTCGCCGTCCTGCTGGTTTTTGTTGGCGTGGTTGGGACCGGGGTGGCGACGGCCAGGCTGACCAGCGCGGCCTCCGCCGAGTACGACGGCAAGCTGCTCGATAGCAGCGTGGTCGCCAATCAATCCCTCGCGCAGTTGGAAGCCGATCGCGTGGCCCAGCTCCGGGCCGCGACCAATACGGTGGGCGTCCCGGACGGGCTGGCGGCGCAGGATCGCGCCACGCTCGAGCGTCTCCTGACCCCGATTGCGGCCAACGCGCAGCCTGCCAGTCTCGTCATCCACGCGCTGAACCCGCGCGGGGAAAACGTCGTCACGATCCTGGGCGGTCCTAGCGGCGGGTCCGCCTCGGCGGTGTCCGCCGACCCGATCGACTTCTCTCGGGGGACCGAGGTCACGCGCGTCCTGGCAGGCCGGAGCGACGCCTTCGGCGATCGGTATCTCTTTCTAAGCACGGAGCGAGCGCCCATGCTCTACTGGGTCGGTCCCGTGCGGAGCCATGGCGGAGTGGTTGGCGCCATCCTGATCGGTCAGCGGCTCGCCGACATCGCCCAGGCGATCCAGGGATCCGCCTTCTATAGCCTTGATGGCCAGCTGCTGGCCAGTTCGCTCCCCAGTCCGACGACGCTTGATGGCGCTATCACGCGCCGGATCACCGCGCAGAATGCTGCCCCGCGCGACGCCAGTGAAGCCGGGCACAACTATCGGTCGCTGTTTAGCGAGTGGATCATGCGGGGAACGACGCTCGGATACCTCGGGGTGCAGGTCAATACCGACCAGCTGGAGAGCTCGGTCATCCAGGTGCGCCTGATCCTCACCCTGGTGTTCACGGCCGCGGCCCTCCTGACCCTGCTGGTCGGCGGGGTGACCGCCTCCCTGCTGACCCGCCCGATCGATCTCCTGGTCCGCTCGATGCGGACCATTTCCGCCGGCGACCTGCACCATCGCGCGCCGGTCAAATCGCATGACGAGATCGGCTACCTCGCCCAGGCGCTCAACGAGATGGCCAGCAGCCTCGAGGAGAAGACCGCTGCTCTCGAAGAAACCTACTTTGCCAGCATGGAAGCCCTGGCCCGTGCAATTGACGCGCGAGACCCATCGACCTTCGGTCACTCAGCGCGTGTGGCGGCCATCAGCCTGGAGATCGCGGAAGAGATGGGGTTGTCCCCGAATGACCGGGAGGCCCTGCGCCGGAGTGCGCTGCTTCACGACATCGGCAAGATCGGGATCGATGACCACGTGCTCCGCAAGCCCGGGCCACTGAGTGCCGAAGAAGCGGGCGACATGCAGGAGCATCCGCGGATCGGGCACGACATGCTAAAAGGGCTGCGCTTCCTGGAGGCGAGCCTGCCGGGCGTGCTGCACCACCATGAGCGGTGGGACGGTCGGGGCTACCCGTACGGCCTGGCCGGCACCCAGATCCCGGTGTCGGTGCGAATCCTGACCGTGGCCGACGTCTTCGATGCCATGACCTCTGACCGGCCATACCGCAAGGACATGGGGGTCGAGCAGGCGACCGACGCCATCCGGCACGATGTCGGCATCCGCTTCGATGCGGACGTCGTCACGGCCTTCCTGAAGCGCCGCGACGCGATCGTGGCCCGGCTGGCCAAGATGGGCAAGGTCAGCACCGCGGCAGCCCGGCCCGCGGAGGCCGCTTGATGTCGCGGCCCTCGCGCAAGGGCTTCCGCAGCCTGATCCTGATCCCGATCTTCGGCGGACTCTTCTGGGTGACGGCCTTGATCGCCTCGACGATCCCCGGGCTCTTGGTGCTCGGGGTCAACGTCCATGGGCTCGGCACCGCCAGTTATGCGGCCGATCCCACCGTAGCGCTGGCGCCCCTGTCGCAGCAGATCTACAATGACGTCAGCCGCGACACGGGGACGGTGGCGACCCCGGGCGGCGACCCAACGCCCATTTCGAGCCCAACGCCCGTGCCGGGTCCGACACCGGTGCCGAGCCCAACCCTACAGCCGCTGCCGGTGGCCAGCCCGCTGCCAACGCTCCCACCGGTCCCGAGCATCCTGCCGTCCCCGACGCCGACGCCAACGGCCGGATGGGGGACCATCACGGGCCAGGTCATCGACAGCGTGACCCGCCTTGGAATTGCCGCGGCGACCGTCACCAGCACCCCCGGTGCCTCGACCACCACCGACGCCAATGGCAATTTCGCCTTTTCGCTCGCTGCCGGCACGTACACCCTGACGGCCAGTGCCACCGGCTATAGCAGCGCCAGCCAGTCGGTCAGCGTCAGTGGAGGCGGGCACGTCACCGTCAGCATCAAGTTGGCCGGTGTGGTGGGGGCCGCCACCGGATCGATCAAGGGATCGGTCACCCAAAAAAGCACGACGATGCCGGTCGTCGCGGCCACGATCACCCTCTCGAACGGCCTGGCCGCCGAGACCGACCTCGCCGGCGGCTTCGGGTTTCCCGTGGTGTCGAACGGTACCTACACGCTGACGGTGTCAGCGCTGAACTACGTAACCCAGAGTGTGAGCGTCACGGTTCGGGGCGGCCACGTGACCAACGTCTCGGTCGCCCTGGTCCACGCTTAGCGGCCGACGACGTGGAGGCGCCAACCGGTCAGGTCGTCCGGCTCGGGATGATGATGGACCTCGTTCTGGGGGACTTCGGTCATCATGGTCTCGATCTCGCGCTGGCTCTTGATGAGGGCGGTGACCACCTCCGGATCGAAATGGCTGCCTGACCCCTTGAGGATCTCACCCTTGGCATATTCGAAGGTGCGCGCCGCGCGGTATGGCCGGTCGGAGGTCATGGCGTCGAGCGCATCGGCAACCGCGAGGATGCGGGCGCCAAGCGGGATCTCGTCCTCGCGAACCTGGTCCGGATACCCATTGCCGTCCCAGCGCTCGTGGTGGTGGCGGATCAAGGGGAGCACCGGCTCGAGGAAGTCGATCCCCCTCAGCATGTCGACACCGATCACCGGGTGCTTCTGCATCCGAATCTGTTCCTCGGGGTCGAGACGGGCCTGCTTGCGGAGAATGAGGTCCTCGATGCCGATCTTGCCAATGTCATGCAGCACACTGGCTCGCTTGATGGCCGCGATCTCGGATTCGTCGCAGCCGAGAGCCAGGCCAAGGATCACGGCATAATCGCCGACCCGCTGCGTGTGGCCGTGCGTGTAGGGATCGCGGGCCTCCACCGCGGCGGCGAGCGCCTCGATCGTCATCAGGTAGGTGTCCTGCAGCTGGGTCATCGTCTTCTTGAGCGTGGCGCTCTTCTCTTTGAGGCTGCGCGTCATCTGGTTGAACGAGGTCGTCAATTCACCGATCTCGTCATGCGTAGTGACGGGGGCCTGGTGGTCGAGGTCGCCGGCACTGACGAGCCGCGTCGCCTCGACGAGTTGGTGCACTGGCCGCGTGATGCGCCGTGCCAGCCAGATGCCGATGGCGAGCGTGAGAAGGACGCCGGCGAGGAAGAGGGACGCCATGATCAGGCGCAGCTGGCTGGTGTCCTCGATCAGACCGGCGCTCGAGGCCACGGTCCCCACGTAGCCGAGCGCCGTGCCGCGGCTGATCCAGGGCGAGAGCAGTTCCAAGCCGGGGCCCCCGGTCGACCGGGTCAACTCGACGACGCTCGTGGAACTGATCCGGTTTCGCGTCGCCTGGTTCAACGCCAGGTTCGCCCACTGGTCGGACGACACGCCGAGCGAGCTGCTGAGCACGAGGCCGTGGCTGTCGTAAAAGGTGACGTCGTTATGGATCGCCGATTTGATCGCCGCCGCGCGGTCGTCGAGGTAGTCACCGACGAGGATGGCCCCAAGGAGCACGCCACTGGCATTGCGGACCGGCTGGGCGGCGAACACGGCGGGCCGCGGCGCGGCGATCACCAGGTCCATCTGGGCGGCGCCGCCGGTCAGCAGGTAGGAGAGGCCGGGCCAGCCGCTCAGATCATTGTTCTGGGTGACGGTATCGGCGGTCGTACCGTGTCCGACGACCCCGACGATCTCCCGGCCATTGGCATCGACGCTTTCGACAATCGTGTTGGGGTTCAGGATCAGGGCCCGCTCGAGGGCGACCTGGAGGGCCGGTGCCTTGGCCCAGTTCTGGGTGAGGCCCGTGCCCGTCGTCAGCAGCCGGAGGAGCGAGCGCCGGTCGGCGTCCGCTGACTGCATCATTGATTGGGTCGTGACGCCGTCGTGGATCAGCTGGTTGTCGAAGGCTTGCTCCCCACGGGCATTCAGCTCGCCGGAGGTGGCCAGGGTGCCGATGGCGCCAATCGCCAGGGTGAGGAGGGCGAAGGGGAGGACGATCTTGAGGGCGAGGCGGCTTCGAAACCGGGGCATAATGACGCCGGTGTAACGTCCGAACCCCGCCCGAGCTTGTGACGCCCAGTGGTCCTAGCCTCCGAAGAATCCCTCAGGGCTGATGTCCAGCATCGGCACCAATTCGGGAAAATCCTGCGAAAACCGATCGCCTGAGGCGGGGAAGATGTAGTCGAGCGGGACCGCGTGGCCGGCGGCCTGGGCCCGGTCGAGGAAGGTGGTGGCGAGGAGCAGGGTGCTGAATAAGGGGGTGACCGGTTCGCCACTGGTGGTGGTCCGAGAAAGGAGAAGCATCCGGTCCGGGTCGCGGCCGCGCTGGGGCAGTAGGACGATCAAAAAGACTCGCTCGGGAAGGCTCACCGGCTCAGCATAGGGACCCTGTGCAGACGCAAGCTTCGAGTAGGTCAGGCACTCCTAGACAATGTGGGCATGACGCCGGCCGAGGCGCGCGACGCCTTCACGCGCCTGCTCCAGACGCCCGAGGCGGAGCTGGACCTGGCGGAGGGGGCGCTGCTGATCGCGGCGGAGGAGTACCAGGAGATGCGCCCGGCGGTCTACCTGAACCAGATTGCGCGGATGGCGACCGACCTCAAGAAGCGCATTCGAACCGAGGTCGACCCGGAACGAGTGGTGGAAATCGTCAACGACTACTTTTTCGAGGAGCTGCACTACAAGGGCAATCGCCAGGAGTACTACGACCCCCGCAACAGCTACTTGAACGATGTCATCGAGCGGCGGGTCGGCATCCCGATTACCCTGGCGGTGCTTTATGTGGCGGTGGGGGAGCGGGCCGGTCTGCCGGTGCGCGGGGTTGGCATGCCGGGCCATTTCCTGGTGAAATACTCGCCGGCCGCGGCGGACGTCGAGATTTTCATTGACGCCTTCAACGCGCGCACCATGAACCGGGTTGAATGCGCGAAGATGCTCCAGGAGATGTATGGGGGGGCAGTCGAGATGCGTCCGGCGCTGCTGCAGCCATCGACCAAGCGACAGATCCTCGCCCGCATCCTGAATAACTTGAAGAGTCTCTACATGTCGCGCAACGATCTGCCCCGGGCGCTCGCCGCCAGTGACCGGATCATGCTCGCTGACCCGCACCTGACCTCGGAGTGGCGGGACCACGGCATGATCCAGTTGCAACTTCGCCACGACAGCGGGGCCCTCAAGGACTTCAGCCGCTACCTCGCGATCCGGCCCGAGCCGGAGGACGCGCCCCGCGTCCAGCAGCTGCGCAACGACCTGATCAGCCGGCTGAATTGAAAGACCTCGGGCTGATCGTTCGCAACGGCCTCTTCTTCGGCCTGGTCGGCGGCATCTTCGGGGTGGTCGTCCTGGCCGGAGCGATCTTCATCGCGCACGAGTATCCGCTCAGCAGCTTTTCGTCGCTGACCGGGACCATCCTCAGTTTTCTGATTTTCGGGGCGGCCGGGCGAAAGCTCGCCATCGCCACCAGGAGCACCGCCGCCGCCTGGCAGATGGGCGCCCTCGCCGGGGGCGTCAGCGAATTGATCCGGACGGTCGCCATCTCGGTCTTCCTCTCGTACTCGCCGACTGCCCAGGCCGCCTTCAATCGCTTGAGCCCGGCGGCGCAACAGGCGGCAGCGGATCCCGGGAACGAGATCGCGAACCTGGCCATCTATCTCGCCGCGGCCATCATCTTTGGCGGGTTGGCCGCCTGGCTCGGTGCCTGGGCCCTGCTGCGCTTCAATCCGCCGAGCGCGCCAGCTCGATGACTACGTAGAGGCGCGGGATGCTCGAAATCCTGTCTGGTGCCTGGGACGAGGTCATTGCCGGCGTGTTCAAGGTCGTCCGAGCAAGCTGGCGCTGGGTGAATCCGAGGGCCCGCGGGTAGAATAGACCCGATCGCGCTAGACGGGGAGTTAGCGGTGCCCTGTACCCGCAATCCGCTACAGCGGGGTCGAATTCCCCTTTGAGGGGTGCGCTATCCGGAGTCGTGCTTCGTGTGACTGCGTTGATGGCCTGGTCCTGCGCGACCTGGTTCCGTGAACCCTGTCAGGTCCGGAAGGAAGCAGCAGTAAGCGGGGTGCCGGGGGCGCCGCAGCCCACCGGGCCTGAGTGGTCCACGTTGTGCGCCCGGGCAGCGTTACAACAAGGAGGGGTGCGCGGTCAACCCATTGCCAGACATAGCCGGAATGTTGAAATACCGTATTGCAGAACTTCTGATTTCCCGTTAAATTGCTGATACATGGCGAAGCGGTTTCTAAGCGTCCACGATCGGGGCAATCTGACCCTACCGGCAGACATCCGGCGCCAGTACGGGCTGGATAAGCCCGGGGTGCAGGTTGAGGTCATCGCTCGCGCTGGGGTAATCGAGCTACGTCCCCACGTTGCCATACCAGCGAGCCAGGCCTGGTACTGGCAACCCGAGTGGCAAGCGGGCGAGCGAGCCGTGGACGATCATACGGCGGCTGGCCGGATTGAGACCGCCGAGGACGTCAATGAGTTTTTGGCGGCCATGGATAAAGTCCGAAAGAAGAAGCGTAAGGCCTGAGTCCCGTTGCGGTTTGAGTGGACACCGCAGTTCAGCGCTGATTTCAGTCGGCTCACCGTGAATGAGGCCAAGATGTTGCGGAAGGCTGCGAAAGAAGACTTTTCACCGGCGTGCGATCGATACATTGAGGATCCTGGCCAACCGTGGCCCCGGGCATTGCGGGTTCAGCGGATGACCGGCACCGAGCGGGTTTGGGAAATGACCTGGTCATTTCGCGGTCCGGACGGCCGGGCAACCTTTGAGTGGGTCACAACCGGCGGCCAGGCCCGAGTCCGCTGGCGGCGCATTGGTGGGTACGCAATCTTCAAGAATCCATGAAGGTTGTTCGGTTGCGACCTACCCGGTAACCTCGAGATCGAGTTGCTGGAAGGGGCAGGTGTTGGGCCGCGCGTGGTCAGATGAGGAGTGCCAGTCGCCCTCGCGGACAGACACATGGTGGAGTTCGTCGATCGGGATACACCGCCAGTTTTCGTGAGAGCCGGCAGGACCGAGGCCGCTGGCGCTATCGCCGGCGAACTGGTAGAAGAGCGCTTGCCGCTCGTGGCGCTTGTTGAAGCCGATCGCGTGGGGGCACATCTCGCGGTGATACCCACGGTACGTCGCCAGAACCTGCTGGCGTTTCTCGATCGCCTCCCGGATCAGGCTGTAGGTATCCATCCCGAACGCATTTTGTCAGGCAGCGTTGGTCGCCGACCTGGCCAGGGAGTCGAGATCCATCCCTTCTTTCCGCACGCGCAGGTCCATGTAGAGAAGGGTATAGCCGATCGGGACCAGTGGCGTGGCCAGCGACGCAAGGACGGTGGCGAGCACACTGGCTGCAAGCACCTTGGTTGTGAGGTCCAGACCCGGAATCAGGGCGACCCCCAGGCCGGCTGAGGCGCCCAGGATGATCACGATAACGGCGTCGAGCAGGCCGATGGTGAGCATGATCAGAAAGGTCCGCCACCAGAAGCCCTGCACGAGGGAGGCACTGCGCTTGACGGCCTGGCCCGGGGTGACGGGTTCGGCCGCGAGCACCGAGGCGGCCGGCGCCCAGCGCACGAGCAGCCAGATGCCCAGCGGCAGGATGATCAGCGCGAGCGCCGCCACGATCAAGCGGAAGTAGACGCCGGCGAAGTTGCCGTACCGGCGGAACCCGGCCTGGAGGACGTCGGTGGCGCTCGCCGGCCCCCGGAATACGACATGCGCGGCGGCCAGGTAAAGCGTGGCCAGGACGTACGGAGCCAGAAAGAAGCGCATGAGGCCGCTCCACTTGGACAAGCCGGCCACAAGGAACAGGACACTGGGAAGTGACAACACCAGGCTGATGCTGGCGAACAGCTCAAAGTTCCGGCGGTAGACCTTAAAGGTGGCGTCCAGCAGCTCCGATAGCGAATAGGTTCGCACCTGCATCGGGCCGGACGTCGCTGGCGCCGGATAGCCGGTCATGCTGGTGCGCTAGTAACGAACGGGTCATAGCCGTCTTGCACCTCGGCGACGATCGCCGCCTATTTCGCCCGGGAGAGGATGAGGGCGTGGCCGCTGTCGCCTTCCGGAATGAAGCGATTCCACAGCGGTTCGAAGCCGCTGACCTTGAGCCATTCGAGGTAGGTCGGCGCGTCGGCGTGGTCCCAGAACATGGTGCCGCCCAGATACTCCTCCGTGCCGGTCCATCGCCGATTTCCGAAGGTTGCCAGGAATACGCCACCGTCGCGAAGCCAGCGGCGAAGACGCGGAAGGAGCGCTTTCTGATCCGCAAGGGGCACGTGGATGAGCGCATAGAAGGACACGATCGCGTCGAACGACTTGGCTGGTGGCTCCCAATCAACCATGTCGGCCTGGATGAAGGTGGCGCCGGGGACGAGCCCGCGGGCTCGATCGATCTGCACTGCCGAGAGGTCGACCCCGGTGACCTGAAAGCCCGCCTCCACCAGTTGCCGGGTGGCGGGCAGTCCGCAGCCGCAACCAAGATCGAGAACCCTCGCGCCCGAAGGGAGCGATCGGGCGAGTTCATCGGTCCACGGACGGTAATCTGCGGTCGATTGATCTGTCAGCGGATTGGCCGCGCCCGAGTCGTCGCGGTAGGCTCGCGAAATCTTGTCATAGCCGCGCCGAACCAGGTCGCGTTGACGTGCTCGCTCTGCTGCATCAGTCTCGACTTCGGCCATGGACTAGAAGGAGAGTTTAGGCAGCGCGGCGAGCGGTGGACCGAAGCGTGTTCCGCCACATGGCAGCAGCATCCGCGGTGGCTACGCGGTAGGGACTCCATCGATTGACGTGGGTCGGGTTGAGCGTGGTGGTGAAGAGGAGGTAGGGTCCCTTGCCACGCGCGAGGTGGGCGAAGTCGGTTGACGGGATCAACCAGCTCCAGGGATGCCACGCGGCGCGCCGGCGATCGTAGTGCTGGACCAGGATGTAATGGCGGGGATTCGGCGAGAAGGTTGCGGCGTGGATGTTCGCCTGGATCAACTTGGTGGAATTCGTCACGGTAGACCCGTGGATGGCGATCGAGGCCCACCGGCCGGTCTGCTTCGAGAAGGCGAGACGATGGCGGCCAAAGTTATCTGGTGTTGCCGCCATCAGGACCTCGTCGCCGGTCGCGACCTCGAGGAACGCGGCGTCGAAGTGCCGCTCGAAGAAGGCGCCGGTCTCGATCGGATTGGTCGAGACGCCGGCAACACGGCTCTTGCTCGGGAGCAGCGACCAACCACGGGCCGCCGCCAGCTCGCGCACGGCCACCTGGTATCGGGCGGCGGCGTCCCTGGTCAGGCCGGATCGCCTGGCGGTAAATACGCGCCGGCCCTGGGAACCGTTCTGCGGGACGCAGACCTCGTCAAGCTTCAGGCTGGAGACGAGCCACGCCGGGTCGAGCAGTTCGCGGGTGCGCAGGTCGTAGTAGAGGAAGGTGAAGTCGACGTGCCGGCGCGGGTGCAACGCCGGCGTCCCGAACGCGATCTGGACCTGGTTTCCGGAATGGAGTCGTGCCGTGCCTTTGACCTGGTCGAGTCGCCAATCGTAGGAGCCAATCGGCGCCCGGCCACGGTCATAGCCGCCGGTGTCGTGCAAGGGAATGTAAGTCTCGAGCTGGCCCGGCCAGGAGAGCACATAGGCCTCATCAAGCCGGTTCTCGATGATCCAACCAAGCTGGGCGTCTCCGGGCCGCCAGCTCCCGACCGTGTCGACCGGCCAGGATCGATCGCGCGCCATACGGACCTAAACCGGCCTGACCTGCTTCTTCCTGCGACTATGAGCCATGCCTTCGGATCCTCCGAACCTACCGCGCTATGGGGAGCGGTCGCTGGCGGATCTATTGCCGGCGATATTCCAAACGCATCACCCTGACCGTCCCCCCGAAAACGGGCGGAGGGAAAGAGGAATGGTGGTTCCCAGCCTTGGGATCGAGCCGGCGAAGCGGGTCTGCCTGCTGCTGATCGATGGTCTGGGTTGGGAGTTGCTCCGGGCAAATCGCGAAACGGCGCCGTTCATGTATTCGCTGGCACAGGAACCGCTGACGGCCGGCTTTCCAGCGACGACGGTGGCCAGCATCAGCTCCCTGGCTACCGGGCTTCCGCCGGGCCAACACGGATTGGTCGGCTATACGATGGCTCTTCCGGGCCAGTCACGCGCCTTCAATCTTCTGACCTGGTCGCTCTATGGCATCGGCCCACGGGTCAGCCTTGTGGAGCAGTTTGTCCCGGAGCGCGCGCAGCCCGAGATTACGATGACGGAGCGCTTGGTGGCCAGTGGAGTCCGCGTCACCCGCATCGGCCCCCCCATCCACGATGGCTCCGGTCTGACACGAGCCGTCTGGCGGGGCGGCGAGTTTCGGGCGGGGGACACGCTCGACGGCGTCATCGGGCAAAGCGTTGACGCATTGAAGCCGAAGCCCAGCTTTGTGTACGCCTATCATCCCAAGCTCGACACGGCAGGGCACATCTACGGGGTGGCGTCGCAAGAGTGGCGCGACGAGCTGCGATCGATTGATCGAAGCCTCACCGAAATGGCGGAACGGCTGCCCGGCGGCTGCCTGCTCGTGGTTACAGGAGACCATGGAATGGTCGACCTTGCTCCCGATCAGCGACTAGATGAAGTTCCCGGATAGATATGGCACAGCCGGCAGTACGGTGTCGGCATGCCAGAGCCAGCCGCTCGCCATGACGAACACGAATCGGACCCACGCCGGTGGGTTCGCCGGCATCATTACCAGC
>JBDTEO010000023.1:0-67298 GCA_039922495.1 Candidatus Dormiibacter sp.
CTGAGCAACTGATTCAACACGAACGCCCGTCGCTGTTCTTTCGTCCCCAAGCTGATCTGCTCCTTTTCCATTGGGGGACAGAATCCGCGCACGGCCCGGGGATGTCAAAGTCCGCGCACACCTACAGCGGCGCTACGGAGAGTTGACAAGCGTCACTCAGAGGGGTAGGGTGGCTGCTCGGGGGTTTCGGTCGACACCACCCAGGAGGGGAAGATGACTTTGATCGATCGCGCTTCGGCGCGCTCCCGTTTCGTACGACTGATCGCGCCTGCCACCGGGCTTCTGGTGGCGACGGCGGCTCTCGGCGGCGTCACCGCCTCGGCAGAGCACGGCGGCGCGTCGACCGTCTCCCTGTTTGCCAGCGGCCTCAATAATCCACGAGGATTGACCTTCGGTCCGGATGGCCAGCTCTACGTGGCCGAAGGTGGCACGGGTGGCTTACGGAGCACGGTTGGTCAGTGCGACCAGGTGGCGAACATCGGCCCGTACAGCGGCGACTTCACCGCCAGCATCTCGAGGATCAATTCGCAGGGTGTCGTCACCCGGATCGCCACCGGGTTGCCCTCGGATCAGACCAGCCCCGAGACCGGCGGCCTCGTGAGCGGTGTCGCCAACGTGGCGTTCATCGGGAAAAACCTCTACGGCATTACGGCCGCCGCAGGCTGCTCGCACGGACTCGCCGACACCGTCAACAATGTCTTTGAAGTCAATAAAGATGGGTCGACCAAGTCCCTCGCTGACCTGAGCGCGTTTATCATGGCGAACCCGACGGCGCACATGAACACCGGGCCAACGGGCGACTATGAGCCCGACGGAACCTGGTACGGGATGGTCGCCGCCAAGGGCGCGCTGTACGCCGTCGAGCCGAATCACGGTGAAGTCGACCGGATCACCGCCGGCGGCCATATCAGCCGCCTGATCGACGTTTCAGCGGCCGCCTATCCTCTCGGTCTTGGCAAGCCCCAGGGACACATCGTCCCGACGGCGATCGCCTTCCATGACCACAGTTTTTACATCGCGAACCTCGATGTGTTTGACCCCGGCTTCCAGGATCAGTCGCGGGTCTTCAAGATCACCCGGAACGGGGGTCTGCAAACGGTGGCAACCGGGCTCAATGCCGTAGTCGGCATCGGCTTTGACAGCAAAGGGCGCTTGTATGCGCTGGAGAGCTTCACCACCGCCTTCTTCCCCGTCCCCGCTAGCGGGATGGTCGTCCGGCTCAATAGCTCGGGCGGCTGGGACACGATTGCGTCCGGTCTCATGTTCCCGACGGGCATGACCTTTGGACCGAACGGAAAACTCTATGTCTCGAATTGCGGCTACCTCTGCGGGCCCGGCGAAGGCCAGATCGTCAGCGTGAACATCGGCGACTAAGCAGATAAGGACGGGTGGCCGGGTCTGCTCGGGCCCGGCCACGAACCTCCCGGCGACGACACCCTTGACGACCCCGTCCGAGCGGATTAGGGTCTGCTCGGGGGCCCTGGTCGACAGCGGGCCCGGATGGGCCCGAGGAGGGATCCATGCGTCGGATACTTTCGTTTGCCGCCGCCGCCTGCCTATTCGGTGGTTTGGCACTGCCTGTCAGCGCCGCCTCGGGCACTGGCCCGCCGCCCGCCCCGACCTGCACCGTAGGCCCATGCCAGGAGACCGACCATTTCGGCCAACTCCAGATCCTGGGATCGCCGCTGAACTGTCCGGGATACTTCTCGGGCTGGGCGTTCGTCGACGTCGTCGGAAACGGGATCCAACACGTGAACATCAACAACGCCCAGGACTTCTGGTTCACGACAACCTTCACCGGGGCGGCAACGATCACCCCAATCCTGGTGATGGTGACACCGAATCCAACGGGGCCGCCGACCATTACGGTCCTGGGACCGGACCCGAGCCGGCCAGTCCTGACCGGACACCTGCAGATCTGGTTCGGCTTTGAAGGCAACAGAAGCAACTTCTCTGCCAGCGACACCGCGAACATCCAGGCCACCGCGCCGGACGGTACGGCGTATAGCCTCCACTTCAACGACCATACGAACAGCGTGCCTGCCAATCCATTTGTTCCACACACCGTCGTGATGCACGTGTCCTGCTAGGTCGACCGAATCCGAGGAGCTCGTGAGAAGGCCTGGCACCGACGCCGGGCCTTCTCCGTTGCGGGCCCGGCCACCACCGACGCTCGCGGCAAAATCACCCGCCATTAGCAGCAACCCATCACCGCTGCTGAGATCAACGCAAATCTCGACGCGCAAACAAGACCGTGCTGAGTGCAATGAGGATGAGGCTGACGGCCAGCGGCAAGAGCCACGATTCCGGTAGCAGACCGTGACGCAGCGGATCACTGTCGATCAGCCAGTGCCAGGGCGAGGCGGCGCGAATGGGCTGGAGTACCTTCACCTGTGCAGCCAGACCTTCGATGACATAGCCGGCGATCGCCAGGGTCGCCCCGCTCGCCATGGCGATCGAACGCTTGCCCAATGCTGCTCCAACGGCGAAGGCGACGGCGGCAAAGGCCAAGGCGAGGAAGCCGCAGGCCACAGTGGCGGCGACGATGCGTTCAAGCGGGAGCCCTCGATTCAGACCAGTCGCGGGGGCCAGGGTAACGAGGGCGGCGGCCGCCACCGCCGTGAGGATGGCGAGGAGCAGACCGAGGGAAGCCGCCCTGGCGATTGCGACCTGTATCCGGCTCACGGGGTTCGCGAGTAGCAGCTCGAGCGTGCCGGCCGCCTCGTCGCCGCTGATTGCCCAGGCGCCCAGGCCAATGGCAAAAACCAACAAGATCAGCGGAAGCACGTTGGCAAAGTACTGACTGTTGAGGTAGCCGACCGGCGACGTCAGCGTGTTAGCCGCACTCAGTCCGAGCAGGGTCTGAACACCTGGCGGGAGGCCGGCAAAGGTCCTGTCCAGCTCGCTATTGTCGCGAACCGTCGGGTAGGCGATCGCCAGGATCACGACGAACGCCACCAGTCCCAGGCACCACCACACAAGGCTGATCCGCCGGCGGCGAATGACTTGCCACAAGATCGCCACCATCGTTAATGCTCCGGCTTCTCCTGATAAAGCGAAAGAAACAGATCTTCGAGATCGTCCCCCACCGGGCTAACGCGGAGAACGCCGGCGTCCGCGGCGGCCCTGAGGGCGGGCCCCTCCGGCCCATCGATCGTGACGGTCGCCGTATGGTCCTCAACCTGGGCCTCGACGACTCCCGCTATCCCATTGAAGAGGTCGTGAGGAACAGATCGGATAAAGCGGAACTCGAGGCGATGACGGGCTCGATCGAGAAGGACATTAACCGTTGAGACCGTGACGAGTTGGCCGGCACGGATGATCGCCACCCGGGAGGCAATTCGCTCGATTTCGGGCAGGATGTGGGTCGAGAAAAGGACCGCGGCCCCCCGCTGCGTCGACTCGCGCAACAGTCGCAGGAACTCTCGCTGCACAAGCGGGTCGACGCCCGAGGTCGGCTCGTCAAGAATCAGAACCTCGGGATCGTGCATGAAGGCCTGGACAAGGCCAACCTTCTGGCGATTGCCTTTGGAGAGGGTGCCAAAGGTTCTCGTCGGGTCAAGGTCAAACCGATCGACGAGCTGCCGGATACGTGTCCGGTCGACGCCGCCTCGCAGGTGCCCGAACCAGGCAAACAGCTCGGCGCCCGACATCGCAGGATCGATCCGGAAGTCGCCTGGCAGATACCCGATTCGGCGGCGGAGGCCCGGCTCGCCGGCCGGAGATCCGCCCAGGACACGGCACACGCCGGCGGTTGGCCGCAGAAAGCCAAGCAGCATCCGGATGGTGGTCGTTTTGCCGGCGCCGTTCGGGCCGAGGAAGCCAACGATTTCGCCGGGGTAGATGTCGAGATTCAAGCCAGAGACGGCCATAATTCCCGGGAATCGTTTGGTGAGCCCGTCGATCTCAATGGCGGGGGCGACCGAGGAGTTCATACGGTGATACGGGGATTATAAATTGACCAGTCGGTTTGGCAACAATCGACCAGCAGCTCGATAAACCGGCGGCCAGGCGCGATCTGCCGAGACCTCGTACTACCGCGAAGGCTTCGGCTGCCGGCCAGCGTCTGCGCCATGTGGCTTCAGCAATCGTCGGCTCAGTGGACCGATGGTTAGCCCCTGGACGGTGATCGACACCAGAACGACCCCATAGACCAATGTGCGCAGATCAGGGAAGTCGGGGCTGGCTTGTTGCCCAAGGCTCAGGGCGAGGGCGATCGCGACCGCCCCGCGGATCCCGCTCCACACCATGAGGTGCTGCCAGCGCCAGGGTAGCCGGCGATTGAGTGGATGAAGCAATCCGAGCACGCCATACACCGAGATCGCTCGCGCAAGAAGTGTGATCGCTGCGGCGGCTGCAATTGCCCATCCACGACTTATGACGCTGGTCCATGGAAGTTCCAGACCGATGAGGAGAAAGACCAGCGAGTTCAGCAGGAAGGCGACGTAGTCCCAGAAGCTGCGTGCCGCGAGTTGCGTTCGCTCGGACATGCCTTTTGTCCGGCCGTAATTTCCCATGACGAGCGCCGCCGCCACGACAGCGAGCAGGCCGGAGACATGGATGGCCTCCCCAAGCAGGTAACTGCCATAGGCGGCGATCGCGGTGAAGGTGATTTCGACCTGCGGGTCGTCGACTCGCATGGTGAGCCGCGAGAGCGCGAAGCCCACCGCAAGGCCCACGGCCACGCCACCGACCGATAGCTGCAAAAATAGCGCCACGGCGCCGAGAGGTTGAAACCTGCCGGATAACAGGATGCCGAGCGCGATCGTGAACAAGACCACACCGGTGCCGTCGTTGACGAGGCTCTCGCTCTCGACGATGGTGGCCAGACGATCGGGGACACCCAGGCGGCGGAACATGGCGATCACCGCGACCGGATCCGTGGCCGCCAGAATCGAGCCCAGCAGAAAGGCAACAGGCAGGGCTAGCCCGAGAACCAGGTGCCCGATGACGGCAATCAGTCCGGCCGTGATCAGCACGCCGACCGTGGCGAGCAATCCGATGCCAATCGCATCGTCTCGAAGCCGCCGCCACTCGAGGTTGAACGCGGCCTCGAACAGCAAGCCCGGAAGCAGGACGAATAGGATGAGGGGTCGGGTCAGGTGCAGCGTCGGCGACGCATGGAGGACGCTGCCGGCGGCGGCCCCAACCAGCGCCAGCGCGGTGACGTAGGGAACCGGGATGAGCTTGACCAGCACGGCCACGGCCGCGGCCACCATGAGCAGGACCACGAACGCGGCCACGCCGGACTCAAGCATCAGGCTTGGTCACAGACTGGAAACACCGATGTCACCTTCAACGGCCCCCGGTACTGAATCAACCGCTTCCGTACTGAAAACCCGGAGGAACCCGGATGACAGGCCGCGGGGACGGCCGTAAAGTCCGAGGCAGCGAACCTTAGCAACCGGAGGTGATAACGATGGAGTCTCGCTCGCCTGGCCACCGGTTAACGCGGCCCCGGGTGACGCCGATCTCCGAAGACTTTCATGTCCTGTTCGTGTCCGACGATGAGTGCTCCGACCTGGCGGACCATTATCGGCTTAGGCTGACCCTCGATGGCTATCGGGTCACGATGCTGGCTGCCGACCGGCTGACGGCCCAGCACGTCCGGGAGCTGAATCCCGACTTTGTTGTCCTCGAGGTCCAACGGCTGACGCCGCGTACTGCCGCCGTCTGGGCCAAGGTCCGCTGGGCCAGGGGCGCCAAATACACCCCTATCGTCGTCCTCTCGCCCAAGCGCCAGGAGGCGCTCCGCAAAGTTGGGATCAAACTCGATTGGTGTGACCACCTCGTGGATTGGTCGCGGTCCCCCAGCTTGTCGCCGCATTTGGCGGGCTGGCAGACCTAGCCGTCCTTCGCATTCTCAGAGCTCGCCTCGGGTTCCGCGCGCAGCCCGAGGCGCGCCGCGAACCGGACCAGCTCAAGTTTGGACCGGACCCCGAGCTTCGCGTAGACGTTGGCCAGGTGGCTTTCGACCGTTCGCTCACCGATCGAAAGCGCGTCGGCCATCTCGCGGGCGGTATATCCCTGAACCGCAAGCTCTGCCACCTGGTGCTCTCGAATGGTCAGCCCTTCGGCCTCGCCGACGGGACGGCGGTCGGTGGGCCACGCCAGACGGAGGGCCGCCTGGAGCGGGCCTCGTCGGCGTTGCTGCAGCCCAACTAACACTTCACTCATCCAGCTGGCATACATCCGAACCAACAAGGCGATCGCGACGAAGGCGAAGAATTGCGCCGCCGCCGTGACCGGGTCGACAGCGCCGACCAACCCGCTCAGGGCCACCACGACCACCGCCACGAGTCCGACCAGAGCCGCCTGTCGGTCCGAGAGGAGCCACATCGCCGCGATCACGGGCACAAGGCCCAGCGAGGTGAAAACCACGCGGACCGGGGTCAGGTCATTTGCGACAAAGATCACCCCCAGGAAAACGAGGCAGAGAGCTGTCGCCCAGCCACTCGCGGGTCGATAGGCGAGCGCGAATGGCCTGAACAGGAGCGGGTAGTGGGGTGAGGGGCGCTTTGTTCTTGCCAAGCGGTGCGTGTTCCTATGAAGGCGGCGGTCGGATAGCGGGACCGCGCGCCATGATAACCGAACTGGAGTAGTCCCACCGGCTCGCGGTTCGCCAACCTGCCTTGCTCGCCGGCAGATAATTGCTCGCCGTGCCGAATCGACAGGGCGCACAGTGGTCGTCGACTTTATAATTTCCGGTTGGAAAGCGCCGTTCTTGTCTAAGGTAGAGGGCATGGAAGCAAAGGGCACCCGGCTCGCGCAGGCGGCAGATTGGTATCTCGCGGCGGTCGATGCGGTTCCGGCCGACGGATGGGACAGACCGACCTTATGCGAGGGCTGGACGGCTCAACATGTCGTCGCCCACGTGGCCACCGGCGACCAGCTGGTTCGCGGGCTGCTGCTCAGGGGCACGGGCAAGGATACGACCGACGACGATGTGCCGGTCGATTTTGCCGATCGTCAACGGCGAATGCAGGACGCACTGACCTGGCAACCCGCCGAGCTCAAGGACAAGGCGCACCTTGAGTCAGGGCGGACGGTGGCCCTGATTGCGGAGACGGCGGAAAAGGCTCCGGACACGATCATCACGATGCCGTTTGGTGTCTCGCCCATGCCGGTGCTGCGCGCCTTGCGGCTGAACGAGTACCTCATCCACGGCCACGACCTGAGCCCGGCTATTGGTCGGTCGCAGCCGATCCCGGATTGGTTCATCGACCGCGGGCTGAGCGAGACGGTGACCTTGATGCAGCGCCTGCACCTGCGCTCGCCGCACAAGGGCAAGTCGGCGACCTTTCATATCCACCGCACCGACGGCGAGGGCGAATGGGTCCTCCGCGCCGACGGCGGCCAGGCCGTGATGGAACCGGGCCACGCCAAAGCCGACGTCGCGCTGCGCGGCCCGGGCGAAGGCCTGTACTGGGTGCTGATGGGACGGGGCCAGCCCGAAGACAACGGCGTGGAGTTCCACGGCGATCCCGTACTGGCCACCGCCTTCAAGGAGTGGTTTCCGGGGCCGTAAGCCCCCACCCGGCCCCCTCCCCGACCCTCCCCGGAACGGGGGAGGGAGAAAAGAGCGGGGGAGGCGAAAAAGGGCGTATGTTGCGAGCCTGGGGAAGCGCGAACTGCAGTTTCTCGCCAGCCGGGTCGACGAAGTCAGCCTGAAGCCCGGCCAGCCTCGGATCCGGCGAATTCTTCGGCGAGATCGGCATGCTGGACAACGGGCCGGCCGAGGCGATGGTCTTGAGAACGCCCTGGCCTGACGCGACAAACATCACAGGCAAAGCGTGCCGCACAGCACAGCCACGCCCATAGAACGGATCTACGATTGCGCCGTCTTCGATAACCAACCGTTGAGGTGCAAGACATGCAAGCCACATTCCCGGCCCGTCGAGTTCAGCTCCGAGCCTTCATCCTTCTCCTGGCGGTTCCGATCGTCCTGATCCTGGGCGCCGTCGGTGGCTACTGGATTCGCAGCCAGGCGGCGCCGACCGTGATCACCGTGGCAGCCCAGCAGGCAGCCCCACGGATCGCGAGCGCCGGGCTCCTCGACCGCAACGCGACGGCGCCGGCGACCGCCGCCGAGCGCGCCGGCCAGCGGAGCAGCGGCACGCAGTACTGACCCAAACGTCTGCGGGCGAGCAAAGGCTGGAGCCTCCCTCCAGCCTTTTCCTTCGTGAGGGCTGCGCCGCGCCTTCACAGGAGGTTCACAACTCGGCCCGATCATGAGCCTCAGAACAACACGACATTCAAGGAGGCTCGACATGAAGCAACGCATCGGATGGATCTGGGGGTTGGTGACGCTGGCGATCGCCGGTGTCGTCGCCGCCATCGCGTATCACGCCGGACAGATCAATAGCGCGGTCGTCACGCAGATGCCTGCAGGCACACCGATGTACCGCGGCTACTACGGCGGTGACGGATTCTTCCCGTTCTTTGGCCTGTTCCCGCTGCTTTTCATCGGCCTGCTGCTGCTCTTCTTCTTTCGGCGACCCTGGGGACGCGGCTACTACGGACACGGCGCCCCGCACTGGCACGACCACGCGCACGATGGAACGCCCAACCAGCCCGGTCAGCCGAATCAGCCCGCACCCGGGACAACCGATCAACGCCCAGGCGCGTAACCTCTCCCCTTCCGACAGCCGGCGGCGGCCCGATTGGGTCGCCCCGGCTGCCTCTATCCCGGCAAGCGACGCTACGATCACAGGCGTGGCGACGATCCTCGTGGTGGACGACGAGCCGAAAATCGTCACCGTCGTCCGCGACTACCTCGAGCATGCCGGCTTTGCGGTGATCACCGCGTCGGACGGCCCTGGCGCGATCCGCAGTGCCAGCACCGGCCACCCGGATTTGATCGTCCTTGACCTCGGACTCCCCGGCATGGACGGCATCGACGTCGCCCGATCGCTCCGCCGGGATACGGTGGTGCCGATCATCATGCTGACCGCCCGTACCGACGAATCCGACAAGCTGGTCGGGCTGGAGCTGGGCGCCGACGACTACATGACCAAGCCCTTCAGCCCCAAGGAGTTGGTCGCCCGCGTTCGCGCCGTCCTCCGGCGGGCACAGGGCATGGAACAACAGCAAGACATCATCCGGGTCGGCACGGACGTCGAGCTCGATGTCCCGCGGATGCTCACGACCATCGGCGGTCGCCGGATCGAGCTGACGCACACCGAGTTCCAGTTGTTGGAGACCATGGCACGCCAGCCCGGCCGGGTCTTCACCCGGGCGCAGCTGCTGAGCGCCATCCGCGGCGTCGCCTTCGAGTCGTACGAGCGGGCGATCGACGCGCACATCAAGAACATCCGGCGAAAGATCGAGCCCGACCCGAGGACGCCGCGGTACCTCCTCACCGCCTACGGCGTCGGATACCGCTTCGCGGAGGGACCGAGGTGAGTCAGCGTCCACCGCGGGGTCCGTGGCGCGGTGGCCCTCCGCCATGGATGCGGCCGGGAGCGAGCAAGCCGCCCTGGTGGCCGGAAGGTGAGGCGTGGCCGCCGACTCGGTCGCCGTGGGCGCGCAGTCGAGGCCGCTTTATGCGACGGTTCGCCCTCTTACTCGTTGGCGTCGTCTTCATGGCCGGGGTGGTCGGAACACTCGGCGTCTGGGTGGCGGCCAACGCGCTCGGCGTCTGGCGCACCACCAATCACGCGCGGGACTTCCCCATCATCTTTCTCTTGCTGGCGATTGTCGGGGTCATTGTCGTGGCGCGCGGGCTCAGGCGGATGACCCGCCCGTTCGGCAGCCTGGTCGAGGCGGCCGGTCACATCCAGGAGGGCGATTACACCGTTCGTGTCCCCGAGTGGGGATCGCCTGACTCCCGCTCGGTGTCGCGGGCCTTCAACGCGATGTCCGCACGCCTGGAGGAAACGGACAAGCAGCGCCGCTCGTTCCTGGCCGACGTGACCCACGAACTCCGCACGCCCCTTTCCATCATCCGCGGCCAGGCCGAGGGGATCACGGATGGCGTGTACCCGGGAGACGCCGCCCACATGACCCCCATCATCGAGGCGACGCAAACGCTGGAACGGCTTGTCGATGATCTGCGGACGCTGGCGCTGGCAGAGACCGGAAACCTCCGGCTCAATCGGGAGCCCGTCGACCTGGCCTTATTGGTCAACGAGTCAGTCGCATCGTTTCAGCCGCAGGCCCAGGCGAAGGGCGTCGACCTTCGGGCCGAGGTGGCTCAGGCGGTGCCGACCGTCTCGGCGGACCCGGTGCGGATCCGAAGCGTGTTGGCGAATCTTCTCGGCAATGCCCTCGCGCATACGCCGGGGGCCGGCTCGATCCGCGTGCTGGTCGAACCCGCGCCCGACAGCGTGGCGATTTCGGTTCGCGATACGGGGCCAGGGATTCCCGCCGACCTCCTGCCACGCGTCTTCGACCGGTTTGTCAGAGGCAGCGGCTCGACGGGCTCCGGCCTCGGACTGGCCATCGCGAAGGACATCGTGTCCGCGCACGGCGGGACGATCGCCGCGGAAAGCACAGTCGGGAAGGGGACGACGGTCCGGTTTACGCTGCCGCGCTCCGTCTAGTTATCCTCGTAGCGCCGATGAGCAAGGGGCGCGTCGAGGCGTTCAGCGACGGGGTCTTCGCCGTGGCCGCAACCCTGTTGATTTTCAACATCCAGATCGACAAGACCGCACCTGGCGGGTTGCTCGCCGCGCTGCTGGCGGCCTGGCCCAAGTACGCCGCCTATGTGGCGAGCTTTTTGACGATCGGCGTGATGTGGATGAATCATCACGGGCTCTTCGAGCGCATCGCCCGGTTGAATCGCCCGCTGCTGCTGCTCAACTTGCTGCTCCTGATGGCGATCGTCTTCCTTCCCTTCTCCACCTCCTTGCTCGGTAGCAACATCCAAGTGCCGCGCGACGCGAATATCGCTGCCAGCTTTTACGGGCTCAACGCCTTCGTGATCGCGGTGTTCTTCAGCTCGGTATGGATCTATGCGCTAGCCCATCCGGACTTACTGAGGCCGGACGTGGACCGAGAGGCGGCGACGCGCTCCTGGCCGCGCTTCTCCGTCGGCCTGGTCGTCTACCTGGCCTGTGTTCCGCTCGGCCTGCTCAGCCCGATCGCCGTGGTCATCGTGTGCGCCGGTATCGCCGTCTACTACATCTTCGAGCGGCTGCCCGACATCACACGGGCGTCAGCGACAGGGTCGCCGCCGCGCGCCTGAGCGTAGGAAGAGCGTTCTAGCCGGACACGACGGCGACCGTCGCGGCGCTGCTGGCAGCTGCCGAGTCCTCGGCGTGCAGCAGGATCAGGTACCAGCCGAGCAGGACGAGCAACGAGAGGTCGGGGCGTGACGTCACTTCCGGCGCGATCTCGACCTGGCCGCTCGCTTTCATGAAGCCCTGCCGGCCCTTGAACCGGACCAGTGGCTCGTCGGTCTCCTGCCAGACCCATTGGGTTTGCCAGAAGTTGCCCGAGGAGAATTTGATTGGCTTGCCGCCCAGCGGCTCGAGGATGCCGCCACCCGTCCAGCGCGGCGAGAAGATCGCGATGTCGGCGTCGGACCCCGCCAGTCGGACGGAGACGCGCGGCTGCCAGAAGCCCTGCCGCTTGAAGGTCCAGTGGCCGTCGGCGGCCTCGGCGTCGGCCAGCGAGCCTCGTTGGAAGGTCAGGGTGGCGACGATGTCATCGCCGGCACGCAGCTCGTGGGTTCGCTTCAGCGCCTTCGGCTGGCTCCAGACCAGTTCTTCGCCGGCTACCTCGGCAAGCGGTCGCACGAGAATCAGTCTAGGTGCTTCATGCCAGCGTCACATTCAGTACGTAGGCTCTTTATAGGATGACGCCGGAGTGAGCGCACCCATCCTCGTCGTCGACGACGATCCGAAGATCGTGACGCTGGTCCGCACCTACCTGGAACGGGAGGGCTTCGCCGTCGTGAGTGCGAGCGATGGGAAGGCTGCCCTCAGGTTGGTCGCCGAGTCACAGCCTCGCCTGATCGTCCTCGATCTGATGCTGCCCGAGCTGGACGGGTTGGCCCTGATGCGCATCGTCCGGGAGCGTTCCGAGGTGCCGATCGTGATGCTGTCAGCGCGAGGCACGCCCGCCGACCGTGTCTACGGCATCCATGAAGGCGCCGATGACTACCTGGTCAAGCCGTTCTCCCCCGCCGAGCTGGTCGTTCGCGTCAAGGCCGTCCTGCGTCGGGCAGAGCGCGGGCAGGACCGGCTGAAGCATGGCGGCGCTCTCCGGTATGGCGATCTTTCCATCGACCTGGACCGCTTTGAGGTTCGGCGCGGGAGGCAAATTATTGTGCTGACGGCGGCCGAGTTCCGTCTCCTGACGGCGCTGATTCAGGCGGAAGGACGCGTTCTGACGCGCCAGGCACTACTGGACGCCCTTTATGGCCCGGTGCAGGGCGACGCGCTCGAGCGCACCATCGATGTGCATGTGGGCCGGCTCCGGGACAAGCTCGGTGAGGACGCCGGGCAGCCGCGCTACATCGCGACCGTGCGTGGAGCCGGGTACCGGGCGGTCAACGGCAAGGAGCCGCGGTGAAGAGATCGGCATGGTGGCCTCCGAGCGGAATCGCCCTTCGGGTCGCCGTCCTCTCACTGCTGGTCACGAGTGCGGCCCTGATCGTGCTTGCTGTTGGCGTGCTCGGCGTGGCGCAGTCAACCTTCAACCAGCTGATGGTGCAGGCGGGGCAATCCGCGGAGACGGCGCGAACCATGTTCGACCACAGCGTGGTGGCGGTCTTCACCGTGGCGGCCGTCATCGCGGTGGGGATCAGCATCCTGCTTGCCTCACTGCTGGCGATGAGGTTCGCACGTCCGCTCGACGAGATGGCGCGGGCCGCCCGCCGCCTGGCGCAGGGCCAGTACCACACGCGGGTCGCCCGCAGTGGGCCCGAGGAACTGGCGTCGCTGGCGGACTCCTTCAACCAGATGGCGGAGAGCCTGGAAGAGCAGGAGCGGATGCGGCGAGACTTCATCGCCAACGCGGCCCACGAGCTGAGCACGCCGCTCACCAACCTGCAGGGATATCTGGAGGCCCTCCGGGACGGCGTGATCCCGCCCAGCCCGGAGCAATTCCGTTCCCTACAAGAGGAAGTCGATCGGCTGGGACGCCTCGCGCGGTCTCTCGAGACGCTCGCCGATGACAGCGGGCCAGGTGCCGCGGCGGCCGAGGCGATCGATCTGGCCCAGGCGGTGCGGTCAGCGGTCGACCTCGCCCGGCCATCATTCGAGCGGAACCAGATCAGCCTGCTGCTCCACGTGCCGGATCGACTCCCCGCCCGCGCCGACCCCGACCAGCTGGCGCAGGTGCTGGCGAATCTGCTCCAGAATGCGTCGCGGTACACGGAGGCTGGCGGGACGGCAACGATCGCCGCGGAAGCGAGGCGGAGCGATGTCCTGGTCTCCGTCACCAACACCGGCGACGGGATTCCTCAACAGGACCTCCCGCGGGTCTTCGAGCGCTTCTACCGGGTCGAGAAATCGCGAGACCGGGCACGGGGCGGCGCCGGCATCGGGCTCGCGATCGTCAAGCAGCTGATCGAGGCGACCGGCGGGCGCGTCGGCGCCGAATCCTACGCCGGCCTGACGAGGATCTGGTTCAGCCTGCCTGCCTAAGCCCTTCACCATTCCTTCCCCGCGAGCGGAGGAGGGAAATCTTTTGTGTCGATTGGATGACGGGACTTCATCCGCCGGTCATTCGCCGTCTCTAGGCTTCCCGGACATGCCGACACCACTGTCCCAAGGAGGAACCATGCGACAACTGTTTCGACTCGTCACGATCATCGCCGCGGGGGCGACTGCCCTACTGGCGGCACCTGCGGTCCTCGCCCACGCCGACGCGCCCAGCACCGGCGCCGACCACGCCGTCTTCGTCCAGACCGACGACCCGGCCGGCAACTCGATCGTCGCCTATGCCCGCCACGACGACGGCACCCTTACTTATTCGGCGACCTATCCAACCGGCGGCAACGGCGGCCGCGCGGCCGGCGCCGCCGTCGATCCGCTCGCCTCGCAGGGCTCGCTCGTTTACGACGCCCAGCACCGACTGCTCCTGGCGCCGAACGCCGGCAGTAACACCGTGTCGGTTTTCGGCGTCAGCGGGGATCGCCTGCATCTGAGCCAGGTGATCAGCAGCGGCGGGCCGTTCCCGGCCAGCATCGGTATCCACGGCAATCTCGCGTATGTGCTCGACGCCGGGAACGCGGGCTATGTCAGCGGCTATCGCATCGCGGGCGGAACGCTCCACCCGATCGAAGGATCCTTGCGCTCGCTCAACCTGCCGAACGCCAACCCGCCCTTCTTCCTGTCAGCGCCCGCCCAGGTCGGCTTTTCGCCCGACGGTCGCGACTTGATCGTCACCCTGAAGGGCAACCACGGCGGCTCGGTTGACGTCTTCGGTGTGACCGCCAGCGGCCGGCTCTCGAGCGCGCCGACCACGACCACGGTCGGGGGCAACGCCTTCGCCTTTCTCTTCGATCCGGCCGGTCAGCTGGTAATCGTCAACGCGGCCTTTGGCAACCTGTCCACCTACCAGGTCAACAGCAACGAGACGCTGACCCTGATCAATGCCGGTACCCCGGATGGCCAGGCCGCAGCCTGCTGGGTCGCGACCGCCCGCGACAACTACTATGCGGCCAACGCTGGTAGCGGCACGCTCAGTCAATACCAGATCGCCGGCAATGGCACCGTCACGCTGAAGAACCCGGTCGCGGCGGCCGGAATCCCGGGCGCCGTCGACATGGCGGTCAGCGCCGATCAGCATTTCCTCTATGCGCAGAGCGGCGCCAGTTCCTCGATTCGCGGGTTTGCCGTGAATGCCGATGGCTCCTTGACGCTCGTCGGGTCATGGATCATCCCGGATGGCGGCAGCCAGGAGGGCATCGCCGCCGCCTAGACATCGCCAAAACAAGGCGGGGGAGGGAGACGATGAGTTTGAATCCCCTCCCCCGCTCCGTCCGACGGGCGGGGCCTTTGTGGCTTCTCGATGGTGACTGGCGCTTCGAGCTTGTCACCCGCGACGTGGGGCTGGTCGAGCGCTGGTTCGAGCGCCACGACTACCGCGACCGGGCGGTCGTGCCAATGTCGCAACGCGCCGCGACCTCGCCGAGTGCTCCGCCTAAGTAGGGGTCAACGATCCGCCGATGCTGGTGATTGACAACGACGGCTGGCATCATTGGTGTGTCCCTTCGGGTTTGCGTCGATCCCAAACGCGCAACCCTCATCCGAACGGATGACTGTCGAGGAGGAAATCCCAATTCCTACCTATTTGTGAAGATCCGCGAAAGCAGCACATGTAGTATTTCGGGTGTATGGTGTTGACACCATTCGGGCGCCCTGCGCCCTCAAAGTTCGGGACATGCTCGAACGACAGTCCTCTCAGGGTCGGCAAATCATAGGGTGGCAGGCGGTAATGTAATGCCAGACCTCGATCGCCGCAATGGCCATAAGGCAAGCGTGGCCGCCAACGCAACCAACGTCGACCGGCTGATGTATGGGGAAGACCCCGAAACGACGTCCTCGGAACAAGCCGAGAGCTGGATCAAGGCTTACCACGAGCTGCTCGAATTCAAGGACAGGCTGCTCCTGGACATGGAGTCTGGCATCAAGAGCCTGTCCGAGCCGGGGGGCCGCGAGATCCGCGACCTCGACGTCACGCTGATCGAGATCCAGCGGAGGCGGTACCGCGCGCGCCTTGTCTACTGGGAGGGCCGCAAAACGCAACTCCTGTCGCAGGGGAGAAAGAGCGCGTGACCGAGTTTCACAATCCGGAACACGAGGGACTAGCCAGCAAGGCGATCGATCCCTACCGGCTGATGGAGACCGAACGGCCGGACTCGGACGATCCGGAGGATTTCCATCACTGGATCACGGTCTACACGGAGCTTGCCGACTTCAAAGTCAAGATGCTGGCGGATATGGTCAAGCACATGCCAGAGATGCCACCGGTGGCCGCCGCTGAGATCCGGGGGATCGACATGGCGATCATCCGCCGGCAGCTGGCCCGCTACGAGGGACGGCTCGCCTTCTGGCAGCACCGGGCAGGGGAAGTCGCCACGCAGACGGCTCGACTGGCAGCCGCGATGGGCACAGAGACGCCGAATTCTTCACAAAGGGACGTTTCCTCCCAACTTAATTACTAGAAACCTGATAGTCATGGCATCACATTCGAAATGATGCTGGACGAATGGTGTCTGAATACGTCAAACTTGGGTAAGAAAACTTCGTGACAAAGGTAAAGGCGCGGGTCCAAGTCGACCCGCTGGTACTGAGCGCGGAAGCGCTGATCCTCAAAGGGAAGGATCAGGGCTACCTGTCTCCAGATGATGTGATGAAGGCATTTCCCTCGGTCGAGGGGAACGCCGACGGATTCGTTCGGGTTGCTGCCGTCTTCCAGGAGATGGGCATCCAGGTGACCGCTGACGGCGAGGCCGAGCAGGAGAACGATGACGAGGAGACCCTGACCGAAGTCGAAGTGGTCAGCTCGGTCGCCCTCGACGACCCGGTTCGGATGTACCTCAAGGAGATCGGCCGGGTCAACCTGCTGACCGCCAAACAAGAGGTCGAGCTGGCCAAGGAGATGGAGGCGGGCTCCGAGGAGGCGCGCCATCACCTGACCGAGGCGAACCTCCGGTTGGTTGTGTCCGTCGCCAAGAAGTACCTCAACCGCGGGCTGTCCTTCCTCGACCTGATCCAGGAGGGCAACCTCGGCCTGATGCGCGCCGTCGAGAAGTTCGATTACAAGCGTGGGTTCAAATTCTCGACCTACGCCACCTGGTGGATCCGCCAGGCGATCACCCGCGCCATCGCGGACCAGGCCCGGACGATCCGGATCCCGGTGCACATGGTCGACACCCTCAACCAGCTGGCCCGCGTGTCGCGCGCCCTGCTCGAGCAGCTCGGCCGCGAGCCCAACGAAGAGGAGCTCGCCTACGGCATGGGGATCACGGTCGACAAGGTCCAGGAACTGAAGAAGATCTCGCAGCAGCCGGTGTCCCTCGAGTCGCCCATCGGCGAGGAAGAGGATTCGCACCTTGGCGACTTCGTCGAGGACAAAATGGCGATCGCGCCCCTGGAGGCCGCCAGCGAGGCGATGTTCCGCAACGAGGTCGAGGATATCCTGGCCACCCTGCGCCCGCGCGAGCGGCGCGTGGTACAGCTACGCTTTGGTCTCGTCGATGACGAGCCGCGCACGCTGGAGGAAGTCGGCCGCCGGATGGGACTCACCCGCGAGCGGATTCGCCAGATCGAGGCAACGGCCCTGCGCAAGCTGCGCCACCCGAGCCGGTCCAAGGTGCTGCGCGACTACACCGAAGACCACCCGCAGCGCGGCGCCCGAGAAGAAGAAGCGGTCGTCTAGGACCGCGGCTTTGACGCGCCGGTAGCGGAGTACCCGATGGCGATCCGGCCACGCCTGATTCCTCTGCTGGAGCAGTTCGACTTCGCACGCGAGCGCCTCGTCAAACGCCTGACGGGGCCGAGCGGCGACAGTGGAAACGGCACCAGCATCGAAATCGCGGCGATGACCGACGAGGAATATCTCTGGGAACCGGTGGCGAACTGCTGGTCGATCCGCCGCCGCGAGGCAGGACCGGGGCCACGCGCGACTCGGCTTGTCGGCGCCGGCGAGTGGGGTCGCGACTCCGCCAGCCCGCCCCCATGGCCGCCGCCGGTCACCACGATCGCCTGGCGACTTGGTCATCTCAGCGAGATGCTGACCTTACGGGCCGACTACACCATCGGGAGCCACTCGATGACGCGGGACCAGTATCGCTTCCGTGGCGACGTCGCCGGAGCCCTCGCCGCCTTCGACACGGGCGCGAGTGCCTGGCGGGACGCGGTGGTCAGCGCGGATGACGCCGCCCTTGACCAGGTCGGTCACAGCACCTACCCGGATGGCAGCGACGCCGAAGAGCCCTTCGTCGAGATTGTCTGGTGGGTCAACCAGGAACTGCTGCACCACGGCGCCGAGATCGCCCTGCTACGCGACCTCTACCGCGAACGGCGAGCCTAGCGCGCCTCCCGGCGGCCGAGCACGAGCTTGAAGTTGGCCTGGGAACGTGTCAGGGTTAAGCGACGACGGCTCAGCTGACAATACCCGAGAGGAGGGAATTCGATGAGTAGCGCCGAAACGGTCTTTCGACAGACGGTCGACCTCGCCAACCGGCAGGACGCGGACGGTATTCAGCAGTACCTCGCGGAGGACCTGCAGTTCGACAATCCCGTGACCGGTCCGACGGACAAGAACGGGATGCTGCAGTTCCACGCGAGCTTTTTCAGCGCATTCCCGGACCTTCACTACACGATCGACAAGAGCGTCGACGACGGTAAGGTTCTCGCCGTCGAGTCAAGGGTGACCGGGACCCACAAGGGTCAGTTGATGGGGATTCCCCCAACCAATACGAAGGTCGAGCTGAAGGTCGCCTTTTTCGTGGAAGTCAGCGGGGACAAGATCACCAGGTGGCGCTCGTATTTCGACACCGCATCGATGCTGCGGCAGCTTGGCGTTCTGCCCGAGCCGGCTGCGGCTGGCGCCAGGACCTAACGGCCATCCGCTTCGAGCCGGAGTACGAGGAAACGTATCCCGGCTCTCCTAACTGAACACGCGGGCCCGTCAGTTTTCGCTGTGCTAGCTTGGCGAGGTCGTGCGTGAAGACGGCCTCAGCCGGCCGCCCTGGGCAATCTTCGCACTGCTCTGCCGTCCGGATCTCGCCAGAGTTCGTTGGAACGAACTTCCAGCCCGGCTAGCAAAGGGAGACCGAAGGCCTGGAAAAACGCCTTGGGGACCCCCGTCGACGAAGCAATCTGGCCCATGAGGACCAGGAGGAGTCCCGACGCCAAACGGGTGAATTTCGACATCGGCGGGCGCCTCCCCTACTTGATCTTTAGATCCGCGGTGCAGCAGAACATTCCCATGTCCGGGTTCCACTCGAGGGTGAGCGGCGCGGCGAGCGAATCCGGACGGTAGCAGATGGTTACGGGGCCGTATCGGGCCCCATTCGCAAACTCGGTTCGCGACCAGTGGGTGCATCCAGCCGGATCCTGGGTGAATCGGAAGCTGTGATGCTGGGCGTCGATCAGCCGGAGGTCGGCCGGGTCGGCGTGCGTTGCACTGCTGGAATTCCGGAAATCGACCTGCATCCGGATGATGCCGTCGGACTCGTTGATGTTCGACACCCACATCGTGTAGTTCTGGAGACGTAAGCAGGGCTGCGGACTGCACGGTTGAGGAGTCGCCGCCGTGCCGAAGGTTCCAGAAGACTGGGATCCGAGCGCGGAAAAGGCGACGGCGCCGAGGGAGACCAGCACGACGGCGCCGATGCCAAGAATCCCGATCCGCGCCCAGCGGCGGCTACTAGACACGGATACCGGCCAGCAACTCCTTCGTGCGCGCGGCCTCAAAGCTTGCGCCGAGTTGTTCATATGCGGCGATGGCCCGCTGGAATCGCTCGGCCGCCTGATCGGGTGCATCACTCAGTAACGCGAGGTGTCCCTCGGCTCGATCGCAGGCCGGCGGGAGAATGGCCAGCGCCCGCTCGGCGCGGCGGGCCGTGGGCAGAAAATTCCGGAGCCCGTCAGCATCGCGCAACGCCACCAGCGCCTCGAGCATCACCAGCACCTCGAAGGGCGCTCCCCCATATTTCGGTGGCACACCCGCGGCCAATCCGCGCTGGGACAGGACATGTCGGCTTCCTTTTTCCAGGCATCGAGATGCTCCTCCAACAGGGGGTCTATTGCCGACCACTGTCCGAGCATGGCGTGGCTGTACATCAGCAGATAGTTCGCATGTATGACCTCATGGAGGCTGAGGGTTTTGGCCAGGGCGTAGCTGCGCCTTCCGAGTTCGAGCCCTTCCTCGTACTTCCCTTCCATGTCCATCACCCGCAACCCCAGAAAGAAGAACGCCAGGGCTCGGTCGCGGACGGCGACGATCTGGTCGACCAGGTTCAGTTCGCTGCGGGTGTAGTCTATCGCGCGCTTATAGTCGCCGGCCAACACCGCCAGGCCACTCAAGGCTCGGGTCGCGATCACCTGCGGGCCTGAAAACCTTCGTTCAATTGCGGGAGGTGATCCAGCATCTCGAACGCGGCACGAAGGGCACGCTCGGCATCGTCTTCGCGGACGAGGGGCACCCCGAACACCGCCATGATGGCCTCGCCGACAAATTTTTCAATCGTGCCGCCCCAGGCTTCGATCGTGGCCGCCATCTCGGCGAAGTAGCGCTGGAGGATCGTCCGCCAGCGCTCCGAATCAAGGCGCTCGCCAAGCGCCGTCAAGCCGGTGACATCGGCGAAGAGCACCGGGACGAGCTTGCGTTCTTCCGCGGGCATCTCGGCAACGGCCTGGCCGCATTGCGGACAGAAGCGAGCGTCGGCCGGAAGCGGCGCCGCGCACTCCGAACAACGCTGACCGCTTAGGCCTTCCACCGGCTCTATTCTCACCGCTGCATGAAGGCCGCGTTACCGGTCGTTTCCAACCAGGTAACGGCGGCATCATCTCTTAGGCAACTGCCACCAAGCCGTGGCCTGGCCGAGGAAACGGGTCAAGAATCGCTGACGTTAGGTTGGGAAGCCCGATCGGTCCTATCGTGGAAGCCAGTCGGTGGCCTCCCGTCGGCGCCGCCGGCCCGAATACCCCGCAGGAGGACTCATGAAGACGCACGGAAGCAAGCGCGAAGAGCGGCAGGGGCAGAAGCCCGGCCAACCGCAACCGCAGCAGTGGCCCGGCAAGCAGGGCGGCAATCCTGGCCAGCAATGGCCCGGCAAGCAGCCTGAGACCAAGCCCGCGACGACCTGGCCGAGCCAGCCGTCGCAGCCCAACCGCTAACCGCCAAAAGCGGCGCCACTCTCGGAGGGGCGCCGTTTTGTTTCTCAAGCGCCGTTATGGTGATCGTGCGGCTCGCTGTAATCGGACATCGCCGTCCGTTCTTATTGCTCCTCGCCGGATTCGCCGCCGTGTCGTTGCTACTCGTGCTGGGCGCCTCGGGCCGGATCGCTCAAGCGGTAGTGCTCCGGACCGTTAGCCCTGCGGATGTGCAGCGCTTTGGCATGTCCTTTAGTGAGCCTAGCCCCTGGGATCGTCAGCTGATTATGTCGCCGGCTTCGGCGCTTGCCATCGGGCAGCGGTCGAACCCCGAAATGGCTCCGGTCAAAGAAGAGATCCTGGCGCGTGCCCATTCCTCGTGGGGAAACCCGGGCTGCGTCTGCTGGGTTCTGGTCAAAGCGGGCGGCTCAACCGATCAGATGGGCCGTAGCAAACTCTTTGAGCTTGTTCTGGTCGACGCCCGCAGCGGCGCCGTGGTGTTTGCCGGCGGTAACATGTTCAGCCGGTAGAGGAGCCCGAACCAGGCCTACCAGTCGCCTCGCAGCAAGCGCTTCGCTTCCGCGATCCGCTTCTCGTCGCGCCGGTAGAAGACCCACTGCTTGATCCTCTTGCCGCGGATCAAGCCGGCGCGGCTGAGGATGTGAAGATGCTCGCCGGCGGTCGGCTGGGCCACCTTGAGCTTGTCGGCGATGAAGACGCTGCAGACGCCATCGCGGACCAGGTCGCCATCCTTCTGTTTGGGGAAGTGCGTGGTTGGATTCCGGAGCCAGGCGAGGATCAGGAGTCGTTTTTCGCTGGCGAGCGCGCGGACGATCCGAACGTCGAGCGTGGGACTGGCGATCACCGCGCCGGGCGCACCGCCCAGGCCTCGACCTCGACGTGAGCACCGAACGGCAACGCGCTGACCGCGATCGCCGTCCTGGCTGGACGCGGCTCCGCGAAGAATTCCATCCAGGGCCCGTTGAGGGCCGGCCAATCGGCAATGTCGGTAAGGAAGACGGTCGTCTTGACGATGTCCGACGGCGTCAAGCCCGCCTCTTCGAGCAGCCGACTGAGGTTCGCCAGACACTGGTGAAGCTCGGCGAGAAAGCCGCCGGGAATGAGTTTGCCGTCCTGTGTCGCGACCTGGCCCGAGAAGGCGACCAGGTCA
Source organism: Candidatus Dormiibacter sp. (assembly GCA_039922495.1). GTDB lineage: Bacteria > Chloroflexota > Dormibacteria > CF-121 > CF-121 > JALYYC01. Next base: position 21,952 of record JBDTEO010000023.1, read on the forward strand.
CCGAAGGCGCGATACCGGCTGTATGGCGCCGGAGGAGGGCTGCTCATGCGCCATCTTTCGGGAGCGTCAGCTCCCCGCTGACCACCGGGACGACGGACCCACCGACCTCGATTCGGGTCGGGATGTCGCCGTCCTTGCCATAAGCAAGCTCGATATGGAGAAAGCTCTGCCGGCGCATCTTCGTCCCCTGCTCGCTCACCAGCGAAACCGTAGCAGCTCTCGGCACCAGACCGTATTTCACGGCGAACGCGCCCAGCGGGCCGGTCGCCGAGCCCGTGGCGGCGTCCTCGTGGATCGCCAGCAGGTGCGGAGCGAACATTCGGCTGTAGAGTTTGCCCGGCCCATCGACGGCGAACATGAAGACGGCCCGGGGCTCACGGCCCGCGAACACCCTCGTGAGACGGGAGGCTTCCGAGCTGGCGGCATCAACGGCTCCAGGATCGCGCAAAGCCACGAAGAGAAAGGGATTGCCCGTGCTCACCATCTGAAGCGGAATCTCCGGCGCGAGATCCGCCTCGGTCAGTCCAAGGGCTTGAGCAACCAACCGGCGATCATCGATGGTTTCGTCGAACGTCACCGTGGGATGGCTCATCCAGACAACCTCCCTTCCCCCGTCGCGCTGGATTCGAACGCCAACCGGCCCAACGCCTTCTTCCAACGTGAACCGGTCGGCGCCAGCGGCAATCAGACCTTCCTTCCAGAGCACCCACGCCGTGCCGACGGTTGGATGGCCGGCGAAGGGCAGTTCGGCAGCCGGTGTGAAGATGCGCACGCTGGCGGCATGGTCGAGTTGACTCGGCGGAAGGACGAAGGTGGTCTCGGAAAAGTTCATTTCCCGCGCCACTGACTGCATCGTTTCGCCATTGATGCCCTCAGCGCCAAGCACCACCGCGAGTTGATTGCCGGCAAACGGGCGCTCGGTGAAGACATCGACGATCCGAATCGGGTATGTCATAACGGCAATTAGCCTAGAGGCTAATTGCCGTTCCTGTCAAACCCTAGGTGTGAAGTAGGTTCTGGAAGAACTGGCGGTAGCGCTGCAAGGCGACCCGGAGATCCTCCGTCGAGGCCGAGTCACCACGCGACCACTGCCCTTTAAGCTTGTGCCGCTCATCGGCAAACATCTTCGAGAGGTTCTGGATCACTTCCTCGACCAGCTTGTCGGCCTCCTCGACTGCTTTCTTGGGCTCATCGACAAAGGCCGCCTGGATGCTGACCCATTGCGCCGAATACCGCTCCATCTCCTGACCGCCAATTAGGCCACCATTCGCGTGCGGGCTTGACCGTCGGTCCATCGTCGGGGACGGCGGGCGCTGCTCCGCCGACTGGAACTCCTGCCTGGGTTGCTGGTCCCGCTGGTCCCGCTGGTACTGCTGCTCCGCATGCGCTTGCTCGCGCGATGCGGTTGGGTCCTCCGTGGCAACCTGGCGCTCCTGGTTCGGGTTCTGGTCGTTCATGACTGGCCTCCTTGTTGTCGCGGGCGCTCGCCACGCGATGCGGCCGCCTCGGATTCGCGAGTCGTCTCGCTCTTTCCGAGCAGATCGTCAAAGAGCGATCGATAGTGCGTCATCGCCAGCCGCAGATCCTCGGTGCTGGCGCGGTTCTCACGGTTGGCCATCGACATCTTGTGCGCCGTTCGGTAGTCCTCGACGACGCCGGGGTGATCGACTGACACATCGGATGACCGCTGCTCGAAGTTATCGGTCGGGTAGCCGCGCTCGCGCATCACCTGGGTGATCAGCTGATCCGCGCCACGCACCGCGTCGCTCGGCGCATCGACGAAGTCTGCCTGGACCTGATGCCACTCGCGGGCGTAGCGCTCCCGCAGGCCCGGATCCAGCGGCTTGATTTCGAGCTGCTCGCGCCGCTTCTGGCGCGACTCGAGGTCCTTTTCGGCCTTCGTGCGATTGCCGGTTTCCTGCATCGTCCGCTCGTACTCGGGTCCGAACCTGGACTTGAGACGCTGCGACCGTCCGCGGCGGACGATCATCGAGATCAGTGCGATCACCACGATCAGCACCACGACGGCGACGATCACCATCACGGTGGTTGAGTTCATGAGCCGCTCCTTTCCCCCGATTGCGGTCTGATGCCTGACGTCGACAATATCGCATTTGACCCCGCGTCGGCTATCAGGTCGGGGGCGAAACCAGGCGCCATAGCGGCGGCCGTGGTGGTGGGCTTCCAACCGATTCCCGCTGCGGCCGACTCGCATCCGGTGACGCGTGCTCGTGTCCACTACAAGATAAGTTTGGGCCGTGGGATCGCTTCGCCATCGGGGCGGTCGAAGTGCGACTGTCACCGGCCGGTCACAATAGGCTAAGGACATGGATCGCTTTACCGGCTGGCCGAAGCCGGCCCTGACGTTCCTGAAAGGGTTGCACAGGGACAACTCGAAGGCGTACTTCGAGGCACACCGCGAGGTCTACGAGACCGCCTGCAAGGAACCGATGCTGGCCCTGATCGCGGAACTCGAGCAGCAGCTCGGTTCCGAGTGGGAGGGCAAGATGTTCCGCATCAACCGCGACCTCCGCTTCTCCAAGGACAAGCGGCCCTATAAGGAGACGGTTTCAGCGGTCTTCACCTCGAGTAAGCACGCGACCGGCCATTATCTGCAGCTGTCGCATGACGCGCTTTACATCGGCACCGGCGGCCACGAGATGCCGCCCGACCAGCTCGCTCGCTACCGGGACGCGGTCGCGGGCAAGCCGGGGGAGAAGCTGGCGCAGATTTTCGCGGCCTTGCACAAGAAGGGCTACGACAGCAGCGAGCCGATCCTGAAGCGGGTTCCCGGCGGCTATCCGTCGGACCATCCACGGGCAGAGCTGCTGCGGGCCGGCTCGGCCTGGGTCAATCGCACCTTCAAACCGGCGCCGTGGTTCCACACACCACAGGCTCTGACCCGGATTCGCGAGGCCTGGCAGGACGCCGGTCCGTTGAGCACATGGCTCGACACCCACGTCAAGCCATCGTCCGAGCCGCGGAGGCATCGCTGAGCACGTCGCGTTCGCTGGCCGCCGCCGAACCCTTCATCACCCCGGTCGCGGTCGTCGACGAGGTGGTGATGGAGCGCAACCTGGCCCGGATGGCGAAGCTCGCCGCTGATCGTCAGGTGCGGCTGCGGCCGCATGCGAAGACCCACAAGAGCAGCGAGGTTGCACGGCGCCAGATGGCCCACGGCGCGGTCGGCCTGACCGCCGCGACCATGACCGAGGCGGAAACCTTTGCCGGTGCCGGGGTCGACGACCTGCTGATCGCGCATCCCCCCGTCGGGGAAGTCAAGCTGCGACGGCTCGCGGCCCTCGCCGATCGGGTCCGCCGGCTCGCCGTATCGCTGGATGCGGTCGAGGTTGCGCAAGCGCTGCCGGCGCGGGTCGAGGTCTTCTGGGAGATCGATCCGGGTCAGCACCGGGTCGGGACCACCCCGGGCGCCGCGACTGTGGCGGCGGTCAAACGTCTGGTCGAGGCGATCGGGCCGGAACGGTTTCGCGGCTTGATCACGCACGCCGGCCACTCCTATGGCGCAACTGATCAAGCCGGTCGCCAGCGCGCGGCCGACCAGGAAACCGAGGGCGTCCTCTCGACCGCCGCCCTGCTGAAGGATGCTGGCATCGTGGTGCGGGAGATCAGCATCGGGTCGACCCCAACGGCCGGGTTATCGCTGCGCCCGGGCATCACCGAAATGCGGCCCGGCACCTACGTCTATGGCGACGCCAACCAGGCCACGCTCGGCAGTCAGCGGCTCGAGGACTGCGCGCTGGTGGTGGTCGCCACAGTCGTGTCGACGCCGGCACCGGACCGCGCGGTGATCGATGCCGGGTCGAAGACCCTCTCCGCGGACCTTCGGGTCTCCGGCCTCGACAGCTGGGGTATCGTGCTCGATCATCCGACGCTCAAGGTGGCTCGCCTGAGCGAGGAGCATGCCGTGTTGACCGCAGAGGGCGAGACCGGCCTCCGGATCGGCGATCGGCTGGCGATCCTTCCGACGCATGCCTGCACCACTGTCAACCTCAACCCCGCCATGCTGATCGCATCTGCAGACGGCGGTAGCCGCTGGCAACCCGTCGACGCCCGGGGCTGGCAATAGACGATGACGGACGTCTATATCGAGGCGGGGAGCAAGCGCGTCTTCGCTTCCGCGGTGGACTGGCCGGGCTGGTCACGGTCGGGAAAGACTGAAGAGGCGGCGCTCGAGGCGCTGGCAGCGTCGGCGGCTCGATATGCCGTAATCGCCAAGCAGGCGGGGATTCCCTTCAACGCGAAGACGGCGGCGACCTTCAAGCTAGTGGAGCGTCTGCCCGGTACCGTAAGCACGGACTTCGGCGTGCCGGAGGCGATCAGGAAAGGCGACCACGCGCCAGTGACCGGCAAGGACGCGAAGCGCAACGCCGATCTGCTGGCGGCCGCGTGGGCCGTCTTCGACGGCGCCGTCGCAAGGGCGCCCGCGTCGTTACGCAAAGGGCCGCGCGGTGGCGGGCGCGACCGCGATCAGATCGCCGAGCACGTTGTCGGCGCGGAAGATATGTATGCGCGAAAGATTGGCCTGCGGATCAAGGACCCGCAGGAGCGGCGTACCGCCATCCTCGACGCCAACCGCACGGGGTCGGCCGCGATTCCGGAGAAGGGCTGGCCCATCCGGTACGCGGTCCGGCGCATCGCCTGGCACGTCATCGACCACGCCTGGGAGATCGAGGATCGGCGCAATCCTGACTGATACCGGCCCCCTCATCGCTCGCATCGATCGCGTCTTCACCCTCGATTCCGATTTTTGTGTCTATCGAACGTGTCGACAGCGGATCTTCCAGATAGTGCCGTGACGCGCTTCCGCCCAGTGCCGTAACGTAACGGAACAGCGCGACTCGACGGCAGGAATCACGCACCCTGACGGCCTTGCCGTTGCAAGTCGCCTGTATTCCCCAAATCCCTAGGCTTGTGATTCGCGCCGCGTTCCACCGACATGAGCCTCAAAAAGTTTTGGGGCCCGGTCCTCGCCATTCTTTTACTTGCGACGATCGCCGGTGGCGGCGGATCGTTGTTGGGCGCGTCGGCCGCAGCCCCGCCAACATTAGCGAGCGCCGCGACCTACGCGGTTATCGCCTCGAGCACGATCACCAACACGGGCCCGACCGTGCTGACTGGCGACCTCGGCTTGAGCCCTGGGACGGCCGTGACCGGATTCCCACTCGGGACGGTCCTTGGGACGCCACACATTGCCGACGCCGCGGCCGCGCAGGCCCAGATCGACGTGGGGATTGCCTATGACAATGCGGCCGCCCAAACGCCGTTTACCGACTTAACCGGCGCGGATCTCGGCGGCCTCACGCTCACTCCTGGCGTCTACCACTTCTCATCGTCGGTCGGGATTACAGGCACGCTCACGTTGGACGGCCAGGGAACGGTCAATCCGATCTTCATCTTCCAGATCGGCAGCACCTTGATCACTGCGAGCAATGCAGCGGTTGTCCTCATCAATGGAGCAGTCGGCTGTGGGATCTTTTGGCAGGTCGGAAGTTCCGCGACCCTGGGGACCGGCACCACCCTGCAGGGGAACATCATGGCGCTGGCCAGCATCACGATGACGACCGGCTCGAGCATCGTGTCCGGATCCGCTTCGGCGAGGAACGGCGCGGTGACCTTGGACACCAACAGCATCACCGCCGCCGGCGACTGTGTCGCCCCCGTTCCGACGCCGACCCCGACGCCGACGCCCACGCCCACACCCACGCCCACCCCGACGCCGACGCCCACGCCCACCCCGACGCCGACGCCGACCCCAACGCCGACCCCAACCCCGACGCCGACGCCCACCCCACTTCTTGTACTGGCGACTCCATCCGCCGATCCAGCGCCAGCGCCTGGTCCGAGTGCGCCGCGAGTCCTTGGCGCACCAAATGGCGGCGGCGGGCCGCCGCTAAACGACGAGGCCGAAACGAGCGCTCGACGGGAGATCCTGCTGGGACTCGCGGGAAGCCTGCTCGGCCTGGTGATCTTCGCGGTGGGTAAACGGCGCTTCCTCCGCTGACCACCGCTTCTTCTTAGGGCGTGACCATGCGACCGGCCTGGCACGGCATCGACCACGCGTGGGAGATTGCGGACCGAAGAGAGTAGCGACGGCCTACCATTCGGATGTGATCAAGGGGCCACTGGATGGCGTCCGCATCATCGCAGTCGAGCAGTTCGGCGCAGGGCCGTTCGGCACCTTGCACCTGGCCGACCTGGGGGCCGACATCATCCGCCTCGAGGACCCCAGCACAGGAGGGGACGTCAGCCGCTACATGCCTCCGGGGCATGCAGGAAGCGACAGCCTCTACTTCGACTCGTTCAACCGGGGGAAGCGCAGCATCGTGCTCGACTTGAAGACCGAAGCCGGACAAGAAGTTTTCCACCGCCTGGTGAAATCGGCGAACGCCGTGTATGCCAACCTCCGCGGCGACGTCGTGCGCGGGCTCGGCTTGACCTATGAGGCGTTGGGGCCGATCAACCCGGCAATCGTCTGCTGCACGCTATCCGCCTATGGGCGTGATGGCGACCGGAGCACCGAGCCGGGCTACGACCCGTTGATCCAGGCGGAGGCGGGATGGGCCGCGCTCACCGGAGATCCTGGCGGGCCGCCGGTCAAGAGCGGCTTGTCCGTGGCCGATTACTCCGCCGGCCTGATGGCCTCGATCGGGATGCTCGCCGCGATCATGGAGGCACAGCGCAGCGGACGGGGCCGTGATGTCGACGTCAGCCTCTATGACGTGGCGCTCGCCTTTTACAACTATCGCGCAACCTGGTACCTGACCGCTGGCGTGCCTGGTGAGCGCACGCCAAGCTCCAGCCATCCAAGCATCGTCCCCTTTCAGTTCTTCAAAACATCAGATGGTCACCTCGCCGTCGCGTGCGCCAAGGAGAAATTCTTTCGGGCACTGGTCGAGGGCATCGATCTGAGCGAACTTGGGACGGACAAGCGGTTCGTAGATTTCGAAGCTCGGCGCCAGCATCGCGACGAGCTGATAACCATCCTCCAGGCTCGCTTGGCCGAGCAGCCGACAGCCTACTGGGTCAAGCTGTTGCGTGGGCGCGTCCCCGTCGCGCCAGTACGCTCGATGGAGGAGGCGCTCGACCGATCCGAACTCGAAGCGCGCGGGATGCTCGCCACCTACACACATGCGGCGCTCGGCAAGGTCACGACGGTGGGTTTGCCGATCAAGCTCTCCGGCTTCGCCTCGGAGTATCGACCCGGTCCGCGCCTCGACGGTGATCGGGACGCACTCCTGAAGGAAGCTGGGTTCGAGCACTCAGAGGTCGAGACGCTTCGAAACCAGGGCGCATTTGGCCATGGCTGAGGTGCTCTCCCGCATTCGGAGCGCGCTCTTCACGCCGGGGACAGCGGCGGCCCGGCTGCGGAACGCCGTCACAGCCGGCGCGGACGTCTGTATCTTCGATCTCGAGGATTCGGTCCCGCCGGGGCGCGTGGTCGAGGCCCGCGAGACCGTGCGGGCGGCGATTGATGAGCTTGGCGGTCGAACGCCGATCTGGGTCCGCGTCCACCCGGCGGCCAGCCACGACATGCCACTCGATCTGGCGGCTCTGCCGCTGGCGAAGCTCCAGGGCATCATGCTGCCCAAGGCCAGTCACGCCGATGACGTGAGCGCCTGCCATAGCGCGATCGTCGCGGCAAAGGGTTCTACCCAGCTCGCACTGATCCCGATCATCGAGAGCGCCGCCGCGGTGCTCAACGCCGGTGAGATTGCCAGGAGTACCGGGGTCTTCTGCGTCGCGCTGGGCCGTTTCGATCTCTCGGCAGACCTGGGGATCGACCCGGACGGCGGAAGTCCGGCACTGTCCGCCGCCCGAGGCGCGGTGGTGCTGGCCTCTGCCGCGGCTCGCATCCATCCGCCGCTCGACTCGCCCTGGCTGAAAATCAAGGACCTCGACGGATTAGGGGCCGCGGCCGAGCGCGGGCGCGCCGACGGCTTCGGGGGAATGCTCCTGATCCATCCATCCCATGTTGAGATGGTCAACACCGTCTTCAGCCCGACGCCGGAGGAGCTCGCCTGGGCCGCAGACATCCTGCAATCCGCCGGCGACGCCACCGGTGACGGCCAGGGCGCCTACACCCGAAACGGCCAAATGGTTGACGAGGCAATCGTCAAGCGGGCCCGCGGCATCCTGGCACGCGCCAATCCCTGATGGATTTCTCGCTGAGCGCCGAGCAAGAACAGTCCCGCCAGGCGGTCACCAGGCTGTGCCAGAAGTTCCCCGAATCCTATTGGCAGCAGGTCGACAAGCAACAGAAATACCCGGATGAATTCGTCCACGCCCTGACCGATGGCGGATGGCTCGCCGTGCTCATCCCGAAAGAGTTCGGTGGCGCGGGGTTGGGCATGCTGGAGGGCTGCTTGGTTCTCGAAGAGATCAACGCCTCGGGCGGAAATTCGGCGGCGTGTCACGCGCAAATGTATACGATGGGCGCCCTGCTTCGACACGGAACCGAGGCACAAAAGCGCCAATACCTACCAGACATCGCGGCCGGTCGCCTCCGCCTGCAATCCATGGCCGTAACCGAGCCCGATGCGGGCAGCGACACGTCCCGCATCACAACGTTCGCTCGTCGAGAGGCTGACGGCTGGGTCGTCAGCGGGCAAAAGGTCTACACCTCCCGGGTCCAGCACTCCGATTTATTGATCTTGCTTGCCCGCACCACCCCACGCGAGGAGGTCGCCAGGAAAACCGACGGGATGAGCCTCTTCCTCGTCGACCTCCGCGAAGCGGGTTCATCGATCGAGGTCCGACCAATCGCCACGATGATCAGTCACGAGACGAACGCGCTCTTCATCCAGAATCTCAGACTTCCGGCCGAGGCGCTGATCGGCGCCGAAGGCTCTGGGTTTCGGCACCTGTTGGACGGCCTCAACGCCGAGCGGATCCTGATCGCCTCCCAGAGCGTCGGCGATGCGAGATGGTTCATCGAACGATCGGTCAGCTATGCGAAGCAGCGGATGGTCTTCGGATCGCCCATCGGGGCCAACCAGGGAATCCAGTTCCCCATCGCCCGCGCCTTCATGCATACGCAGGCGGCCTCGGTGATGCGATTCCGCGCCGCGACGCAATACGATGCCGGCCAGCCTTGCGGCCCGGCGGCGAACACGGCGAAGCTACTGGCCTCCGAGGCCGCCTGGGAAGCCGCCGAGGCAGCGATGACCACGCACGGCGGCAGCGGAATGGCGGTCGAAGTCGGGGTGGAGCGGAAATTCCGTGAGGCTCGCCTGTACCTCGTCGCGCCCGTAACCAACAATCTCGTGACGGCCTATGTCGCCGAGCATGTCCTCGGCTTGCCGCGATCCTATGGGACGGAGGTAACCGCATGACGGAACGGGGACGGTTTTTCGAAGACTTCTCGGTCGGCGATGTCTACGAGCACGCCAACGGGCGGACCCTGACTGATACGGACAACACCTGGTTCACCCTGCTGACCTGCAACACGAACGAGATCCATTTCAACACCGCCTACGCGGCGCAGACCGAGTTCAAGCGGCCATTGATGAACAGCTGCCTGACACTGGCGGTTGCGACCGGGCTCAGCGTTGAGGACCTCAGCCGGAACCTCGTCGCCAACCTCGCGTGGGACAAGGTGACCCTGCCCTATCCGGTCTTCGCCGGCGACACGATCTACGCCCAATCAACCGTGCTCGAGACGCGTCCCTCCAAATCGAGGCCCGGACAGGGCATCGTCCGGGTGCAGACCATCGGGTTCAACCAGGATGGCACCGTCGTGATCCGGTTCGAACGCAGCCTGCTCGTGCATTCACGGCAGACTGTGCCCAAGCGTGCCCGACCGTCTCCCCGGAGTGAGTAGTCCCGAGCCAGAAGCTTCAGCGTTCGCGGTCACGCGCCTCTTCTACGTCGGGCCGTTTATCACAATGTTCGACCGAGGCGTCATCGGGCCGCTGCTGGTCGCGATTGCGCTGGAGTTTCGGGTTCCGCTGGCGGCCGCCGCCGGGGTGGCGATTGCCTATTACATCAGTTACGGCGGCATGCAGCTTGTCTACGGCATCCTCTCCGACCGGTTGGGCCGCGTGCGCGCGATGCGCATCGGCCTCGCCGGGGCGGCGGGCGCCGGCCTCTTCTCCACGATCGCGCCTACCCTCGGGACACTGGTTGCCGCTCGCGCCGCAGCCGGCGGGCTGACCGCGGCCATCCTACCGGCCTCGATCGTTTACATCGGTGACGCGTTGCCCTTTCGATTGCGGCAGCGAGTCCTGGCCGACCTTCTGGCCGCCGCCGCCATCGGGAGTGCGTCAGCCGCGCTGGTGGCCGGTGTCGTCGCGCGCTATGCGAGCTGGCGGATCGCCTTTCTGATCCCCGCGGTGGTCGCGGCTGTCCTGTTTTTCGGCTATCGACGCCTTCCTGAATCCCGCGGTGGCGACGCCGGCCGGGGACCGCTCGCCCAGCTGGGGGTGGTGGCGCGAAAACCCTGGGCCCTCTTCCTGATCGGGCTCGCCCTGGTCGAGGGCATCGTCCTGCAGGGCTTGTTTACCTTCCTGGCGCCGGCGCTGCAGGCGCGCGGATACAGCGCTGCCGTCGCCGGGCTGATCGTCGCGGGCTACGGGTTGACGGTGCTGGTCGGGACCCGAATCGTCAAGCAGATCGCACTTCGCGTCCCCGCGGCGATCCTTCTCGCGGGCGGGGGCTTGATGCTGGTCGCCGGCTTTGCGGCGGCGGCCATCAACCCGGCGATCCCCGGCGTGCTCACGGCCAGTATCCTGGCCGGGGGCGCCTATGCGTTCATGCACTCCACGCTGCAGTCGTGGGTCACCGACGTCGCGCCGAGCGCCCGAGGCACCACCGCGGCGCTCTTTGTCACCGCCTACCAGCTAGGCGCGGCGGGTGGCGTGGCGGCGGCGGCGGGCCTGGCCGGCGCGCAGCGCTACGCGACGATCTTCTGGGTCGCCGCCGTGGTCGCCATTCCGGTGTTGGCCCTGGGTACCATTGGTCGAGCTCGCTATGCCGGATCCTTGCCAAGCGGCGGGGTCAAAGCTGTAGATTAGAGTCGTGCGAGGGGAGAAGGTCGCCGGCGTCTTGGCTGCCGCGGCCCTGTCGCTTGCGGCCTGCGGCACCGGCAACTCGGGTTCGAGCAGCAAGGGCGACCCGATCATCTTCGGCGCCGCCGTATCCCTGACCGGCGCCCAATCGAAGGAAGGCGGCCTGACCAAGCAGGGTTACGACCTCTGGCTCGATTGGATCAACCAGCAGGGTGGGATCGTCGTCAACAACGTCAAGCACCCGGTGCAGATCAAGTACGAGGACGATCAGAGCAACCCCAACCTCTCAGCGACACTGGTCCAGAAACTGATCACGGACGAGAAGTCACAATTCATCCTCGGTCCTTATGGCAGCGCCGCGAGCGCCACCGACGCTGTGGTCGCCGAGAAAAACGGGATCCCGATGGTCGAGGCGAATGGCGCCGCCCAATCGATCTTCAGCCATGGGTACAGGTACACGTTCGGCGTCCTCTCCCCCGCTTTCAAGTACCTGACCGGCGTTCTCGATATGGCCGCAACCCTGTCGCCGAAGCCGGCCACGATTGCGATCCTCTCCGCCAACGACAGCTTCTCCGTGGAAGTCGCGAAGGCGATCGAGGACTACGCCCCCACCAAGGGCATGCAGGTCGTCTTCAACAAGCAGTATCCGGCGGCAGCCCCCGATGTAAGCGGGCTGGTCAGCCAGGCGAAAGCGAGCAACCCGGACATCGTGATGAACTCGGGTCACCTGGCGGAGGCGATTGCCATCAACAAGGCGGCCAAGCAGCTCTCCCTCAACGCGAAGATCTTCGCCTACTCGGTGGGCCCCTCGACGCCGGACTTCATCAAGGCGCTCGGTGGCGACGCCGACTACGTCTATGACGGCAGTCAGTGGACGCCGCAGGTGAAGTACCAGCCGAGCTTCTATCTCTCTGTTAGCGATTACTCGAAGGCTTACGAGAAGAAATACTCGAGCAGCGAGCCGCCAGACTATCACGTCGCGGAGTCCACGGCGGCCTGCCTCGCATTCCAGAAGGCGCTGGAGAACGCGGGCTCGCTCGATCCCACCAAGGTCCGCGACGCGCTGGTGAAGCTGGACGTCATGACATTCTTCGGGCAGCTCAAGTTCGACGATCGCGGGATCAACATCTACAAGCCGATGGTGGTGGAGCAGATCCAGAAGGGCGTCCATTACACCGTGTTCCCCCCGGACGTCGCCAACGGCAGGCCCCAATATCCGACGCCGGCCTGGTCCTCGCGCTAGTTTCGACCTGACGTGAGTCAGTTCACCCAGCAGGTGATCCTTGGCCTCCTGCTGGGGGGCGTGTACGTGGCGGTCGCGCTCGGCTTCAGCCTGGTCTGGGGGATCCTCAATATCGTCAACCTGGCGCACGGCGCCTTCGTCGTCATCGGCGCCTACCTCACGTGGACCCTCTTCGCCCACCTGCACCTCGACCCCTTCCTGAGTCTTCCGATCGACGCCGTCGCGCTGTTCGTCATCGGGTATGCGCTGCAGCGCGGTGTGATCAACCGGGTGATCCGGGCGCCGGTGCTCTTCACCTTCCTGCTGACCTTTGGGCTCAACCTGATCATCGTCAGCGTCCTCCTGGTCATTTTTACCGGCGACTTTCGATCGGTCACGCCCGGCTACTCGGGCCGTGCCCTTCAGCTCGGCTCGATCAGCATCCCCTATATTCGCGTCGCCGGACTGGCCGTCGCCTTCGCGCTCGCCGCGATCCTCTGGCTGATCCTGAACCGGACGCGAATCGGCGCCGCCATCCTCGCCGTGGGCGCCGACCGAGACGCCGCACAATTGGTCGGGGTCGATCTGCGGCACGCCTACGCCCTCACCTTCGCGATCGGGGCCGCCTTCGCGGGCGTGGCGGGCGGCATAATCAGCACCTTTCAATCGATCACGCCGACGGCCGGCGACCCGTACACGCTGCAGGCCTTCGCCGTGGTCATCCTCGGGGGCCTTGGCCGGGTCAGCGCCACGGTGGCCGGCGGGCTCCTCTTTGGTCTGATCGAGGTCCTCGCCCAGAGCGCGCCTGGGTTGGGATCTGGCTACGCCAACGCCATCGCCTTTGCGGTACTGGTGATCGTCCTGGTTGTTCGACCGCAGGGGCTCCTCGGCCGGCTGGCGTGATCCAATGATCGCCCGGGTCCGAACGATGCCGCTCACCTGGCGGCGCACCGCCATGGCGGTGATCGCCATCGCCCTGGCGGTCGTCCTGCTGGCGCCGCTGACCTCGACCGATGTCGCCCAGCAGGCTGGTCTGCCGCTAATCACGGACAAGCTGTGGTTCCGGATCGCGACGACGGTGGCGATGTTCGTCACGCTCGCCTCGGCCTGGAACATCATCGGGGGCCTGACCGGTTATGCCAGCTTCGGCAATGTCGCGTTCTTTGGGCTGGGGGCGTATGGGACCGGCGTGCTGGTCAGTAGCCTCAGGGTGCCCTTTGCAATTGCCCTGTTCGCGGCACCATTGACCGCAGCAGCCTTTGCGCTGCTGGTCGGCATCCCCTTGCTCCGGCTACGCGGCCACTATTTCGCGGTCGCCACGCTCGGCGTCGGCGTGGCGGTCGGTGAAGTCGTGAACAATGTCGGCGCCCTCGGCGCTTCCAACGGGCTCTTCCCACCAATTATCCGGTCCGATCTGCTCTTTTTCTACCTGATGCTCGGCGCTGCCGCGATTGCCGTTTTATCGACGCGGATCATCCTCAAGAGCCGGTTTGGGTACGGCCTGCTCGCCATCCGGGAGAACGAGGAGGCCGCTGGCGTCATCGGCGTGAACACCACCTTCTACAAGGTCTCGGCGTTTGTGATCGCGGCCGCCCTGACGGGCCTGGCGGGCGGAATCTTCGCCCAATGGAACAGCTTTATCAATCAAGAGAACGTCTTTCCGGTGACTTACAACGTCGAGATGATCCTGATGGCCGTGCTCGGCGGTGCCGGCACGCTGCTGGGCCCGGTGGCTGGCGCGATCGTCCTCGAACTGATCATCCAGACACTCGCCGGCGGCGGATCGGCGTCCGTCTACTCGCAGATCGGGCTCGGGGTCCTGCTCGCCGTCTGCGTGATCTTCATCCCGCGCGGCGTCATCGACTTCTTCGGGGGGCGCAGCCGCCTATCGCTCCGCTACCTGCGAAGCACGCTGCGAGAGACGAGCGCTTGAACCTGCTGGCGGTGCGCGACCTGACCAAACGCTTCGGCGGCGTCCACGCACTTGCCGACGTGACCTTCTCCGTCGACGAGGGCGAGGTGCTCGGCATCATCGGGCCCAATGGGGCTGGGAAGACCACGCTGCTGAACTGCATCAGCGGGCTCTCCCGGCTCGATGGTGGCGACATCCGCTGGGACGACACGTCGATCAGTGGCTTGGCCCCTCATCGGATCGCCCGGCTCGGGATCGGTCGGACCTTCCAGATCGTGCGACCCTTCCCCTCGATGACGGTGCGCGAGAACACCGCGATGGGCGCGCTCTTCGGCCAGCCACAGGGGCGCCTGCAGCCGCACGAGGCGCAGAAGCAGGCCGACGAGGTGCTGGAGCTGGTCGGCCTGGGCGAGAAGCGCGAGTTCCCGGTGCTTCGACTTACCGTTCCCGATCGCAAGCGGCTCGAGGTTGCCCGGGCGCTGGCCATGAAACCGAAGCTCCTTCTCCTCGACGAGGTCATGGCTGGGCTGAACGCCGTCGAGGTGGAACAGGCACTGGGAATGCTGCGCGGTGTTCGCGAAAGCGGGGTCACCATCGTGCTGATCGAGCACGTCATGAAGGTCATCGTGGGCATCTGCACGCGCGCGCTGGTGCTGAACTTCGGCCGGCCCCTCGCCGAGGGCCCGCCCGAGAAAGTTCTGCGCGATCCCAAGGTGATCGAAGCGTACCTGGGGGAGCGATACGCGCGGCGTCAGGAGGCGGCTGACAAGGAACGGCCGCAGCCACCCAGTGCCTGAGGGGCCGCCACTGCTCCGCGTGGAGGGCCTCACTGCCGGGTTCGGCAACACGCCGGTGCTGTTCGACGTCGCGTTGGAGGTGCGGTCGGGGGAGTTGGTCGCGCTGATCGGGGCCAACGGGGCGGGCAAATCGACGCTGCTGGGGGCCATGACCGGCCTCGTCCGAACCACCGGCGGAACGGTGAGCTTCGATGGCCGATCGGTGACCGGCTTGCGGCCGGAGCGGATCGTTGCCGTGGGTCTGATTCATGTGCCCCAGGGCCGCCGCCTCTTCAGCACGATGACGGTGGAACGGAATCTGATCCTGGGCGCCTATCGGCGACACGACGCGGACGTGCGGCTGGACCTCCACAAGATCCTCGAGTATTTCCCCGCGCTTGCGGATAAGTTGCACCGCGAAGCGGGAACGCTCTCCGGTGGCGAACAGCAAATGGTCGCGATCGGCCGCGGCCTGATGGCTCGGCCGAAGCTGCTGATGATCGACGAGCCGTCGCTCGGCCTGGCGCCGAAGGTGGTCGACCGCGTCATGGAGGTGGTCAAGGCGATCAACCAGGACGGCACGGCCGTGCTGCTGGTCGAGCAAGACGTTGTGCTCGCACTGGAGATCGCCGACCGTGGTTACGTGCTGGAGAATGGCCACATGGTGATGGAGGGTGCGGCGGCCGGGCTCCGGGAGGATCCGGCGATCCGAAAGGCCTACCTCGGGGTCTGACTTCGACGGTCGATCGCCGACGACCACGCGGCCGACAGGCGATCCGGCTCGAACTTCGATTTCGGGATATACGCCGAGGCGCCGCACTCCGCCGCTTTCGGGCCGTACTCCTCTTCTTCATAGGTCGACAGCAGCAGGACCACCACCACCCCGTTGGAGTCCTTGAGGATCTCCCGGGTCGCCTGGAGGCCGTTGATACCGGGCAGGTTTACGTCCATCAGGACCAGGTCGGGATGAAGCTCGCGGGTGGCCGAAACCGAGGCCTCCCCCGTGTCTGACTCGCCTACCACGGCAAAGCCGTCGGTGGCCTCCACCACCGCCCGGGCGGCCTCCCGGAAGGGGGCCTGGTCGTCGACGATCAAAACCTTCACGCTCATTGCTTTCTCTCCTGATGACAGGATCGCACCCGACCGCGGCATTGAAAAGGATGCTGGCATCCCCCGGCGAGGGAGGCTTGCCGCTCGGCCTCGGCCCGAGGCCCTATCCTGATCACCGTGCCCATTCGGGTCGTCTTCGCCGATGACAACTACCTGTTACGCGAAGGGGTGACCCAGCTGATCGCGACGCAGCCCGAACTCGCATTGGTGGCCACCGGCACCGATTACGAGACGCTGCTGGCGGCGGTCGAGGCCCAGCGCCCGGACGTCGTGATCACCGACATCCGCATGCCGCCGACCGGCACCGACGAGGGGATCCGGGCGGCCGAGCGAATCCGCACCGACCATCCGGAGATCGGGGTGGTCGTGTTGAGCCAGTTTGCCGAGCCCGAATACGCCCTGATGCTGCTCGAACGCGGCGCGGCCGGGCGAGCGTACCTCCTGAAGGAGCGCGTCTCCGATATCGACCAGCTGGTCAATGCCGTCCGCGAGGTCTCCAGAGGTGGGTCGGTGATCGATTCCAAGGTCGTCGAGGCTCTGGTGGCCGCCCGCACCCGCAAGGCCGATTCCCCACTGCAGCAGCTGACCCCGCGCGAGCACGAGGTCCTGGCCGCCATGGCCGAGGGCAAGAACAATGCCGCGATCGGGGCACGGCTCTTTCTAACCGAGCGGGCGGTCGAAAAGCACATCAACGCCATCTTTTCCAAGCTCGGCCTCGCCGAAGAGAAGGACGTCCACCGCCGGGTCAAGGCGACCCTCTTGTATCTTTCCGACACCCGGCGCTAGGCAGCTCCGGACCATGTGAGTTAGCTGGGAAAGAGGTCGGCGGCGAAAAGGCCGAGCGTCAGGACGCCGCCGATGATCAGCGCGACGATTTCGCCCCACGTGTAGCGACCGGCCATGCCGGTCGGGGCGAGTCCCAGCTCCGGGTGCGCGGCCGCCTGGTACCGGTTCGCAGACTGCTGAACCAGGGTCAGCACGCCGGCCAGTACGAAGACGATCGCCAGGTCGATGAGCAAGCCGGTTGAACCGGTGACCTTGGTGGTCAGCCGACCCAGCACGATGGCCCCGATGTACCCCGCGCTCACCAGGGGCAACGGCAGGCTGCTCTCGCCGAGCCTCGCCTTCTCCCCCGCCTCAATTCCCCTGAAGGCGCGCCCAACATAGACAAGGTTCATGAATGGAAAGAGCACCCACCAGGGCGAGGCCGACCTGGGCATCCGTTCCCGCCGGGCAAACGCGAGCAACTGGAACGACCACCAGATCAGGTACGCATCGCTGCCGATGAAGGCGAAGAGGAAGGTCCGGAGCGGCGAGCGGTAGAAGCCGCGATCGGCAGTCGCGGCAACTGGGTTCGCGGTTGGCGCCGATTCGTAAGCCTGCATGAGGACCTTGACACCATCAACTCGCCTCGACCGGGTTTCTTGTGTGGCCGTCGATCCAGGCGATGTAGCGTTCGGCTGACACGACGACGGCGCGCTTTCCCTTCCGGTCGATCACCCGGTCCCACCACCCGCCGTAAACGCGGTCGTACCGATAGGGGTTCACGGCGTCCACGATGGCGGTGACGTCGGCGGACGAGAGGGGGATGACGTTTGGATAGCTGCGCATGAAGCTGACGAACCGTCGATCGGCCACCACCGTGATCGAGTCGCCCGTCATGAGGGCGCCACGTCCATCCGCACCGGCGGCCCAGTGGAGCACGGCGCTTCCATCGAAATGACCGCCAGTCTGGATCAATGTCAGCCCCGGCAGGGGCTGGAGCGTGACGTGCCAGTGCGTCACGGCCGGGTCCGGTCGCATCACCCATTGGCGATCTGCCTCCGGAATGTAGATCGGCGCATTGCCAAACGCGTGGCTCCACTCCACGCAGACGCCGTAGAAATGCGGGTGAGACATCGCGATCCCGTGAAGGCCGCCGCGCTCGCGGACCGCCGCGATCCCGGCGTCGTCGATGAACCCGAGACAGTCCCAGAGAAAGTTGCCGTTGTCCGTCTGGATGAGGAGGGCGCGCTGCCCGATCCCGACCGGCGGTCGGGCCCCGACACCCGTCAATCGCGCCTCGAGCTCCCGCACCTCGATCGCGTGGCCTTCGGCTCGCAATTCGCTGAGGGTCGCCCATTGCTGCCCCTGCGGTGGGACATACTGCCGCTCGTCATCACAGATGGCGCAGTGCGCCGGCGGCCCCTGACCGGGAGCCTGCTGCACGCCGCACGTTCGGCAGACATACGCCTCCACCAGGTGAGCTTACGGGCCGAGCGGTACCCGGCCTTCGACAGTCGTCCCCTTGCCCGGCGCGCTGCGGATCGCAAACGAACCGCCCAGTGCCTCAAGGCGGTCGCGCATGTTCTGGAGCCCCGAACTGCTAGGCACGGCGACCGGATCGAAACCCTTCCCATCGTCGGCGATTTCAAAGACCAAACTCGAGGCCTCGGTCCGCAGACGAACGATGACCTGACTCGGCTGGGCGTACTTGGCCACGTTCTGGAGCGCTTCCAGGCAGCAGAAATAGATGGCGCCTTCCACCTCCCGCGCCTGGCGCGGCAGGCTGGTGGCCTCGATCTCTGCGGGCAGCGTGAGGCGACGAAGATGGGCACGAAGCGCGACCTCGAGCCCGTCAGACGCGAGCAGTGGCGGATACACGCCGCGTGCCAGCTCGCGGAGTCGATCGATGGCCTCGTCGGCATCGTGCTTGAGCTGGGCAAGGATCGGGCGCGCCCGACTATCGGGAGCGGTGGCAGCTTCGGCCAGGCCGACCCGCATTTTGAGCGCCACCAGGTTCTGCTGGGCGCCATCATGAAGGTCTCGTTCGATCCGCCGGCGCTCCTCATCCTGGGCGGCAACCAGTCGCTGGCGCGAGGCCCGAAGGTCGTCGAGACGGGCCAGCAGTTCACGGTTCAGGCCGACGTTCTTGAGCACGAGGCCCGCCTGACCGGCCAGGTCGGTGACCAGCTTCTGCTCAACGCTATTCATCGTCTCCCCACGCTTCTTGACGACGGCGAGGGCGCCAAGGAGCTCACCCTGGTGGCTGACCGGGACGACGGTATCGCGCGCTAGCTCAGGCAGCGTGCCGTTGCGCATCGGAAGGTCACTCGCGACATCAACCACAGGCGACGACGACGACGCGAGGAGTAGCCGCGAGCCGGCGCGTACCCAAATCTCCGCTCGCTCGGCGCCCGTTCCTTCGGCAAGGACGCGCGACATCTGGTCCAGTGTGGCGTCTTGGGAAGATGTCTCAGCGAGGTGGGCGCTGAGCTGGGACAGAGTCTCATAGGGCGTTGCCCGCTTGCCGTAGACGAGCCTGTTCGCAAGGCGCTGTGCCCGCGCGCGCAGAGGCTGGAAGCCAATTGCGATTATCGCGGTCGTAACCAGCGATAACCACAATCGCTGGCTTCCGCCAACGAGCGCGCCGATGTTGACCACGACCAGGATGTAAACCACGGTGATGACTGCGGCCAGTCCGCCATAGACCAGGGCCTTGTTGATGATCAGGTCGATGTCGTACAGGCGATAGCGCAGGATGGCGATACCGATCGCAACCGGCAGCAGGATAACCATCAACGGTGTAACGGGACTAGCCGATCCCGAGTGGGAAAAGGCCAGTTCCACAGTGGACGTGAGGAGTAATCCCAGGACGGCCACGAGCAGCCATTTGATCTGCTGACGCTGCTGCTCCCCGCCGCGCCGGAACCGGACGGCCAGCGACGTGAGGGCCAGCACTGACCCCGTGAGGAAAACCACCGAGAAGAGGCCCGGGAGCACCTGGTTGGTAAAGCTGTGGACGGCGGCCACCCCAATCGGGTTGTGAAGCGGAGTCGTCGCCGACGGATCCAGCGAATAAAGGAGAACGAGGATGATGGCCAGTGCCGCGAGTGCAAGGACGAATCGCCAGCGCGGGCTCAACAGCCGCCCGTCCGGAAAGAGGAGGGGGAGCAGGACGAGAAGCCCGACGAACAGGAAAACCCAGAAAATCTGACTGAGCAAGTCCGACCAGCTGGTTGCCGGCAAGCCAGGGTGAATGTAGACGCCAAACCCCGCGTAGAACTTGGGAAGCTCCAACCCAATTGCCGACAGACCCACACCCGTGAGCAACCACCCGATGCGATTCCGAGGCTGCTGCCAGACCACCAACGCGCCCACACTGCCCATCGCGAAGACGGCAAGGAGACCGACTCGCGTTGCGTCCGTGGGCCGGAAATCGTTTGGAACCCCATGCCAATCAACCAGGAACGCGAAGTACGACTCGAGCGCGATCAAGACCAGGAACAGGATCCAGATTCCGGCAGCAAGGTAAAACGAGCTGCCGGCGCGCATGCCACCAGGCCGTCGATTGGAGCTAGCCATCGTCTACGCGGACACCAGGGCCGCGATGCGGTAGGCCTGGACCGGGGCGTGACGCCCTTTCACGAGGGCCGGCGGCAACGCCTCTGCCACAGTCGGATTCCCAAGCGCCTGATAGGTCGGCTCGCTCAGGATCGTCTCCCCCCCTGTCGCGAACTGCTGCAGCCGCTGGCATAGGTTCACGGCGTCGCCAACGCAGGAGTATTCGATGCGCTCTTCCGAGCCGAGGAGTGCGGCCGCGACCTGGCCGGTCGACAGTCCGATGCCGAGGTGGAACGGCGGCAGGCGCTCAGCGGCCCAGCGGGCGTTGACCCGCGCCTGACCTTCGTGCATCATGCGCGCCGCGCTCAGCGCTCGCGCCGCATGGTCCTCCTGCGGCAGCGGCGCTCCGAAGACCGCCATCACCGAATCGCCCACGAACTGCATTACGGTCCCCCCCTCATCGAGCACGGCGCGGTTCATCTCGGCGCGGTGCTCGTTGAGCTGGTGCGCAAGCACCGTTGGGTCGGCGTCCTCGGCAATCGTCGAGTAGCCACGAATATCCGACATCAAGACCGTCACGCTAAGGGTCTCGGTCTCGCCGATCCGCCGGCCCTCGCGGCGGAGCTTCTCCGCGATGCCGGTCGGAAGCAGCCGGCTCAGGGATTCGCCCTGCTCCTCCCGATCGACGATCGCCTGGTGGAGCAGCTTGAGCCGGCGGAGCGCCCCCGCGCGCCCGGCACTGGCGCCCTGGGCGAGCTTGAGGAACAGCTTTTCCAACGAGTCGGAGATATCGGCGGGTGTCGTCTTGCGCGCCACGGCAATCGCCTTGATCGGGCGGCCTTCAGCCAGCATCTGGAGGAGGTCTTCCTCGTCTGGGTTGAGATCGGTGCCCTGGCTGGCCGGTTGAACCAATGCCTGCACAATCTTCGGGTCAAGCATGGAGCCGCCGGTGGTGACCTCGCGGATCGCCCGCACCAGCTGGTCGCCCTCGGCGACGCGGTCTTTCAGCAGGTAGGCGTAGCCGGCCGCCCCCTCGCTGAGGAGCGCGATCGCCAGGTCGGGCTCGTCGTATTGCGAGAGGATTACGATGCCGGTACCTGGGTGGCGTTTCCGCACCTGTTTGGCTGCCTCGATCCCCTCCCGCTGGAAGGTCGGGGGCATGCGAATGTCGGTCACAACGACCTGCGGGGCCGCCGCCTCAGCGCCGCTAACGAGGCCCTCATAATCGCCGGCCACGCCCACCACCTCGATATCGGCAGCCATGCCGAGTAGCGCCCGGACGCCCTCGCGCACGATCAGGTTGTCGTCAGCGAGGAAGACGGTGATCCGGTGCTCTGGCACGGGCTCCACTTTCGGGCCTGGGCGGCGATCGGTCAAGTGAGGACACCACCGGACCGCCGGGGGTGCTGGCCACCCGCCACCACGCCGGTTCCCACGCTCGACCGCCCGGATCGGCTGGCGTACTGTCAGGGTGCACCGAACCAGATTCACAGGAGGTAACCGCCGTGCGCATCGAATCCTCGATCACCTCGATCTCATGGATCCCCTCGGCGGCGATTCCCGGACTGATGAAGATGCCGTTCGAGATCGGTCTGGGGCACTATGACGAGCCCCCAGGCGACCGCCTGCCCGCCTCGATCCCGGACCTGGCGGCCTCCGGTGAGATCCGCTTCGCCAATGACCTGCGCGCCTGGATCGACGTCGAAAACGGGCGGATCATCGACGGCGGGCACACCGGCAAAGGCTGGATTGGGGTCACCCGGGTTGCCTTTGGACCGAGGAAGCTCAACTTCCCGGCAGTTGCCCTCCCCGATATCCGTCCGGATGCGATCCGTACCGCCGACGCCATCCGGTTCGTACAGACCACCGGCGGGCGCGTCGCCTTCCCCCTTCCGCGCAAGGTGGCCCGGCCGCCCTTCGTCCAGATCACCCCGCCACTGGTGTGGACCACCCTGGCGCTCACCATGCACGCCGACGGACGCGTCGAGCGCGAGGTGACCGGCGCCAGTCCATTTCCACGGCACTGGATCTACGACGCCGACGGCGCGCTGATCAAGAAATCCGGAACCACCGACTTCAAGACCTGGTCCAACGAGATCTTCGGTGAGAAGACGCCCTGGGGTGCCGAGGACTCGCCGGCCATCGTCACCGAAGTCGAAACCGCGCTGGAACGCGAGCTCTCGAAAACCATCATGCGGGGCGGCGCCAAGCCGACGATCCGGAAGATCAAAGCGGGCGAGAGCCTGGTCGAACAGGGTCAGCAGGGTGACGAGCTCTTTCTCCTCCTCGATGGCGTCCTCTCGGTGGAGGTCGACTCGAAGGCGCTCGCCGAGATCGGCCCTGGTGCAATCCTCGGCGAGCGGGCGCTGCTCGAGGGCGGGACGCGGACCGCAACCCTGCGGGCCGTCACGCCGGCGCGGGTGGCCGTCGCGACCGCCGACCAGGTCGCGCCCGAGGCGCTGGCCGAGGTCGCCAAGGGTCATCGCCGCGAAGATCAGTAAACTCGCGCGGTGCGCGTCTATGTCTGCGGAGTGCGCGGATCGACCCCGGCCCCGGGTGCCGACTTCGTCCGGTATGGCGGGCACACCTCCTGCATTGCGATCGCGCACGCGACCGGACAGCCGAGCCTGGTGCTCGATGCCGGGACCGGCCTTCAGCGTTTGAGCGCTCAGCTCGATGGCCGGGCGTTCAACGGCACCATCCTCCTGAGCCACCTGCATTGGGACCACACCCATGGCCTCCCCTTTTTCCCAGCCGGCGACCGCCAGGAAGCGCAGGTGACGCTGCTGATGCCGGCCCAGGGCGACCCGGCGAACGTGCTCGCGCGTGCCATGTCCCCGCCACATTTCCCGATCAAGCCGACCGAGCTTAAGGGCCGCTGGCGATTCCTTGGGATCCAGCCAGGCGAGCGCGCGGTCGAAGGCTTTGAGGTGCTGGCCCGCGAAATCCCGCACAAGGGCGGCGTCACCTATGGCTACCGGGTGAGCGAGGGCGGCACCTCGATGGCGTACCTGTCGGATCACAGTCCGATCGCCTTCGGGTCCGGCCCGGCGGGCTTCGGCGCCTACCATCCGGCGGCGATCGAGCTGGCCCGGGGAGCCGATCTGCTGATCCACGACGCCCAGCACACCGCCGAGGAGTTCCCCCAGAAGGTGTCGTTGGGGCACTCGGCGGTTGACTACGCCATCGGCCTGGCCATCGCGGCCCGGGCGAAGCGGTTGCTGCTCTTTCACCACGATCCGCCTCGCACCGACGACCAGCTCGACGCCATCGTGGCGGCCCATGCCGGCGCCTCGGTGCCGGTGGCCGCCGCCGCCGAAGGCTCCGTCATCGACCTGGCCTAGCCTCCTAATGGATGCCGTGGTCGTCGGCGCCGGTCCGAATGGGCTGGCGGCCGCCATCGTGCTGGCCCAGGCGGGCCGTTCGGTGCGCCTGCTGGAAGCGAGGTCGACGATTGGCGGCGGGGTCCGAACCGCCGAGCTGACCCTGCCCGGTTTCCGCCACGACGTCTGTTCCGCGATCCATCCGCTCGCGGCCGGCTCCCCGTTTTTTCGTTCCCTTTCGCTGAAGGCCGACGGTTTGGAGCTCATCCAGCCGGATGCGCCGCTCGCGCATCCGCTCGATGACGGCACCGCGGTGATCGTCGAACGATCGATCGAGGCGACGGCCCGGCAGCTGGGGCGCGATGCGAACGCCTACACCCGATTGATGACCCCACTCGTTAAGCACGCTGATGCCCTCTTCGAGACGCTGCTGAGTCCGCTTCGACCAACCACCCATCCGCTGCTGATGGCCGGTTTTGGAATTCGGGCGATCCAACCCGCCACCATGCTGGCGAGGCTCAGCTTCAAAGAGGAGGCAACCCGAGCCATGTTCGCCGGGATGGGCGGGCACTCGATGGTGCCGCTCAACCGGCCCGGAACGGGCGCGTTCTGCCTGGTCCTTGGCACGGCGGCCCATGCGGTCGGCTGGCCCATGGTGCGCGGCGGGTCGCAGCAGCTCGTGGATGCGCTCGCCAGGAGGCTGCAGTCGCTGGGCGGGTTAACGCAGACCGATACCCCGGTCGATCGGATCGACCAATTGCCGGAGCACCGCGCGGCGCTGTTCGACGTCACCCCCCGACAGTTGCTGCGCATCGCTGGCGACCGGTTCACTCCAGGGTACCGTCGCACGCTGGAGCGCTACCGCTACGGGCCGGGCGTCTTCAAGGTCGACTGGGCGCTGGACGGACCCATCCCCTGGCGCGCCACGGCGTGCGCCCGTGCCGGCACGGTGCATCTCGCTGGTTCCTTGCAGGAGCTCGCCGCCGCCGAGGCCGCCGTCGGCCGGGGCCGCATCCCGGATCCGCCCTTTGTCATCCTGGCGCAGCAGAGCCTCTTCGACCCAACCCGCGCGCCGGCTGGCAAGCACACGGGCTGGGCCTACTGCCATGTGCCGAACGGCTCGACCGAGGATATGACGGCGCGCATCGAAGCGCAGGTGGAGCGCTTCGCGCCGGGCTTCCGCAACCGCATCCTGGCGCGCCACGTGATGTCGCCAGCCGACTACGAGCGCTACAACCCCAACGACGTTGGCGGCGACATCAACGGCGGGCTGGCGGACCTCCGGCAGCTCTTCCTCCGCCCCGGCCCGCGGCTCTACCGCACGACGGATCGTCGGATCTACCTCTGCTCGTCGTCGACGCCACCGGCCGGTGGCGTGCACGGGATGTGCGGCTACCATGCCGCCCGCGCCGCGCTGCGACACGCCCCCTGGAGATGAGGCGGGTCCTGGTCCTCGGCGGGGGGCACGCCGGCGTCCGCTGCGCCCGGGAGCTGCTCGAGGCGCGGCGCGGCACCGATGAGGTCGACATCACGCTGGTCAGCCGCGAAAACGTCGAGGTCTGGCACGGACTGATGCCCCAGATCGTGTCCGGCGTGCTCCAAGCCCAGCACGTGTTGATCCCGCTCCGCGAAATCCTTCCTGGCATCACGATTTACAGCCGCGAGATCGAGTCGATCGACCTCAAGCGCCGGCGGGTGGTGCTCAGCCAGGGCGGCGAAGGCGACCAGATCGAGCTCGAGGCGGACTACCTGGTGATCGCTCTTGGATCAGTCACCGACCTCTCCCGCTTTCCGGGGCTGACCGAGCACGCGCTGCAGACCAAGACGATCGGCGACTTCATCCACCTTCGCAATCACCTGATCGAGATGCTGGAAGCGGCCAGCGTGGCGACCGACGCAACCGAGCGGCGGCGGCTGCTCACGTTCGTCGTGGCCGGCGCCGGGTATGCCGGCGTGGAGATCGCCTCCGAAGCCAACGAGTTCCTGCGGGCGTCGCTGCGCGCCTATCCGATGCTCGATCCCGGTGAGGTGCGCGTGATCACGGTCGACATCCTCTCGCGGATCCTGCCTACCTTCAACGACCGCCTGGCCAATCGGGTGGTGCGGCGGATGCAGGCTCGCGGCATCGAGCTTCGCCTGGGTGTCGGGTTAAAGGAGGCGACCGGCAGCGCCGTCACCCTGACTGACGGCGCGCGGATCGAGACCCGCAGCATCATCGCCACGGTGGGCCTCGGCACCAACCCGGTGCTCCGCCACCTGCCGGTCGCATTGACGCGTGGCCGGATCACCTGCGATGCCTTCTGCCGGGTCGAGGGCTATCCCGGCGTCTACGCCGTCGGCGACAATGCGGCCGTTCCGGATCCGGCGAGCGGCCAGCCATTTGGGGCCATGGTCATGGTCGCCTTCGCGGAGGGCCGGCAGGCGGCCCGCAACATCCTGGCCGAGATCCGCTCCCAGCCGCCTGTTCCTTTCCACGCGACGCGCCTCGGCGAGGTGGCCCTCCTCAGCCGCCATTACGGCGTCGCCCAGGTGCGCGGCATAGAGCTCCACGGCAGGCTGGCGGCGTTCGTTTCCCGCGGGCTGTTTCTTTCGTTCATGCCGTCCTGGCGGCGCCGGCTGGCGCTGATCCTGCACTGGATGGACACCGCGGTCCTTCCCGACAACCTCACGCCGCTGCCGCTGGGACGCAGCAACCTGGTCGTCCCCATGCGGTTTGGCGCGGGCGAGGTGATCGTGCGCGAGGGCGACCTGGGCGGGCGATTCTACGTGATCACGGCCGGGGAGGTCGAAGTCACGCAGCGGGTCGATGGACAGGAGCAATCGATTCGGCAGCTCGGTCCCGGCGGCCATTTCGGTGAGCTCGCCCTGCTCGGCGACCGGCGCCGGACCGCCAGCGTCAGGGCGCTGACGGATGCGTCCGTCCTGAGCATCGCCCGCCAGGACTTCGCCGCGTTGGTCGAACACCTCCCAGCATTGCAGGGGGCGCTGACGCAACCACGTCCCAACTTAAACCGCGAATGAACCTTGGCTGGCGTCGCCTGCTTCGGGCGGCCGCGATCCTCGAGACCGTCCTGCTGGGAATCGCAGCCATCAGCCGCATCGATCGGGAAGCCGCCGTCATTGCCGCCATCATGGGCGCGCTGACTGTCTGGTTGTTCCGGGCATCGAATCGACTCGTGGCGGTGATCGCCGGCCTGCTCTTCGCCAACGTGGCCTTCTGGATGACGACCGCCACCATGAGTAACCTGGCGACGCGCGAAGGCATCGGGGTCATCCTGCTGCCGCTCGGGCTCGCCGTGACGTCCATCACGGGGCTGATTTCAGCCGCGGCATTGCTGCCCCGGAGGCGAGCTCCAGGCAGGACCGCTGCCATGGGCGTAGTTACGCTGGCCGTGCTGGTCTTGGCCCTCATGACCGGCGTGGCGGTGGCGCGAGGCAGCGATCAGCAAGCCCAGCACCCCGGCGATATCGTCCTTCGCATGCACAATACGGCCTTCTCGACGCGATCGATTACCGCCCACGGCGGCACCGTCAGCCTATATGTGGTCAATGACGACCTTTTCTGGCATACGGTCACCATCGACTCGCTAGGGATCGACCTCAAAGTCCCGGTTGGGGGCCATCGCCGCATTGCCGTCAGCGCGCCGCCCGGCGCCTACACCTTCTACTGCCGGATCCCGGGCCACGCCCAGGCCGGCATGAAGGGCACCATCACGATCTCCTGATGGGAAGGAGATTGCTGAAGGTTGGCTTCCAGCTCCCGGAAGTCGAACGCGAGGTCCGCTGGCCGGAGATTGTCGCTATGGCCCGCCTCGGCGAGCAGGTCGGATTCGACTCCGTCTGGGTCGGAGACCATCTCCTGTACCGGAACGCGACTCATGGCGCACGCGGACCATGGGAGGCGTGGACGATGCTCGCGGCCATCGCCGCCTCAACGACCGGTATCGCACTGGGTCCGCTGGTCGCCTCGACGAGCTTTCACAATCCGGCGATGCTGGCCAAGATGGCGGCGACCGTTGACGAGATCAGCGGCGGCCGGTTGATCCTCGGCCTCGGCGCGGGCTGGAACGAGACGGAGTACCGCGCCTACGGATTTCCCTTCGATCGCCGCGTCTCGCGCTTCGCCGAAGCCTTCACCATCATCCGGTCCCTGTTACGCGATGGGCACATCGACTTCGAGGGCGAGTTCTACTCCGCGCCCGACTGCGACCTTAAGCCTCGCCCCCGTCCGGGCGGGCCGCCATTGATGGTGGGGTCGATCGGCGAGCGCATGCTGGAGATCACCGCCCCACATATCAATGCCTGGAACGCCTGGTACACGTGGACCGGGAATCGCCCGGAGGGTGTTGCTCCCCTCCGAGAGAAAGTCGATGCCGCCTGCCGGGCAGCCGGACGTGATCCAGCCGAGGTCGAGCGCACGGTCGCCGTCCTGGTTCAGTTCCCCGGTGGCGTCGGCCGCCAGCCTGGCGACGAGGACGTCACGGTGACGCCGCTAACGGGTCCGCCCGAGGCTATCGCCGAGGCCCTCCGTGGATACGCCCGCGAAGGGATCGGCCACGTCCAGCTCGTCCTCGACCCAATCAACGAAGCCTCGATCGAAGCGCTCGCTCCGGTCCTGGATCAGCTGGATGGGCCTAGCTCAACATCGTCGCCCGCGTAGGCACGCGCCCACGAACGGTCGTTCCTGAACCAGGAACGGACTCGATCGTCAGGCTTCCCCCGGCGGCCGCAATCCGGTCGGCCATATTCTGCATGCCGACACCCTGCGTGGCGGTCGAGGGATCGAAACCGGCACCATCGTCGGTGACCTCGAACGACAGCGCGTCGCCACGCTCCGCAAGACGGACGCGGACCCGCCCGGTATTCGCGTGCTTGATGGCATTCTGGATCGCTTCCTGGCAGCAGAAGTAGACGGCCGCCTCAAGCTCCTCCGGGTAGCGGCCGGCCACGTCGCTTACGACCTGGATTGGCATGGCGCTGCTGGCGGTCTGCGCCGCAAGGGCCGCGGCAATACCACGATCCCGGAGCACCGGCGGGTAGAGGCCGGCCGCGAGCGCCCCCAGCGTCTCAAGCGCATCTCTAGTCTGTCGTCGCAGCTCATCGATTGACGGGATGGCACGCTTCGTGTCCTTTTTCGCAAGCGTGGCGGTGAGGCGCAACTTGACAGCGAGCGCTACCAGGTGCTGCTGGGCGCCGTCGTGGATGTTTCGCTCGAGGCGGCGGCGCTCGGCATCCTGAGCCGCGACGATCCGCTGCCGCGACTCGCGCAGCTCGACCGCCTGTGCGGAGATCTCGCGAAGCCGCGCCTGCAGCTCGGCGGTCAAGCGCACGTTACGCAGCACCTGCCCTGCCTGCGCGGCGATGTCGCCCACGAGCTTCTCCTCGACCGGGCTAAACGGCTCGCCGGGGCGCTTCTTGAGCGTGAGCTCGCCCAGGTCCTCACCCTGGTGCCGCACCCGCACCGCACGATCGGCCTCGGCGGAAGAGACTGGCGGCAGGTTGTGCGGCCAGGTCGCCGCCGCGATAGCAGCGCCATCGCGTCGCATCCAGACGCTGGCCGCCGTCGAACCGGTGCCTTCGACCAGCACTCGCGCCAGCCGCGGTAACACCTCCTCGTTCGCGACCGCGGCCGCGACGCGGTGCGAGAACTGCGTCAGGACCTCATAGGGCGTCGCGCGCTGCCCGTAGACGAGCCGGTTGGCGATCCGCTCAACCCGTTCTCGCACCGGCTGGAACGCGACCGCCACGACGGCGGTGGCCACGATGGAAAGCGCCAGGTTGGGCTGACCACGCGAGCCGATCAGCGAACCGATGCCGACGACGATGCCCACATACACCACGGTGATAAAGACCGCCAGGGCGCCGTAGACCAGGGTGCGGTTGAGGACCACGTCGATCTCGTAGAGCCGGTAGCGGAGGATCGCCACGACGATCGCGCCTGGAATGCCGAAGGTGAAACCAAGCAGCATGACGAGGGCGATGAGGGCGCCCAACCAATCGGGGTGCGAAACTTGCGCGACGTCGAACGTCCCGAACGCAACAAACACCAGCACCAGGAGCAGGCCGACCGCGGCTAGCCATTTCAGCTGCTGCCGCTCCTCACCGCGGGCACGCCGCCATCGGTCCACCACGGCAGCGACGGCGAGGACAAAGGGGAGGAGCACCAGGGGAGAATTGCGCAGGTTGGTCACCGTTGCCCCTAGGGGGGTGCCGAACGGATTGGAGAGGTGGAGCGCGACCGACTGGCGGATCGGTGCGCTGAGTGGGCCGGGTGCTAGGAGGTTCGATAGCGCGAATAGGAGACCGAAAGCTGCGGCCGCCCAGATCGCCGACCACCAGCGCCGGGCGGACGGCCGGCCGGTCGGGTACACGGCCACGATCATGTAGATGAACGACGGCCACACGAGCGCGGCGAGCCCCGGGAGCACCATCGTGACCGCGAGTCCTGCGGGAAGCGAGCCCGGCGCAACGACGATACCCCGGATGGCGTACTCTTCCGAAAACACGAGCGCTGCGCTGGCCAGTCCCGTGGCGAGACACAGCCAACCGATCGAGTTGCCCGGGCGCCGCGCGGCCAGGAATGCGCCGAAGGTGCCATAGCCGAGGGCGAAGCACACCTGAGCGATCAGCCACGGGCGGTCGCCGGGATCGATCGAAATCGGGTCGACCAGGAGCAAAATCAGCCCGGAACCAAGCAGGGCCGCCCCAATGCCGGCGATGCTCAGCGCGAGGAGCGTGCCGCGGGTCATGCGACCGACACCACCGGTTGAAGCGGGACCCGGCCTTCCAGGCATCCGGGGACCGGCTCCTCCAGGTGACCGCCGACGGCTTCGAGCCGATCGCGAAGCGCCTGGAGGCGACCGTTTAGCGCGCCAGTGCCGTCGATGGAAAACGCCAGTACGCCGTTCCCAGCCGAGAGGCGGATGGTCGGCGCTGCGCTGACGCCGCGGAGCGCTTCGATGCAGCAGAAGTAGACCGCGGCCTCGACTCCAGGATCGAAGCGCCTTCCAGCAAGATCAGCCGTCACCTCAATCGCCGCGCTGACGGCCGTCTTTCTCGAATGGGCCTCGAGCGCGGAAACGATGCCTTTGTCGGCCAACAGCGGGGGGAAGATGCCGCGCGCAAGTTCGCGCAGCCCATCGAGGGTTTGCTGGGTCTCCGTAACTAGTTCCTCCAGGCGCTGGGTCGCCTGGCGCGAATCATCCTGATGGAGCAACCGATCCACTTCGTCGAGCCGTGGCGACATCGCCTCCAGATCCTGCCGCACGCCGACACGGATCTCACCCTCGAGCCGCCGACGCTCCGTTTCGCGGGCCGCCACGATTCGCTGCCGAGAGGCGCGGAGGTCGGTCGCCTGAGCCGAGAGATCGTTCAGCCGCGCCTCGAGTTCCGCTGTCAACCTGACGTTGTGCAGGACCAGCCCGGCCTGCGCAGCCAGGTCCGCGAGCAGTCGCTGCTCGCCTGGCGTGATCGGCTCGCCGGGGCCTTTTCGTACCGCAATCTCCCCGATCGTCTCGCCCTGATGGCTGATCGGCAACGCTGGTGGGAAGAGCCAACCGCTCGCAGTTTCTGGCCAGTCGGTCGTGCGACGGGAGCCGTCGGGCAGCAGCAGCGCCACCCGAGCGGCCTGCGCACCGACACCGCGGGCCGCAGCCTCCGCCATCCTGGGAAGCACCTCGTCGCCTGAGAGCGTGCCGGCCATCCGATCGGCGAAGCCGGCCATCACTTCGTAGGGCGTCGCGCGCTCGCCATACACCACGCGGTTGGCGAACTGTTGCAGGCGCTCGCGGACCGGCTGGAAGGCCACGGCGACCACGGCCGTTGCGGCGATGGAGAGCACGATGTTCGGGCGATTGCCGGCGCCGAGCAGCGCGCCGATACCGACGACGATGCCAACGTAGACCGCGGTGATGAACGCAGCGAGCACGCCGTAGACGAGGGCCCGGTTGATGACGACGTCGATGTCGTACAGCCGGTAGCGCAGCACGGCGATCGCAATACTGATGGGCAGTAGGGGGACCAGCAAGACCAGGAAGGTGGTCACGATCGCGTCCGGCAGGTTGCCCTGGAGCAAGAACGGGATGATGGCGGCACCCATGGCGACCAGGAACCAGCGGAGCTGCCGGCGTTGCAGGCCGTCGCCGCGACGGTAGCGAACGATGACCGAAGCGAGGGAGCCAAAGATCATGACCGCCCCGAATGGAAGAGAGAGGCTCACCAGGGTCCTGAAAAGCGGTTGCAACCCCGGAAAGCCGAGCGGATTTTGGAGAACGGGGTCGCTGCCACCGATCGGTCCGGGGTTAAACGCGTTGCCGGCCAGGGCGAGAGCGGCAAAGATGAACCCGCTTAACACGACGACCAACCAGCGCCGGGACAGCAGACGGCCATCAGGAAAGAGCATCGGCGTAAAGAGCACGACCATCAGAATGAATGGGATCCAGAGCCATCCGCTGATCCAGGCGACGACATTCCCGAACACCAGTAGGGCCTGGTAGTGGAGCAGGGCAACCGCCGCGTAATCCGCACCACCGAAGATCAGGTAGACGTTGAGGCCAATCAGCAGGAGCAGCCAGCCGATGATGTGGCGGGGGTGGTGACGAAGAATGAGCAGGCCCATCGCGGGAAAAGCAAAAAACGTGATGATCCCGATTCCCGCGGGATCGAACGCATTACCCCTGGCGGCGCTCTCCACCACGAGGGCGACCGCAATCGCCAGTGTCAGCGCCACGATGCCGACGGCCGGTGCGGGGACGGGAAGGCGTCGCTTCATGCCGGCATCACCCCGGATACTGTCGTCCCTCGGCCGGGACGCGATTGAAGCCGAAACGTTCCGCCCACCGAGGCAACGCGGTCGGTCATGTTCTGAAGGCCGGTCCCACCGCCGGTGACCGCCGGGTCGAAGCCGACGCCGTCATCGACCACCGAAAAGGCCAAATGCCCATCCTCTTGATGAAGCTTGACAGCGATCCGTGCCGCGTTCGCGTATTTAGTGGCGTTCTGGATCGCCTCGAGACAGCAAAAGTAGACAGCAGCCTCGACCTCAGGATCGTACCGGCCGATGCCGTCAGCGCTTACCTCGACATGCTTGCGCAACGCCTCGGCCAGCCCGTGGTCGCGGAGCGCGGGCGGATAGATCCCCTGTGCCAAATCACGCAGCGTTTTGAGGGCCTCGGCGGTTTGCGCTTCGAGCTCCATCAGGTAGCGTCGCGCCTTGGCCGGATCACGCCTCGCCAGCGTGGCAGCGAGCCTGAGCTTGACCGCCAGGGCCACGAGATGCTGCTGCGCACCGTCGTGGATGTTGCGTTCCAAACGGCGCCGCTCGGCATCCTGGGCCGCCACGATCCGCTGCCGCGAGGCGCGTAGCTCGATAGCCTGCCCGGAGATCTCGTTGAGGCGCGCCTGCAGCTCCGACGTGAGCCGGACATTGCGAAGTACCTGGCCCGCCTGCGCGGCAAGATCAGTCAGGAGTTTCTCTTCCACCGGGGTGAATGGTTCACCCGGGCGCTTCTTCACGGTCAACTCGCCAAGCGTCTCGCCCTGATGGCGAACCTCGACAACGCGGTCGGCAAGGTCGATGGGCAACGGCGACTCCCCCGCCGGCCACGTCGCGGCAGCGATCGGCGCACCGGTGCGCCGGACCCAGACGCTACTGGCGATGGCACCGGTGCCCTCAGCCAGCACCCTCGCGAGCCTTGGAAGGACATCCTCGTTGGCGTAAGCGCCCGCCACACGATGAGAGAACTCGGTGAGGGCTTCGTACGGCGTGGCTCGATAGCCGTACACCAGACGGTTCGCCAGCGCCTGGACGCGCGTCCGCACCGGCTGGAACGCGACCGCCACCACGCCGGTGGCAAGGATGGATAACGCGAGGTTGGGCCGACTGCCTGCATTGATCAGGGCGCCGACGCCGACGACGATCCCCACGTAGACGGCCGTGATGAAGACGGCCAGAGTCCCGTAGACGAGCGCCCGGCTGATCACGAAGTCGATGTCGTAAAGGCGGTACTTCAGAATTGCGATCGCGATCGCTGCTGGAAAGCCGAGCCAGACCGGGGCGAAGGCGACGACGAATGTCCAGACCGGCGGGGTCACACCCGGGACATTGCTGATCAGCAGCCCGGTGAAAAGAAGCACCGGCAAGAGCGCCGCCGCCGCCGCAAGCCACTTGAGCTGGTGGCGCTCCTCGGCCCGGGCGTGGCGCCAGCGCGCCACGACGGCGACGCCGGCAAGCACGAAGGGCAGGAGGAATAGCGGCGTGCGGAGAAGATGGAGAGGAGTGAAGAAGGCGATGCCGGCGGGATTCTGCACCCGCAGATCAACGGACTGGCGGATGGCGCCGGTCAGGGGTCCAGGAGTGAAGAACGCGCCGAGCGAGAAGACGAGGCCGGCCGCGGCCGGGACCCAGGCCACCCACCACAGGCGGGAGATCGGCCGTCCCGTTGGAAAGAGCGTGAGCATCAGGGGCAGGATTGCAAACCAGATCAGCGCCCACAGTCCCCGATTCAGCCAGGCGACGAAGACGCCGGCGGGCAGTGATCCAGGGGCAATCAAGAGGCTGCGAATTGCATACTCGTCGCCCAGCAGCGTGGTGGCCATGCCGAGCCCGATAACCAGGAGAAGCCAGCCGACCAGGTTGCCTGGACGGCGGTTTGCGAGGTAGGCGCCGGCGCACGAATAGCCGATCCCCACACAGATCTCCGTGAACACCGTCGAAATATCTGCGGTTGGGATGGGGATTGGATCCCAAAGGCGAAGCACCGTCCCGACAGCGACCAGCCCGAGGGCCAGAACGCAGAGGACAGCGGCCAGGCGACGCCTCATGCCGAGCCCACCGCAGCCCGAACCGGGATCAGGCCGGCGATTCCGCTGCCGGATCGCTCCAGGCTGCCACCGAGTGCCTCGACCCGATCTTCAATAGCCTGAACGGAACCGTCTGCCGAACCCGGAGCGGTGACAGCGAATTCCAAGGCTTTGTCGCCGCCAGTCACGCTGACGCAGCTATTCCCATTGGCGCTTCGAAGGACTTCAAGGCAGGCGAAATAAACCGCCGCCTCGATTTCCGCGGCGTAGCGTCCCACGGAATTCGCAATGACCTCGACCGGCACCACCGACTTGGCGGTCTGGGCGCGCAGCGCCGGGACCAGGCCCTGATCGCGCAAGAGCGGCGGGTAAATGCCGTGTGCCAGCTGGCGGAGCGAGTCCAGGGTGTGCTGAACATCGCCGGTGAGGCGTTCGAGGCTGGCGGCTGCCTGCTGTGGGTCGGCCTCGAGCATCGCATCGACGGCAGCGATCTTGGCGGCGAGCGCAGCCAGCTCTTGCTCGGCTCCTCCACGAATGGTCTGCTCCAGCCGCTGCCGCTCGGCGGTTGCCGCCGTGACGAGCCGCTGCCGAGATGCTCGGATCGTGTCCGCCCGAGCCGTGAGCTCGTCGAGGCGCGTTTGCAGCTCGGCCGTGAGCCGGATGTTATGGAGCACCAGCCCGGCCTGAACTGCCAGGTCATTCAAGAGCTTCACCTCAGCCGGACTAATCGGAGCGCCGGCCGTTTTCGCCACCGCGATCTCGCCGACCAGTTGATCGTGATAGCTGACCTGCACCCGGTGCCGCAGCGAGTCGACCGCGTGCTCGGAAGGCCACCAGATCGAGCGTTGCGACCCGTCCGGAAATTGGACGCTCACGCGCGCGGCGTCAGCGCCCACGCCATGGGCGGCGGCCGCCGCCATCCGCGGGAGGACCTCATCGGGCGCCAATGTCTCAGACATTCGCTCGGCAAAGTCGGCCATCACCTCGTAGGGCGTGGCGCGCTTTCCATAGACGAGCCGGTTGGCCAACCGCTGCACGCGCTCGCGCACGGGTTGGAAGGCAACCGCAACGAGCGCCGTGGCGAGAATCGACAGCGCGAGGTTCGGCTGACCCTGCGATCCGATCAGACTGCCGATGCCGACGACGATGCCGACGTAGACCGCCGTAATGAAGGCAGCCAGCGCACCAAACACGACGGTCCGGTTGATGACGACGTCGATGTCGTAGAGCCGGTACTTCAGGATTGCGAGCCCGATCGCTCCGGGGACCGCGACCCCAAATCCCAGCACGACCAGGAGATTGGCCACGACGTTGCCGATGACGCGGCCGCCCGGGCTCGGCGGGAGGACCAAGGTCGACGTTGTCAACA
Source organism: Candidatus Dormiibacter sp. (assembly GCA_039922495.1). Lineage (GTDB taxonomy): Bacteria > Chloroflexota > Dormibacteria > CF-121 > CF-121 > JALYYC01. Next base: position 57,814 of record JBDTEO010000023.1, read on the forward strand.
TGACGTTGAGGAACGTGGTAATACCCAGGGCGTAAGCAACCCACCGCACCTGCTGTCGTTCGTCACCTCGCGCCCTTCTCAAACGGACTACGAGCGCGCCGATAGCAAACAGGACCAACACGATGTTGCCGAAGAAAGACACCCAGCCCAGGGGGCTCGACTCGATACCCGTGAACATCGGGAGCCCAGTCGGGTTGGCGACCGCCGGCAGGCCCGCTGCCTGGATCGGGGTCGGATCGATGACGCCGAAGAGGGCGTTGAAGGCTACGACGACGACGTCCGCCCAGATCAGCCAGCGCCATCGCGGCGAGGGCAGCTTTCCATCGGGGAAGAACAGCATGATCAGCACCACGAAGCCGGGGTAGGTGATCCCGCTGACGAACGATCCGAACCAGGCCGCCCACTCCACCCCCGGGAGGGAACCCCTGGCCACCAGCAGGGTGCGGACCTCGTATTGGAACACCAGGGCGGTCAGACCGTTGACCAACGCCGCCGCCAGCATCACCCAGCCGACCGGGTTACGCGGCAGCCGGGAGGCGATCAGCGCACCAACGAGGCCAATGGCGAGCGTCGGAATCACCGCCTGGCCAAACGACCCAATGAGTTGCGGGTCGCGGAAGGCTGGCAGGTTGGTGAGGGCCAGTACCGAGGCAGCCCCAACGAAAAGGCAAACGACGCCGCCTCCGATCCACGCCAGGGATGGACTGAGCCGAGCCCTCATGGTCCGATGGTCGCGTATTCGATCACGGCCGTCGAGGGGGCTGCCATGGCCTCAGGTCGGTGGTTTTCCCCACCCCACCAGGTGGTACCTCGCGATCGTCACCTGTATGTCATTGACAGTTTGTTGTAGTTATGGCACAGTCTGTACCGTGGCGACGAAAAGTGATGGTAGTCCTAGGTCGGCGGATGGCGCCAAGCTGCACAACCGGATCGCCGTGCTCCGGGCCGAGCGCGGGCTGTCGCGACAGCAACTCGCCGAGGCCGTGGGCGTGAACTTCCAGACGATCGGCTACATCGAGCGGGGCGAGTACAACCCCAGCCTCGACCTGGCTTTCCGCCTGACTGAGGTCTTCGGCCTTCCCGTTGAGGCGATCTTCTCTCGTCAACCGTTTCGACCGCTCAGCGAAGAGGTCTACCGCCGGCCAAAAGCGGTGGAAGGGGGACACGCATGACAAACATGATCGATCGGATCCCGACGGTCACGATCCAGCGCGTCACGGCAGCCCTTGTCATCCTCATCGTCGGCTTCTGGTTGCTGTCCGGACTATTCTTGTTCGCTTTCACGACCCTCTACCTCGTGTTCATCGTGGTGACCATCCTCGTCGTCCGGAGCGTCCCGGTGCAGCCCGGTCAGTGGCTCGCGCGGCGCGCGGTGCGCCGCGGACTGGTTTCGGCCATTGCCCTCGGCTCAATCCTCCTCGCGCTGAGTCATGCCGGGCCGAACGATGCCGGGGGCGAGCCGTTCATCCTCATGGCACTGGCCTTGGGCTTTGTCTTTCTCGGTCGCGCGACACAGCGCATCGCGTCAGCGCCAGATCGGCAGGTAGACGAGCGCCAGGAGGCGCTCCGCAATCGGGCTCACCGGCTTGCCTACGGAATCTTTGCCCCGCTGGCGGCCGGGATCGTCCTTGTAACTTACGTCGCCGGTGCCGCGAGCCGCGCGTGGCTGGCAAGCGCCTTTCAAGGAAGTGGCACCCTTTTGACGTTCTTCCTTCTGCTCGTCTTCCTTCCGGCTATGGTTCTGGCCTGGTTGGAGCCAGATCGCCTGGTCGGTACGGATTCGCCCCAACTGGCCGCTAGCCGACGGGCCAGCCTCGCGATCACGATGGTAGCACTCGCCCTTGTCACGCCGATCGCCTTGAGCGTGGCGCTGGTGCTGGTCCCCATCCGGACGACGAGCTTCTTTCGTCCGGAGCAAGGCCAGACCGGGGCCAAGTGCACATACTTCGATGCCCGCGCGCAGGTCGGCCTCGGCTTCGGCGCAGTCGTGCCCTTGAGCGCTGTGGCCTGCTCCGACGGTCGTACGGCCTCGGAGGACTGGGGTCTCAACAACAGTGACTGCCATCCGAATCGGACGGAAATGACGACGGTTGACACAGTCGAGTGCACGCGCACGACGGATGCGTCCGGAACGCTTCACTTCACCTATCGCGCACGGGTGCGGTCCGCAGTCTTGCCATTCCTCGCCCGAGACGTTGTCATGACGCTTGTGATGGCCGGCGACGGCCACGTGGTGAGGTTCCCATGACACACGCTAACTGGCTGCAAGGCTCGGATATCCGTCGGGCACTCGTGATCGTTACCGGGGCCGTCTGGGGCTTCTTCGCGGTTCCGCTCCCGCGCTCCCTGGATGGCGCCGGCATGCCGCTCACGCTGGCCCTCCTCCTGCTCGATGTGGTCCTGGGCGCCCTGACCGGCTGGCTCGCGTTCGCCCGCACCGCTTCGCTGGATGAGCGCCAGGCCGCGCTCCGCGACCGCGCCTACCGGCTCGCGTTCCGGCTGATCCTCCTCGGCGTGATCGTCATGGTGCTTGGCGCCATTGCCGGATCCATTGCTGACAACTCGGGCACGCCCATTCAACCGGCAGACGTTTTCGGCAGCCGATGGATTATCGGGCTGCTCGAGCTCCTGGCCGCGCTGCCAACCGTCGTCATTGCCTGGCTCCAGCCCGGGTCGGTCGAGGAGGCGGAGTCGCCGTCTCGCCTGTCGCCATCGCGCTGGCTCCCACTCATTGCGGTTCCGCTCCTTGCCGCCCTCTGGCTGGTCGCCATTGCCGCGCTGCCAGTGGAGGCCAGCGCCGTCCGGGACGACGCCAAGCACGGGCTCCTCTCGGCCAACGAGACGTGTGGGCACTTCACCGGGACTCGCGATGTCGGGTATGGCTTCGGAGCGGAGGTTCGCCTCGATGTCGAGACCTGCTGGGATGGCAACCGCGCCTATGCGTTTCGCAAGGATATCTACGCGGATCTCACCCGCTGCTCGGTGGAGCCCGGTACCGCCGACTTCGCACGCGTTAGGAAGCTTGCCTGCACCGAGACGACCGACGCCGATGGGACGATGCATTACCAGGTGCAGGCAACGGTCCAGTCGGGTCTCCTCAGCACCGTCACCCGCAACGTCGTGCTGGAGCTCGACGTCACCAGGGACGGCACGGTCCTCAGCTTCGGCTAACAGCCCTTACTCCGGCGGTACCGGCGACTCTGTAAACCAGGTCGTCTCGCCCAGGTTCACGACAACATGCGCCATTGGTCCGAGGCGGCCGGCGCCATGCCAGTGGACCTCATTTGGCTCGGTCGCCACGACATCACCGACCGCGATCCGGCGCGCCTCCTGGCCTTTTGCCTGGACCCATCCCTCGCCCTCGACCACCTGGATCAGCTGACCGCCCGCATGTGAGTGCCAGTGGTTGCGCACGCCCGGTTCGAAGCGCACGACCGCGGCCGTGGTGCTGATCGGCTTCGACGGCGCATCGAGGAGCGTCTTTGAGCGGGTCAGCCCGGTGAAGTGGGCAGCATCCATCGGCTGCAGGTCCCGGACAACATCGGCGCGTAACGTGATCTTCATCCGGCCATCATGCTAGTCTCCGTGGCCTCCGTACCATTACTGCTGATGGCACCGGCCCGCATCCCCCTCGAGCCGGTGGATTCCCTCGTCATCACGACGCTGGTCGAGAATACCTACGACATCTTCATGCCGGACCAGGGGCCGGCGCACCGCCAGGGGCCTGACCCAAACGGACCGCGCCTCGAAGCCGCCACCATGGTCGATCGGCAGGCCCCCGACCAGCTGATCGCCGAACACGGCTTCTCGCTGCTCTTGACCGTCACCATCGGCCAGGGCGTACATCGATTCCTCTTCGACTGCGGCGTCAGCCCGACCGGAATGGTCGAGAACATGCGGCGGTTGAGCCTCGACCCGACGGAGATCGAGGCGGTGATCTGCAGCCACGGCCACTTCGATCACACCACCGGACTCGATGCCTTGATCCAGCGGCTCGGCCGGCGCAATCTGCCGATCCTGCTGCACCCCGATTTCTGGAACCGTCGGCGGGTGACCCTGCCGGGGCGGCCGCCGAATGAGTTACCTACCACCAGCCGGCGGGCGCTCGAGGAGGCCGGTTTCACCATCATCGAGGAGCGGCAGTCGAGCTTCCTGTTTGAGAATGCCGTGCTGATCACGGGCGAGGTCGACCGCACCACCGGGTATGAGCCGGGCTTTCCGGTGCAGCAGGCCTGGCGGAACGGCGCCTGGGAGCCGGACCCCCTGGTCCTCGACGACCAGGCGGTGGTGGTCAACGTTCGCGGCCAGGGGCTGGTCGTCATCACCGGTTGCGGCCACGCGGGCGTCGTCAACATCACGCGTTACGCGCGGGCGTTGACCGGCGTGGACGACCTCCATGCCGTGATCGGTGGGTTCCATCTGAACGGCCCGCTCTACGAACCCCTGATCGAGCAGGTCTGCCGGGACCTCTTCGCCATGCACCCCCATTTCCTGGTTCCGGCGCATTGCACCGGCTGGCGAGCGCAACATGCCCTGGCGCGGGTCTTCGGTGATCGGTTCATCCCCAACGCGGTTGGCACGCGGTACACCCTGTAAGGCCGCGTTGGGGAGACCGAGCGTCGACTAGGGCTCGCCGAGCAGCTTCAGCCCGTAGGCTTCCTTGAGCGCGGGCACCCAGTCCATGGACAGGACATTATGGTGACGGGCGGCCAGGGCCGCCAGCCGTTCCGGCGTCTCCGGTCCGGGGTTCTTTACGAGATCGCCCATCTCCTCAAAGAATTTTTCGAACGCGGCCGGCGAGAGGATCTCGAGGATCCGGGCCGGCTTGTCGGTGGCATTCCAGAACGTGTGCATGATGCCGCGCGGCTTCAAGACATAGGTGCCGACCGTCGCCGTGAGGATGCGGTCGCCGATCCGTGCGCCGATCTCGCCTTCCAGGACGTAGGAATACTCGTCAGTGTCGGCATGCGTATGGGGAGGAATCAGCCGGTGCGGCGCGACCGGGTGCTCGACCACCGCCAGGGAACCGCCAGTCTCACTGCCAAAGATCTTGAAGTCAACCCCAAACCCGCCTTCATAAAAGGACTTCCCGCGCCGCTCTCCGGGGTCGACCGTTAACCGTTGCGCCTCAACTACTTGCATCCTTACCACTCCTCAGGTTGGATTCCGCCGATTTGGTCGATTCCCGCTCAGCCATCGCGTCAAGAGATCCGTGACCAGGGCTGCGGCCTCGCTGGTGGATAGGCCGCGGTCGTGGAGCGTGCTCCAGCTCGAAAAGCTGGTCAAGGCCACCGTCGCATCGACGGCATGTGCGCGCCCCCCGGGGCCCAGGGCAAGGCGAACCAGGCCTTCATAGGCTTCCTCGTTACGTCGATAGATCCGGTCCAGTGCGGGAACCCGTCGACGATCGCCGATACCGTGACGGAGCCAGGTGGCAGCGCGCTCGTAGAAGGCAAAGGATTCGCGAACCAGGATGGCGATCCGCGCTGCGCCAGCCGGCTCACCACGGAAGATGTCCGGCGTTGGAGGCCGGGTGAACTGGGCGGCGTGGGAGGTACAGGCGGGGATCAGCTCGTCATTGCTCGGGAAGTAGCGGTACACGGTCCCGAGGGCGACGTCGGCCCGTTCGGCGATATCCGCCCAGCGAGTCGCAGCGGTCCCCCGCTCTCCATGCAGCGCGACGGCCGCCTCGACCACCCGCCGGCGGGTAGCCCCGCTGGCCGCCATCCGCCGATCCATGACGTATTTCCGCGGCGACATATTAATTGAGTCGATGATCTACTCAATATCGAAGAATGTCAAGTCCGGCAACGACCAATTCGTAAGCTAACTTCGATGCCGGTCAGCCAGGGGTCGCCGTCGGTCACCATCAATCACGATCACCAGTTCCTGGTCTGCGATGTCGATGGAACGATGGAGCCGACCGGCGACGTCGGCTTCTTTGCCCGCGACACCCGCTTCGTCTCGTCCTATCGCATCACCATCAACGGACGGACTCCCCTCTTGCTCGATGGCAGCGCCGTCGACCATTTCTCAGCCAGGCACGAATACCTCACGCCCGACCTGCCGCTCACCGGCCAGATCGACGGCACCGACGCCATGCTGAAGGCTCGGTCGATCGGCTTCCGTCTCGACCGCACGATCTTCGAGGGTATCCACGAGGACTACGACTTCTACAGCTATGCCCCGATTCCCGTGCGGCTGGTGGTCGAGATCGCGATCGAATCCGACTTCGCCGATATCTTCGACGTGCGCCGCAAACGGCTGGTTCGCCGTGGCGATATCCAAAGCGCATGGCACGAAAAGGCCGCAGAATTGCGAACCGCCTACAGCAATCAGACCTTCAAGCGCGACCTCATCCTGCGGGTGACCAAGAGCGGGTCGCTGCCCGAGTACGCGAACGGCCGGATCGTGTTCGTCATCAACCTCGCGCCCAAGTCGACCTGGCACAGCTGCCTCGAGTGGTCGCCGGTCATCGACGGCCACCGGGCCCGCGTCCTCCCCTGCTACGCCGTCGGGAACCGGCACCCGGATATGGCGACCGGCAAGCTGCCCCCGGTGATGTTGGAAACCAGCCACCCGATCCTGCCCAAGATCTGGGCGCAGGCCGTCGATGACATGGAGGCGCTGCGGATGTCCGATTTCGCGGTCAAGAAGAGCGTTTATGTGCCGGCCGCTGGGATTCCCTGGTACGTGACGCTGTTCGGCCGCGACTCCCTGGTGGTCGCGATGGAGAGCATCACCGCCTTTCCCGAGTTTGCCCTTGGCGCGCTCGACCGGCTGGCCAAAGTGCAGGCCACCAACGACAACGCGGAGCAGGACAAGGAGCCGGGGAAGATCCCGCACGAGCTCCGCTTTGGCGAGATCGCCAGCCTCGGGCTGTTGCCCTTCGCGCCCTATTACGGCACGCACGATGCCACCCCGCTCTATTTGATCGTGCTGTCGTATGCCTACCAGTGGTCCGCCGATGAGGACCTGGTCAACAAGTACCGATTGAACGCCGAGCAGGCGCTGGATTGGCTGATCAACTACGGCGACCGGGACGGCGACGGCTTCCAGGAGTACAAGACCCGATCCAGCCGCGGCTTTTACAACATGGGCTGGAAGGACTCGCACGACGCGATCCAGCACGAGGACGGCACCATCGCCTCCTTGCCGATCGCCCTCTGCGAGCTGCAGGGCTACGCCTTCGACGCCTACCTGCGCATGTCCGAGATCTTCAAGGTCTGGGGCGATGACGCGCGGGCCGAGGAGCTCCGCCAGCGCGCGCTCACGCTGTACGAGCGTTTTAACGAAACGTTCTGGTGGGAGAGCGAGGGCACCTACTACCTCGCGCTCGATGGCGAGAAGAAGCCGGTCAAGAGCGTGGCCTCGAATGCCGGCCACCTGCTCGCGAGCGGCATCGTGCCTCTCGATCGCGCCAACCGCGTGGTCGACCGGCTGATGCGACCCGATATGTGGAGCGGCTGGGGGGTCCGAACCCTCTCGAGCGAGCACAAAAGCTTCAACCCGCACTCCTACCATTGCGGCTCCGTCTGGCCGCACGACAATGCCACCATCGCCGGTGGCTTCCGCCGCGCCGGCCGCCACAAGGAGGCCCAGATGATCGCCGAGGGCACCTTCGCCGCGGCGGAGCGCTTCGATTCCTACCGGTTGCCGGAGCTATTTGCCGGGATCACGCGCGAGGAAGGAACGTTCCCGGTCCCCTACCTCGGCACCAACGTCCCCCAGGCCTGGAGCGCCGCGGCGGTCTTCCGGCTGGTCGCGATCCTCTGCGGCATCCACACCAACGGGCGGGCCAAAACCATCTACGTCAACCCGGCGATGCCGTGGTGGCTGCCCAACCTGACGCTGCGCAACCTTCGGGCCGGAAAAGGGGCGATGGACCTGCACGTGCAGAACGACCACGTCGAGGCCCTGAGCAACACCACGGGCTTCGAGATCGTCCAGGGCCAGGTGCCGCAGGGGCCGCTCGCGGCCGCCCCCCTCGCACGGGCCTAGCGCGAGCCCGACACCGCTATCGTCGGTGGCTCGCGTTTCTCTGCATCGCCACCATTGGCGGGTTCGCCTTTTCGTTCATCGCTGGATTCTCGGTTGGCCGCTTCACGGCGCTTCTTCCGCTTCTGCTGACGGCGTTCGCGATCACCTACGGCCGGTCTGGCCTCTTGCAGGTTGCAGCCTACGTTGCGGCCATTGGGATCTACGTCTTTCTCGCCTGCCTGGTTGCCTACCTTTTCGCGGCCCGTTTCCCTCCGCGATAACTCCCTTCCCGGCGCCTAGCGGATATCTCCCTCCCCCGCTTGCAGAACTAACCCTGGATGCTCCCGCCCCCTTTGCGGGGCGGGATGGGGAGGGGGTAACGAAAGGTTGCGGACAGCCCGCTCACCGAGCTTGATGTCGGCCGTGAGGACAGGGTCGATCGGTTCGAGGACTGGGCCGGTTACTTCAACCCGGTGGTCGCGATGCCTCGTACGAAGTACCGCTGGCCGGCGACGTAGACGATCAGGATGGGAATGATCGCCAGCACCGATCCCGCCATGATCAGGTCCCACTGGTTCTGAAATTGCTGCCGGAAGGTGACCAGGCCGAGCTGGATGTTGTACATGTTCGAGGTCTGCATGTAGATCAGCCAGTCGAGGAAGTTGTTCCACATGCCGGCGAAGGTGAGGATGCCCGTGGCCAGCAGCGCCGGCCGCGCCAGCGGCATAACGATCTTCCAGAAGATGCCGAACCAGCCGAGGCCATCCATGATGGCCGCCTCTTCGAGCTCTTTAGGGATGCTTTTGAAGAACTGCGTCATCAGGAGGATGTAGGCCGGCTGCACGAAATAGAGAACGGGCAGCGCGGCGTAGGTATTGATCAGACCGGTAGCTCCGAAGGAGGGGAAATGTTGGAGCAAGATGAAGCGCGGCACGAAGAACACGAAGCCCGGGATCACCATGGTGCCGATCATGAGGGCGAAGAGCACCTTCTTGAAGGGGAACTCGAGCCGGGCAAAGGCGTAGCCCACCAGCGCATCGAAAAACAGGTTCAGGGCCACGATGATCAGGGTCACGAAGAAGCCGTTGAAAACCTGGCGGGGAAAGTTCTGCGTCTCGGTGAAGACCCGGAGGTAGTTCTCCGGGTGCCAGACGCTCGGCAGCAGTGTCGGTGGAAAGGCGATCACCTCGGCCGAGGTCTTGAATGACGAGAGCACCGTCATGACGAAGGGGACGAACAGGAACAGCGTGATGATGCCGTACAGCAGGTAGCGGACGATCACCTCGAGTTGGTTGACACGGTCGGTGGTGTCCGGCTGAGGGCGTCGTTCCTCTTCAGCCATCGCGATCGGGCCGTCCGCTCCAACGGCGGGGGTGGCAACACTCATCTCAGTACTCGATCTTGGTGTCGATGACCCGGCGTGAGAGGAGCGTCAGGCCAAAGATGATGAGCCCGAGGGTGACGGCTTCGGCGCAGGCGATCCCAACGGTTCCGGTGTCTTTGAA